>CALABM010000185.1 GCA_937885815.1 uncultured Verrucomicrobiales bacterium | reverse complement strand
TGATGTCAACAAGCCGAATCGCAACGGCAATACAGCACTTCAGATTGCCGCTGAAAGAGGCCATGATGTGTGCATGCGCATTCTTCGTGAGGCCGGTGTCACCGTTCCAGAGGATAACACACCTGCCCCCGCTAATGGTGACGCTGAAGCTCAGCAGCAGCTGAGAGAAATGGGAATTACCCCTTCCATTTACAATCAGACCCTCTGCAATGCCACGGATAATGACAGGAATAATCTCATCCGCCTCCTCGTTGCGGCCGGTGCTGATGTAAACTGCAACGGCTCTGACGGCTGGACACCGCTCACCAACTGCTGCCTGAGTAACAACCCGGAAGGTGTGCGCATTCTACTGGCGGCTCCCGGAATTGATGTCAACAAGCCGAACGAACGCGGCCAGACACCGGTTCAGGTTGCTACGGAAAAAGGCAGCTTCGAGTGTGTACGTCTCCTGCGTGAAGCTGGGGCATCCGTTCCTGTGGATAACACACCTGCTCCCGCTAATGGTGACGCCGAAGCCCAACAGCAACTGAGAGACATGGGCATTACCCCCAGCCGCTACAATCAGGCCCTCTGCGACGCCTCGGATAATCGTAAGAACGATCTCATCCGCCTCCTTGTTGCAGCCGGGGCTGATGTGAATAGTGTCGGCTCTGATGGTTGGACGCCGCTCACCAACTGCTGCCTGTATGGCAACGCTGAAGGCATACGCATCCTGCTGGCCGCTCCCGGCATTGATATCAATAAACCGAACAGCAGCGGCGATTCTCCGCTGCATGTTGCCACGGAGAAAGGCAATGCTGAGTGCTTACGCCTCCTGCGTGAGGCCGGGGCTTCCTTCCCTGTGGATAACACACCGGCCCCCGCTAATGGTGACCCCGAAGCTCAGCAGCAACTGAGAGATTTGGGCATTACCCCCAGCCGTTACAATCAGGCTCTCTGCGATGCCGCGGATAATGACAAGAACGACGCCATCCGCCTCCTTATTGCAGCCGGCGCTGACGTAAACTGCTATGGTGAGGATGGCTGGACACCGCTCACCAACTGCTGCCTGAGTGAAAATCCGGAAGGTGTGCGCCTCCTGCTGGCCGCTCCCGGCATTGATATTAATAAGCGAACCCGCAGTGGACGCTCCGCTCTTGAGATTGCCACGGAAGAAGGCTGTGCCGAGTGCGTGCATCTTCTGCGTGCAGCCAGCGGCCTCGCTCCGGTGGAGGATAACACACCAGCCCCCGCTAATGGTGATGCCGAAGCTCAGCAGAAACTGAGAGAAATGGGAATTACCCCCTCCCATTACAATCACACCCTCTGCAACGCCACAGATAATGACAGAAACGAGCTCATCCGCCTCCTTATTGCAGCCGGTGCTGATGTAAACTGCTATGGCTCTGATGGCTGGACGCCGCTCACCAACTGCAGTCTGAGAGACAACACGGAAGGTCTCAGCCTCCTCCTGGCGGCTCCCGGCATTGATGTCAACTTGCCAAACCGCGGCGGCAAGACCGCGCTCGATGTTGCCACAGAACATGGTAGTTACGAATGCGTGCGTCTTCTGCAAGGCGCAGGAACCTCCGCTCCGGAGGATAGCACACCAGCTCCCGCTAATGGTGATGCAGCAGCCCAGCAGCAGCTGAGAGAAATGGGCATTACCCCCAGCCGTTACAATCAGACCCTGTGCAGCGCCGCGGACAATGACAGAAACGATATCATCCGCCTGCTCATTGCCGCCGGAGCTGATGTAAACGCCTTCTCGGACATAGATGGTTACACTCCGCTCACAAATGTGTGCGTACGCAGCAATACTGAAGGCCTTCGCCTTCTGCTTGCAGCCCCCGGCATTGAGGTGAATAAGCCGAACACTACCGGTGACACCGCCATCATCTTTGTCGCGATTCGCGGCCATGTCGAAAATCTGCGCATGCTGATGGCTGTACCCGGTATCGACATTAACTTCATTGACAGTGATAACAAAACTGCACTGGACTGGGCCACGGAAAACGGCCACACCGAGTGCGTGAACATGCTGCGTGAAGCCGGTGCCAAGAGTGTACGAGAACTTCGTTAACCTATAGGGGGCATTCGCCCCCTATCCCTCCGCTTATAGCGTAGGTCAAAAAAATCCCCGCTCCGATTCATATCGGAGCGGGGATTTAAGATTATAAGGAAGGAGGCTTACTTCTGCTGTTCAGCGGCCTTACGAGCAGCCTTAGCAGCGGCCTTGGCAGCCTTCTCAGCCATCTTCTGCTTCTCCTCTTCAGAGAGAATACGCGGGAAGACGGGGCTGGGAGCCTGTACCTGATGGCCATCCTTCAGGATGCCCCAGCTCAGCGTCTGCGGCGTGAGCTTAGTACCATCCACCTGCAGCTGGCTGAGGATGCGGGCAGAGGCATCCGGCAGCACACAGCCGATGAGGTAACCAACCTGCACACAGCTCTCAAGCAAGTGAGCGAGCACGCTCTGCAGCTCAGCTGCGCGTGTTTCATCCTTGGCAAGCATGAAGGGCTGGGTCTTCTCAATGAAGGAATTACACTGTCCCACATGAGCATTCAGCGCGGCAAGAGCCTCGGAGGTGTTATAAGCGTTCATGCACTCCGTGAAACGGGTAACAGTATCAGCCATGTTCTGGCGGAGAGCAACGGAAAGCTCATCAGCGGCGAGCTCGGCGGGTATGGTCACAGTACCACCCAAATAGCGGGTGCACATGTTAAGAGAGCGGTTGCAGAGGTTACCGAGGTCGTTAGCAAGCTCGGTGTTGTAAATCATCTTCATGCGCTCGGCATCGTAGTCGCTGTCGTAACCGGTCTTGGTGTCACGCACCAAGTAGTAGCGCACAGCCTCAGGGCCGAACACATCACAGAGGTCGTTCGGATCCACGATATTGCCGAGGGACTTGGACATCTTCTCGCCTTTGATGTTCAGCCAGCCGTGCACAAGCAGGCGCGGCATCTCATCATCTGAGAAGCCCATGGCGTGCAGCATGCAGAACCAGTAGATACCGTGGGCAGGCACAAGAATATCCTTACCAATCACCTCACAAGCGGCAGGCCACAGCTTAGCGAAGTCCGGCAGCGTGGGATTACCATCGGACAGATAACCGGCGAAGGAAATGTAGTTAATGAGAGCATCAAACCACACATAGGTCACAAAATCCGGGTCAAAGGGAAGCGGAATACCCCAGCTGAGGCGGTCCTTCGGGCGAGAAATGCAGAGGTCATTCGTAGCACGGTCGATAGCCTGCAGGAGGTCCTGACGGCGGAAATCCGGGGTAACACACTCAGGGTGCGTAGTAACGAACTCACGCAGCCAAGCGGTGTGTGCCGGGAGGTTGAAGGACCAGTTCTCCTCCTCCAGCTCAATCACCTGCCCCCACTCGGGGCCGAAGTTGCCATCCTCGCCGCGCTCCTTGTCCGTGAGGAACTGCTCCTGACGCACGGAGTAGAAGCCCTTGTAAGCCTTCTTGTACAGGCAGCCCTTCTCTTTCAGGTTCGTAAGGATTTTCTGCACGCAGGCCTTGTGACGAGCGTCCGTAGTGGCTGCCCAGCCATCATAGCTGATGCCGAGGCGCTCCCAGAGAGCGATGAAGCGCTTAGTCACAGTATCGGCATACTCCTGCGGAGAGATGCCGGCTTCCTCAGCCTTCTGCTGCACCTTCTGACCATGCTGGTCTACACCTGTCAGCAGGAAGGTCTCCTCGCCGCACATTCGGTGCCAACGAGCCAATACGTCCGCAAGGACCTTCTCATAAGCATGCCCGATGTGGGGTGAACCATTCGTATAATCAATTGCTGTAGTAATGTAGAACATAGCGCGTTGATTTTACTACTGAGACCGCGCGCACGCAAGCACAAACTCCGCCAGCTGACAGGAAAAGCGCGTTTATATCAGCGGTGCCGGGCTCCACAGGCGGCGCCCACTGCCCCAATGCAGAAATAAACAAGCGGCTCCATACTCGGAGCCGCTTGTATGAGTATTAACGCTTCTTCTTAAAGTGAGGCTCAGCTTCCTCAGCTTTGAAGTTATAGAGCGGTTTGAAAATATCCGCCACATCTACTGTAGGGCCGATATGCTTCAGGATGGCGTCCATCCCCTTGTACGCCATGGGGGACTCGTCCAGCGTGCGCTTTGTCACGGACGTGGTGTAGATGCCCTTCATCTGCTCCTGAAATTCCTCAAGGGAAAGCTGTTTCAAAGCCTGAGTACGGCTCAGGATTCGGCCAGCACCGTGAGGTGCGGACTGGTTCCAGTCATCATTACCCTTACCGGTTCCGTAAATGCAGCCATCACGCATGTTGATGGGAATGAGCAGTTTCTCACCGGCACGGGCCGAGATGGCGCCCTTTCGTACGATATTGCTCTCGTGGTCAATATAGTTATGCGTGGTATGGAACATATCCTGCACATCCAAGCCGAGGCCACGGATGATGATATCCGCCATCACCTCACGGTTTCGCAAAGCAAAAAGCTGGCAGATTTTCATATCATGCAGATAATTCTCGCGGTCTGCGCCCTCCAGGTAGCAAAGGTCAGCAGGCGTATCCGGCTCCAGCGCGCTCCATTTCTTACGTAAGTCTTTAATGGCAGCCTGAATCTCACGCTGACGGCCCTGCTCCTTCAGCTCCGCAATGAGGGAGGCCTCCAGCTGGCCGCGGTCACCGATGCCGGAACGGCGGTCAATCGCCACTTGCTGATAAATATCGCACACCTGCTTACCCAGATTTCGGGAACCGGAATGGATGACAAGATAGTAGTTACCCTGCGTATCCGCATCCACCTCCACAAAGTGGTTACCACCACCAAGAGAGCCGAGAGAACGCAGGAGGCGCTCATGATGAACCAACTCTTCGCGGCATCGCAAAGCATCAAACGGTTCAAATGGCTCCACGGCTCCTCGGTGCACATCCATACCGCTCGGAATATCACGGTGCATGATGGCATCCAGTGCGGCAAAATCCGGCTTCTGTTTACCCAGATTAACGGTGAGCATACCGCAGCCAATATCCACGCCTACGATGTTCGGGATAACTTTGTCTCCCAAATCCGCGGTAAACCCAATCACGCAGCCCTTACCGGCATGAACATCCGGCATAATTCGCACCTTGGCATCAGCAAATGCAGGTTGCGCCAACAAGCGCGAAATCTGTTTACGCGCCAATTCATCTACCTCATCGGTATATATTTTTAGATTCATGATATTATTATAGTTATGTTGTTTTCTGTGTTCTGTCTCCCGACAGAATGCGACTGTCATTCATTACCTCCAATTTACTTCCACAGGGTTTACAAATGATACAGTTTACGCAGGGCGTCACCCCTTGCGTAATTTTGAGCCTATCACAGTCATTGTTGACGTCAATCACAAAAAACAATCATGACAGTAATTTTTTCATAAAAAACATCACATCATCTCTTGACTTTACTGCTACATATGCTAACGTGGCACTATGACCATTACCCCTGAAACAAACCCGGACCACTCACTGCCGCCTTCACCACCCCGCCGGAAAGAAACGCCCATCAGATGCGAGGAACCCTACAAACTTGGAGGTATCATCATTGATCCGTTTACTCCCCAGATTACGAAAGAATTCCCCCTGGCCGGTCGAAAGTCACTATTCCGCCACACTCTAACGGAGAAGGAAAAAGAGATTATATTAAGATTATCGTTTTCGATACGTCTAGCCGGAGATGTAGCTCCATTAGGCTATCCCATCCGCCTCTCACAGGACGAGCTGTGTTTCCTGCCGGAACATGTCTTTACTCGAAAGGACCTCCCCATCGCCACAGCCATACAGGACATGGAGTGGGATGAGATTCTGGCTCTCCTCGCCCCGGTTACGCCTCAGGAACCAAATGAGCGACAGGCATTTCTGGAAGATTACCGCCGCATCTATGATAAACTCCAGGAATATAACATTGACTTCGATGGCTACAGCCCCCTGTACAAGATTCTAAAAGGATTAAAAGTGAGTGAGGCGCTTATTGTACACAGCATTCTTAAAAATGGTCTCAAAAAAGCACAAGAAGAGAATCTACCCCCACTTTCAGCAACTGATGCAGAGATTTTGCACCATGCTGAGAAGCGGGAGCGCATTATTGAAAAGCTGAAACGCTATGGAATTGACATCCCTGAATGATATTGGTAGAATCACTGCAGTATGAATAACAACATTTTTAATAAACTTTTTCCCATACATTACGCATTAGGTCTGCTTGCCGTGGCGCTGCCTCTCACTTCCTGCGAGAAGGAGACAGATGAGGAGGAGGCTCCCTCTGGCATCTTCAAAGCTCCAGAGCCCTCTCCGCACAATACAACCGCCGTCTCACCGGACCAGAGCATAAACGCCCCTCAGATTCAGGCCCCGTCCATGTCAGAAGAAGGTCAGCGCAATCTCACTCTGGATGCCTTTATGCCCGCACCGAATATGCCCGCACCCGGAGGATTCATGCAGAATGACGAAGAAGGCTCCGCGCCCGTGCAGTTTGGCAATGGGATTCCCTATACCCTGCAATAAGCTTATTTTTTCTTTTCAATCCCGGAAACTCAGCTGAGCTTCCGGGATTTTTATCAGTCACATTTGCCCATTAACAAAAAATCAACCCTACGATAAGGTATAGAAAACGCAGCGGCATTGACATTCAGGATTAATATATGGTAAAATGATGGCAGCATGAAAATCTCCCCATCTAAGAAAGGCATCCCTTCATATCCGGTGCTAATGAAGGCGCTAGGACTCGCAGCCGCAGCGGTTTCTCTGGTGTCCTGTGATAAGGCAGAGCGCAAGCGCCAGCTTGGTGGCCTTATAGAAAACCAGCAGGTGACCAGACAGAATGAAACGGAGACCTCACTGCCCGGCGCACCGCTACCTCCCTCACCAGCTTCCGGGGCGAGCCAAGCCCACCGTGCAGTGACCACGCTGCCCGGCGCACCGCTACCCCCCTCAGAACCGGAGCGCCCGCCCCAAGCCACGGCCGGTGAAATCCCCCCGGAGCGAACCGACGCTCTTAGCCCTGAAGAAGAGCCGCTTCAGCTGGGTGGAGACGTTCCTTACGTACCCGAAAATAACGAAGACGACGAATGAACATTTCACCGGAAAATAAACAAGAGGCGAAGTACCCAAGAATTCTGGCTGCTGCCGTTGTGACTGCGGCCGCAGCGGCTGTAGCCTCCTGCCAGCAGCAACAGCAGCAGCAACGACCAACATTGTCGGGTGTCCCTTTGCCGCCCATGCAGCAGGAATCCTCCGAAGTTCCGGCAGATAGATAAGCCATGGCAGATTCCGTATACAGCCGCATGGCAGAAACAACGGGCAGCTATGATGTATCGCTGCGCCCGCCGGCATTCAGTGAGTTCTGCGGACAAGATAAGGTGAAAGAGCGCCTGCTACTCATGGTGGAGGCTGCTCGCATGCGCGGCGATGTGCTGGACCACGTTCTACTCAGCGGCCCGCCCGGACTGGGCAAGACCACACTGGCCAACATCATTGCGAATGCCGTGGGGCACCGCCTGCATACCACCTCAGGCCCGCAGATAGACAAGGCCGGAGACCTCGCCGGCATCCTCACAAACGTGGAGAAAGGAGACGTGCTCTTCATTGATGAGATTCACCGCCTTCACCCCGCCATTGAGGAATATCTATATCCCGCCATGGAAGATTTCCGGCTGGATATCATCATCGACCAAGGCCCGAATGCCCGCTCCATCCAGCTGAATCTGCCTAAGTTCACCCTCGTAGGTGCCACCACCCGCGCCGGCATGCTAACCGGCCCGCTGCGCTCTCGCTTTGGCCTCATTAACCGCTTGGATTACTACTCCGCTGATGAGCTGTGCCAGATTCTCCACCGCTCTGCCGGTCTGCTGGACATTGATTTGAAGCAAGGCGGCGCACTTTCCATCGCGCGGCGTTCCCGCGGCACACCTCGTGTGGCGAATGCCCTGCTGCGCTGGGTGCGAGACTACGCACAAGTGAAGAGTGATGGCTGCATCACGGATGCCGTGGCGGAAGCTGCACTTGGCATGATTGATATTGATGAAGATGGGCTGGATGAGATGGACAAGCGCCTGCTCGAAACGATGATTTACAAGTTCGGCGGTGGCCCTGTGGGCTTGGCTTCTCTTGCGGTAGCCGTGGGTGAAGACGAAAGCACCATCGAAGATGTCCACGAGCCTTTCCTCATCATGCAGGGCTACATCAAACGCACTCCCCGCGGCCGTGAGGCACTGCCCGCAGCTTACGCTAAAATTGGTGCTACGCCCACCCGCGCGCAGGGTGAGCTTCCTCTCTAATTACCCCTTTATCTTACCATGAATATGAAGCATCTTTTTCTTGCCGTTCTCGGCGGCATCACCCTGCTCTGCAGCTCCTGCGTACAGCAGCAGATGCAGCAGATAGCCTATAACTCCAAGGTGGTCGTGCTGGATATCGGCCACTACTTCGAGCCCACCAGAGGCGGGCAAGGCGCCCGAACGCCGGACGCCCGCCATGGCGGTATCATCGAGGAAACGGAGTTCTGGTATCGCTATGCCGGAGAAGTCAAGAAAACCATCGAGGCTGCCGGGTACACCTGCCTCATCTGCAACCGAGGTGACATGCCCCGCAATCCCCGCCTTGCGGAAGCCGCCCGCCGAGCCGGGGTGCATCATGTGAAGAGCCCTCAGCCCACGGCCATTTACCGCTCCACTCACCACCCGCACCGCATTGCTGTGGGTATGCTCAGCACAAACTACGCGCTGGATCAGCAGCCGGGAGCCGTCGTTTATCTCCACCATAACAGCAACTCTGAAACATGGCGAGTGTTCAATAAAGGCGCCTTCTACTGCAACGAAAGAGGCATTCGCCTGGCTCAAACCATGGCGCAAGTCATGAGTCGGGATATTCTGGATAACCCGGATAAGGGCATGCCGAATCACGGCGTTCCCTGCGGCGTAGTGCTCCGCACAGATGGCCGCCGCGGCGGCGGTGACTGGCTGAACGCATGCAATGAATCTTTCGTCCCCGCCGTCATCACCGAAGTGGCGTTCCTCTCCAACCCGGAGCACGCCCGATACCTTTCCTCCCACGAGAACGCTGTTAAGTTTGCTCAGGCCATCGGCCGCGGTGTCGTGGAATATATGAACGCACGCTAATCTACTCTTCTTCTCATGGCTCTCTCCCTTCTGCCCACATTCAGCGCCTATACCTCCGTTGTCTACCTGCACCACAACAAGCCTCTTTTTGATGCTGTTCTTCTGCAAAGCGATACGAAGCTTGCAAACCTTAAGCTTACCGTAAGCTATTTTCCGGACTACGTAGAGCCGCAGGAATTTCCGATTTCGGAACTCAACCCGGCAAAGCCCGTCTGCCTCCACTCCAACAAACCGAAGTATAACCTCTCTCGCATAATGGCTATTGCAGAGGAGGAACCGGGGCAAATGACATTTACCCTCACCTGCAACGGTGAAATACTGCACAAACAAAGCTTCAACTTCATTTGGCTGCCGAGTAATGCTTGGGCTATGGATAATAACTGTGCACACCCGGAGCTACTGGCCGCCCTCGTTCAACCGAACGATCCCGCAGTAGACCAAGTTCTGCACAATGCCGGTAAATTGCTACAAGAAGGAGGCAAAGATCCCTCTTGGTCCGGGTATATAAACGACGGCAACGATATTATTAACAAGCTGAAAGCTATTTGGGCTGTCCTGAAAAGTTATAACATCAATTATGCCTTACCCCCCCAAGGTCATGTCGATTTAGAAAATGGAATTAGGCAGAAAATCCGCACTCCCTCTCAGATTATTCATAGAGGCTGCGCCACGTGTCTGGATTCCACCATGCTGATGGCAGCCATCATGGGACAAGCCCGCTTCAATCCCATTGTCATCCTCGTTGAAGGTCACGCCTTCATCGGCGTCATGCGTGAAAAAGATACACTCACCAAGCCCGTTACCCGCAGTATTTCTGAGCTTCAATATCTCGCCGAACATAATAAACTTATTCTGCTGGAAACAACGGCTCTCACGCGTGGCAAGGATGTAAGCTTTGAAGAAACTTGCGAAATTGGCAAAAACAATCTCAAGGGAACGTCGTTGCACTATGCTTTGGACATCAGGCAAATTTGGGATATGGGAATCAGATCTCTGTACCAGCCTACAGAGCAGGAGGATATCACCCCGGCCATTGATGACCAGACGCCTGAGGCTCAAAAACCCGAGTTTCTCCCGGAGAAAACAGCAGCCGAATTAGAAGAAGAGCAATCTCTTATCACTGCTCGTAAGCGCACCCGCATGGAGAACTGGCAGCTGAAGCTGCTGGATTTATCCATGAGGAACAACCTGCTGAACAGCAAGACCGACAAAGCTCAGCTGAAACTTATCTTAGACAATCCGGCACAGCTGGAGGATGAACTTGCTCATGGTAAAAGCTTCCATATTAAAGGCATAGAGCTACTCATGCCGCTTCAAGAGGCTATCAAACAGGATAATCAGGAAGAAATTAATCGGAAGATTCATGAGCAGGTAACAACGGCCTACAATAAAGGCACTCTTCTGGCAGTACCCCACAATAATATCTTTGACGGCAATGAATTAGAGAAAAAGATTTACAAGCTCTACCTCGCCGCCCGCAAGGATATGGAAGAAAGCGGCTATAACACGCTCTACATAGCCTGCGGTTTCCTGAAGTGGATACGCCGGGACAAAGGAAAGCAGACGCTGATGGCACCGTTGCTTCTCATTCCTGTACGCCTGACGCGCAAGACGGTGAAGAGCGGATTCCGCCTGCAGACTACGGACGAGGACACGCGCATCAACCTCACCCTGCTGGAGCTACTCAAAACAGAATACAATGTCCGCATTCCGGAGCTGGAAGGAGATTTACCCACGGACGCCTCCGGACTGGACGTGGCAGGCATCTTCAACATCGTGCGCCGCGCCATTAAGGATTTTGATGGCTGGGAAGTCTGCGACCTCTGCACGCTGGGTATCTTCTCCTTTGCCAAATATCTGATGTGGAAGGACATGTGCGACCGCGAGGCTGAGCTGAAAGCGAATCCGATTGTAAGCCATCTCGCGGCGGATGAACGAGCCCCCTTCCCGGCTCAGGTGGGTTTCCCACAGCCGGCCACGCTGGATAATGAAGCAAACGCGGCGGAAGTATACACCCCGCTCTCCTCAGATTCCTCCCAGCTTTCCGCCATTCTGGCAGCCGGGCGAGGGAAAAACTTCGTGCTTATCGGGCCTCCCGGCACCGGCAAGAGTCAAACCATCGCGAACATGATAGCCCACTGCCTTGGGCACGGCAAAACGGTGCTCTTCGTGGCAGAAAAAGCTGCGGCTCTCACCGTGGTGTATAACCGCCTGAAGCGCATCGGGCTCGGGGACTTCTGCCTGGAGTTGCACTCCAACAAGGCCGTCAAGAAAGACGTCATTGCCCAGTTCAAAGCATCGCTGGACGCGCTGGAGCAGCCTGAGAAAAAATCAGCCTGGGCACGTAGCGTCAGCAGCATGCTGCAGGTACGTTTCGGCCTCAATCTCATGCCTTGGGAGCTGCACCATCTCTATCCGGATGGTACTAGCCTGTATGAAGACATCTGCCTTCTGGCGGAAGCTCCGGAGGTGCCTCTGCTTCCTCCACCTTCTGACAACATACTTACCATCAGCGCAGAAGAAAAGGCCGCCACAGCAGACCTCACGTACGAACTGTGCAATCACTTTGCCCCGGTGGCGCACCTCTTCCCCGGTGTGGCAGACGTCATCCGCACTGCTCGCTATTCCATGCAGTGGGAAGATGATTTAGCAGAACTACTGCCCCGCTTCAGCCGCGCAGCAGAGCGCAGGGAGACCGCCATGAGAGCGCTCATGAATGAGCTCAATCTATCAGAGCAAGAGGTTGCCGGCAAGCAAGCTCAGCTGATACGACTCCTCATTCTTGCGGCCCGCACATACGGACAGAATAACACCCCGCTGCTTCCTTCTACAGCTGCCGAGGCCATTAAGAGTTTGCAAGAGCTTGTACGCCAAGCCACTGAATACCGGCTCTGCCGCAAAAACCTTTCATTGCCTTACCCGGAAAATCTGGAGGATGATTCCAGCATTCCCAGCCTTTATACCGAGTGGAGAGAGGCTCAGTTCTCAAACTTCATCAGCAGATTCTTTACCAATCGCCGCATACGCAAAGCGCTGCAAATACACGCATTCAGTCGTAAAACGCCTGATACCGGAACTGATTTGGAGCGTCTCATGACAATGCGCCGCCTCAAGGAAACCAGTGAGATGAAGAACACCTCGCTGTCTCACTTCCGTAAAGGCACAGAAACACAACAAAGTGATGTGGAAGCCGCACAGGCTATTGCTGATGAACTCAGCACGATTCCTGATGTTCAGCATCTCTGCCATAAGTACCTTACGGCAGAGGCTAATCCCTTTGCGCCCGGCTCAACCGCAGCCAGCTATATTACCACGCTGAAAGCATGCTCCGAAGAATACGACAGGCTGGCCGCAGAGATGACCATACTCCTGGGGTGCTCCATCAGCCACTTTGAAGGCAACGCAAACGCTGCACAAAAGGCAAATGAGCTACTGGGCATACGCCGAGAATGGCGCCAAGTGGTGCTGTGGAACGAGTGCGCGGCAAAAGCAGCAAATCCGACGACAAAGGCAGTCGTAGAAAAATTGAAGAGCCGAGAGCTGACACCGGACAACGCGGAAGATGCCGTCAGCATTAACTTCTCTCGTAGCAGACTTCGCGCTGCGGTGGATGCTAATGACACCCTCACCCGCTTCAGCGCCCCCACACACGAGCAGCAGATTACGGACTTCAGAAAAAAGGACGAAAAACTCCTCACCTCTGCCAGCCAGCACCTGCAGCTCCTGCTCCGCAATCAGGCATTGGGCCATACACATTACGCAAAAGAGCTTGCTGAACTGCAACACGAAATCGGCAAGCAGCGCGCACACAAGGCCATTCGCAAACTGCTGTCACTCACACCGAATGTCAGCCGCATGCTGAAGCCCTGCATGCTCATGAGCCCGCTCTCCGTGGCTCAGTATCTCACTCCCGAGGACCAACCGTTTGACGTAGTCATCTTTGACGAGGCCTCCCAGATTCCCGTGTGGGATGCCATTGGCGCCATTGCCCGTGGTAAGAGTGCTGTCATTGTGGGTGACCCGCGCCAGATGCCGCCCACCAGTTTCTTCTCCCGTGGCAAGACCGGCGAAGCAGAAGATGAAGAGGACGAAGTGGAGGTGGATTTGGAAAGCATTCTGGATGAATGCCTCGCCTGCGGCATCCCCCAGATGAACCTCACTTGGCACTACCGCAGTAAATCTGAAAGCCTTATCGCCTACTCTAATAGGAATTACTACGAAAACAAGCTCGTGACCTTCCCTGCTCCCGTAGCAAAAGATACCGCCCTGCAGTACCACTATGTGGAGGGAACTTACGAACGCGGTGGCAGCAAGCGGTACAACAAGAAGGAAGCAGAAGCCCTCGTGGAAAACGTGCTCTCCGTGCTTCGCAGCCCGGGCTTTAAGTACAATGAGATGACGAGTATCGGCATCGTGACATTCAACACCCAGCAGCAAGCGCTCATACTGGACCTCTTGGAAAAGGCGCGCGCAGAGGATGACTCCCTTGAGCCCTTCTTTGACGAAGAGAATCCCGAGGCTATTTTCGTGAAGAATCTGGAAAATGTGCAGGGTGATGAGCGCGGCATCATCTACTTCTCCACCACCTACGGCCCGGATGAAAAAGGCAATATCTCCATGAACTTCGGCCCGCTGAACCAGACCGGCGGTGAGCGCCGCCTGAACGTGGCCATCACCCGTGCCCGTACCGGTATGCGCGTGTTCAGCTCCATGAAACCGGAGGATATTGATTTGAACCGCACCCGCGCGCGTGGCGCTAAGGATTTGCGCGGATTCCTCGAGTGTGCGCGTATGGGCGCGAATGCTTACTTCAACAATTACACGGCTTCAGGCAAAGCGGCGGAAAGCGGACTGCAGCGCGCCATCTGCACGGCCCTCGCACAACGCGGCTGGAAGTGTGTAAGTAATCTCGGGGTATCCGGCTTCCGTGTGGATATCGCCATCGCCCATCCGCACCAGCCCGGCAACATGCTAGCCGGTATCGTGCTGGACGGCCCCGGTTATGCTGGAGCCGCCACAGCGCGTGATCGCGACGTACTGCGAGAAAGCGTACTGCAATCTCTCGGTTGGAAGCTCTGCCACATATGGGCTCTGGACTGGTGGCGTGACCCGAAGGGCTATGCTGACACCATCAACGACCAGCTTAACAGCCTCCTGAATGCAGCCAAATAATCTGCTTTAACCTCATCCACCTTGCGCTGCAGTCCGCTGGTATACTTTCAGCCGCGGGCTGCAGCTCGCATTATGGATTTTAAGGCATTGCGATGCCTTAAAATCAACTCGAAGCAGATTCCAGAAACGTCCGCACCTCCTCCAAGCGCTTCATTGCCATAGCCCGGCCTATTTCATAAGCCGCCTTCAGGCGCTCGGGCTTCTTTTCCACGCGGCTTACCGGCAGCGGCGCCTCAGGACGAATCACGAGCACATCACCGGCTTTCTCGCGCTCTTCTATATAACGCAGCGTCTCATTATATACCACATGGCGCTGCTCCATGGCGCGCACAAGGTGCGGATATTTTCGGTACATCATGCGCACGAAAAATAGCAGGCCATTCTCCTTCTTTTCAAACATGGGCGGCTGCGTGAGAATCACGACATTGCGCTTGTAACCAATACTCTCAAAGTACTGAAGCGGAATAGAATCCGAGATACCACCATCCAGAAGCTTTCGCCCGTCAATCTCCACCATCTGGGAAACAAGCGGCATGGAAGATGAGGCTCGAATCCAATCAAACCCGTGGTCTTCATAGCCGCCAAACTCATGGTAAACAGGCTCACCTGTCTCCACATCCGTAGCGACCAAATAAAAAGGCATAGGGTTCCGACTATAGGCGTCAAAATCAAAAGGATCATGCTTCACCGGCACCTCACCATAACAAAAATCCGTACTGTATATATTACCATCACGCAGAAGCGCCCACAAGCCACAGTAGCGTTTATCGGCGCAAAAGCGCATGTTATACCGAATGGCGCGGCCTATCTGCTTAGTCTTATAGTTCACTCCGAAAGCAGCACCGGCGGACACCCCGATGGTACCGTCAAAGCTTATCCCCTTCTCCATGAATACATCCAGTATGCCCGCAGTGAACATACCGCGCATAGCGCCACCCTCTAAAACTAAGCCCGTTTTCATGATGTGCGGGGAGTCTATCATAATTCCCCCAACATGGCAAGACGATAAAAACCTTGCCCCCTCTGCAATGCTATGTTAGTATGGTGGCGTGAAATCATTCCTCATTCTTTACGCTGCTATCCAACTTATTCTGAGCGCCTGTGTGCTTTCGCTCATATCCCTCAGTGGTTGCGGTGTAGAGCATGTACCGGCGTTACATCTGCATTACCCCCTGTGGGCGGTCATGAGCATTGCCTCACTTTCTATCGGCGTCAAAAAAGCGAGCGTCTACATCATCCTTATGGCCGGTGTGTTCATGTGGTACCCAACCGCACTCAGCTGGAGCGCCATTTGCAGCTGTCATGACAATGCGTGGCTACCCCCGGTTATCACCCTTGCAACCGCACTCCCGCTTATACCCGCCTTTGTACAAACAACGCGGCAGAACACCACGGGAACGTTAGTGTTCTGCCTGCTGTATCTGACAGGCATGATACCTGCCATTATGCTGTTACTGCGAAATCTTTAATCGCCGGTCTTCAGTACATTAATGAAGGCCTCCTGCGGAATGTTCACGCGGCCGATGGACTTCATGCGCTTCTTACCTTCCTTCTGCTTTTCAAGCAGCTTACGCTTACGGGTCACGTCACCGCCGTAACACTTGGCCGTCACGTTCTTACGCATAGCGGAAATACTCTCACGGGCGATAATCTTGCCGCCGATGCAGGCCTGAATGGCCACGGTGAAGAGCTGTCTTGGTATCACATCCTTGAGCTTCAGAGCAATCTCACGGCCCTGAGACTCAGCACGCTCGCGGTGCACAATCATGGAGAATGCATCCACCGGCTCACCGGCAATCATCATATCCATCTTCACAAGCTTTGCGGCCTGATAGCCATCATACTCGTAGTCCATGGAGCCATAACCACGGGTGGTGGATTTCAGCTTATCATTGAAGTCCACGAGGATTTCAGCCATGGGAATGCGGCAGGTAAGCATCACGCGGGTATCATCAATAGTCTCCGTGTGAACCACCTCACCACGCTTCTCCATCACGATGCGCATGATATCGCCAATGTAATCAGCGGGTATCATCACGAATACCTTTACGATAGGCTCACGAATCTCCTGAATCTCCTGCGGATCCGGCAGAATGCTGGGGTTATCCACCAGCATCTCCGTGCCGTCCGTCTTCGTTACTTCATAAATTACGGACGGATAAGTGGAGATAACGTCCATGTTGAACTCACGGCGCAGACGCTCCTGAATAATCTCCATGTGCAGCAGGCCGAGGAAACCGCAGCGGAAACCGAAACCAAGTGCCACGGAGCTTTCGCCCATGTATGTGAAAGCGGCGTCATTAATCTGCAACTTAGCCATAGCGGCCTTCAGAGCCTCATAATCAGAGGAATCCACCGGATAAATACCGGAGAACACCATGGGGCGGATTTCCTTGAAACCGGGCAGCGGTTCAGAACAGGGGTTAGACAGGTTGGTGTACGTATCACCAATCTTCACATCAGCCGCGGACTTCATGTTCGCAATGATGTAGCCCACATCACCTGTCTCAAGCTGATCTGTGGCCTGCATCTTGGGAGTGAACACACCCACCTCCTTCACTTCATAGGTCTCATCCGTGGCGAAAAGCTTCACCTTCATACCACGAGAAACAGTGCCGCTCACCATGCGTACGTATGATACCACGCCGCGGTAAGAGTCATATACAGAGTCGAACACCAAGGCACGCAGCTTGTCGTCCTCAGCAGGCTTAGGAGAAGGAACGCGGCTCACAATGGCTTCCAGCACGTCCTCAATACCAATACCGGCCTTTGCCGAGCAGAGAATAGCCTCATCATGGGGAATGCACACCACATCCTCCAGCTGCTTGTAAACCTTAGGCAAGTTTGCGCTGGGGAGGTCAATCTTATTCACCACCGGCACGATTTCAAGCTGCTGGTCAAGGGCAAGGTGCATATTTGCAAGGGTCTGAGCCTCCACACCCTGAGCGGCATCCACAATAAGCACAGCACCATCACAAGCAGCCAGAGAACGGCTCACTTCATAAGAGAAGTCCACGTGGCCGGGAGTATCCAGCAAGTTAAGCTCATAGGTGTTACCATCCTTGGCCCTGTAACGCATAGTCACAGGGTGAGATTTAATAGTAATGCCCTTCTCACGCTCCAAATCCATGGCATCCAGCAGCTGATCCTGCTTGTCACGCTCGCCGATGGTATTCGTGAACTCCAGCAGACGGTCAGAAAGAGTCGTCTTGCCGTGGTCAATGTGAGCAATAATAGAAAAGTTACGTTTGAAGCGGATATCCGTAGCCATGCGCGCGGGACTATATACTTTCTTTTTTCTTTTGTCAAGCCAAAAGAAACAGCTCCGCAGAAAAACGCAAGTAAAGGACTCAGGCATACTGACGCGCTACATGCTTGCATGAACTCAGCCGCCGCATTATAATGCGTCCCGCGATGAAGGGATACCTCCATACAGCCATACTCCTGCTGCTCGTCTTGTGCGGACTGGCGGTAGCAGCCGTGCCGCGTAACTGCACTCAGGCTATCATCGGCATAGCTGATAATTGGGACAGCTCACACGTTACACTTTCACTTGTTGAGAAAAATGCTCAGGGACAATGGGTACGTGTCATGGGACCTTGGCGAGGGCGCCTCGGCCGCAATGGGCTCGTATGGGGACTCGGCCTGCACAGCAATCCTTGGAGAGGCACAGTCAAACGCGAAGGCGATGGCCGCTCCCCCGCGGGAGTCTTTGCCATCGGCGGTCTCTGGGTAACAAACCGCCGCGCCGTGCAGCACCATCCGGGCATACCTTATGTGAAAGTGGGCCCGGAAGACCTCTGGGTGAGTGACCCCGCATACCCGCACCTCTATAATCGCCACGTACGCCTGGATCACCCTGCCCGCACTTCATGGGAGCTGCGTGAACAGATGCGCCAATCGGATTACCCTCACAGCATTAAGCTGCTCATCTGCCACAATACGGATGAGCCGAAGGTTGGAGCTGGCTCCTCTATATTTTTCCACATATGGCGCAGGGACGGAGCTGCTGCCACAGCCGGCTGCACCTCCATGGAAGAACAGAATCTCCGCGCTATGATTGCCAGATTAAATCCGGCACGCTCACCGGTCTACATTCTGCTTCCCCGTGAGGAATACGCACGTAGACGCAGTTCCTGGAGACTGCCCTGATTTTTCCTTGACAAGCAAACACTAATAGCGTAGAAAAAGTACACACATGAAACGATTCCTTTCCATTCTTATGGCCGCTGCCATGCTACTTACGGTACTGCCGGCAAACGCACAGATGGGACGCGTAGACTTCAACAACACGTCCCAGGGTGAGCAGAGTGTCAACTACAAGTTCTGGGTGTGCATCATCGGCTGCCCGAAAAAGGCTATCACCAGTGTACGCCTTGACACAGTCGCCTCTGTATCCAAGCACACATACAACGTGGGCACTCAGACCATCCGAGAAGTCACCGTTGACACTGCCGGCAATAACAGCATCCGCTTTTATTGCCTGAATGTCAACAGCCATCAGGCCCGCATGCGCGAGCGGACTCGCAACACTCGCAGCCTCGTGGAGTCCCACACCGGGGCTGACAGCAGCTTCCCCACCAAATCATTCCCGGAAGGCACCTACAGCCACAATGTGGAATATCAGGTAGAGAAAACAGAGGACCTCGACACAATCTACGATTCCATTATGACAGCTATCCTCAACAACAGAGGCTGCATTCTCAGAATCTAATAACCTCAAACCCATTTTTTTATCATGAAACACACAACACGCAACATACTGAGCCTCGGCCTCGCTGCCCTGGCACCGCTTACATTCGCCCAGGAAGCCCCCACACCGGCCACTGCACCGGCCGCCGTAGCAGCCACTCCGGCCACCCCCTCCCCCGAGGAAGTGAAAACCGTGTTCTCTTACCTGCTCGGTCAGCAGTTCGGCAATCAGCTTGCCATGGAGGTAAACACCCTTCAGGCCGATGACTTCGACCGCGATGTATTCTTCCGCGGCGTAGCTGACGGCCTTGCCAACAGAGTAGATCCCGTCATGCGCGAAAAAGACGTGGCCACATGCATGCAGGCTTTCATGCTCGTTCTTCAGGAGCGCGCTCAGGCCGCTGCTGCTGCCAACATGGCTGCCGGTCAGGCATATATGGCTGCTAATGGCGCCAAGGAAGGCGTGACAACCACCGAATCCGGCATTCAGTACAGCGTCATCACCGCCGGTGAAGGCCGCAAGTACAACGCCTCTACCGATGGTCAGAACGCTCTCGCCTCCGTCACATACGAAGGTCGTCTTGTGGACGGCACCGTGTTTGACGCCAGCGAGACCCCGGTAGACATGCCCATCAGCCGCGTTATCCCCGGCTTCGCAGAGGCTCTGCAGATGATGCCCATCGGTTCCGAATGGGAGGTAGTTATCCCCGCCGAGCTCGCTTATGGCGAACAGGGCCCCGGCATCATCGGCAACAACGCTACACTTATCTTCAAGGTGAAGCTTCATGACATCAAGCCCGCTCCCGGCCGTCAAGGTAACCCCATCCAGCTGACCCCTGAGATGCTTCAGCAGCTGGAGGCCAGCGGCCTGCAGCCCGTCCCTGCCAACTGATTTTTATATCTCGCGAATCTTACCAAGCAGCTCCGCTTCAACGCGGAGCTGCTTTTTTATTAAAAAATTTGCATTTTTTGCAAAAAAAGGCTTGCATTCCTGTCCCACATATGTATAATAACCCCGCTTCCACGCCACTCAGCGAAGGAAGCAAATAAAAGAAACGCGGATGTAGCTCAGTGGTAGAGCGCAACCTTGCCAAGGTTGATGTCGTGGGTTCGAATCCCATCATCCGCTCTTCAACAACAGAAGGCGAAAGCCTCATCACGCGGATGTAGCTCAGTGGTAGAGCGCAACCTTGCCAAGGTTGATGTCGTGGGT
>CALABM010000184.1 GCA_937885815.1 uncultured Verrucomicrobiales bacterium | reverse complement strand
GGTGCGGGAACGTACGCCCCGGCCGCCCCACCGCCCAAGCACAGAACCGCGGTAACACCATCCGCCTCGCATGGGCTCCTGTGGACACAGCTGCCCGCAAGTGGGTCATTCAGGCAGGTGACGGCCGTACTTGGTACACTGTCTGTATTCTCCCCGGCGGCCAGAACAGGGTCACCCTTCCGGCAAGCCTCATCGGCTCCGCTAATCGTATAGCCATTCGCCCCATCTCCGCCTGCGGAAACAGCGGAACCCCCGCTGTACTTGCCAGATAACCATCACCAACCCCCTAAAAAACATATGCAAAACACCATTTCTTCACGCAGCCGTACGGCCACCCTTCTGTTTTCCTTTTTCATAATTTTCGGCATATGTGGCCTGCACCGCTTCTATGCCGGAAAATGGTTTACAGGTATCCTACAGCTTATTACAGCAGGCTTTTTCGGCATCTGGCAGGTGATAGACATCATCCGCATCATCTTCGGCGCGTTCACGGATTCCGAAGGCCGCCCCATCATCCGCTGATAACCAGCCAGCATTCCCCCCAAAAAAAAGGAGCCGGGCAGAACAACTGCCCGGCTCCCGTTTTTTCAGAAAAGATTATCAGCCCTGCCTCAAGCCTCCAGCTCCTTCAGCACAGGGTTAATCTTGGCCATCGTCTCAATGATACGGTCATTCACACTGTTGCGCACCATGCTGGCAGCCATGCGGCAAGCATTCAGAATAGCCGTGGCATTAGCAGAGCCATGAGCAATGATGGACACACCATTCACACCCATGAGCGGGCAGCCTCCAATGGCATCAGCACTCATGCGGCTCTTGAGAGTCTTAAACACGGAGCGCATGCAGAGAGCGCCCAGCTTAGCCATTGTGCTGGACATAATACCGGCCTTAATCCAGTTCGTGTAAGCATGGGCTGTAGCCTCCACGCTCTTCAGCAGGATATTGCCGGTGAAACCATCCGTCACAGCCACATCCAGCTCCGTCTCAAAGAGGTCATGGCCCTCGCAGTTACCGGTAAAGTTAAACGGCAGCAGACCGCGGTCAGAAAGCGCCTTCAGCAGAGCAAAAGTTTTCAGAGAAAACTCACTGCCCTTGCAATCCTCCGTGCCATTGCTCATTACGCCCACATTCGGCACCTCGCGGTTATACACGTAGCGAGCCATCATGGCGGACATCACGGCATAACCCACCAAGTGGCGGGGCTTAGCATCAGGATTAGCGCCGGTGTCACTCACCAGCACATACCCATGAATGCTCGGCAGAGGAGAAACGATACCGGCGCGCTCCACACCATCAAGCAAACGCAGCTTAATCGTGCTGGCGGCCACGGCGGCACCTGTGTTACCGGCTGAAAGCACAGCATCAGCCTCACCCTTCTTCACCAAATCCACGGAAATACTCATGGAAGAGTTCTTCTTCTGGCGCACTGCTGCAAGACCGCTCTCATCCATACCCACCACTTCGGGAGCATGAACAATCTCCAGCTTGCTGTTTGAGCCAATTCCTGCGGCATCACACTGAGCCTTCAGAACGCTCTCATCACCAACCAGAAACAACTTCTTGAGAAAATCCATACGGGACAGAGCCTGCACGGCGCCGTCCACATTCACACCGGGTGCAGCATCGCCACCCATCGCATCAATCGCTAATTTCATACGCGTGTTCGTAGAATGTTTGTCCGTACTCTAACACCATTTTCGTATGATGTCAACACAAAAACCGCCCTACAGTCACATCTGCAGGGCGATTGAAGTTTTTTTATGTAAGCAGGGGTTCTTATCGCGAGCGGACAAATTAGTCCACAAGCTTCACGATAACCTCAGCCCCACTCTGGGTCTTGTAGGTACCGCACTGGCCACAGGCAGTGTGACCGGGAACGGCTGCACCGCACTTGGGGCACTTGCCGAGTTTGGGGGCCTTCCAGGCCTGAGCGGCCAGGCGGGAGCGCTGCTTCATCTTGGACGTTCTGCGTTTCGGAGCTGCCATAGTTCTTTATTCTGGTTAAGATTTACTGTGAGTGAGAGTGGGGCCAGTGCGTCACTTTTGAGGAAAATCATCTAAGGCATCCCAGACGCTCTTGCCACTCGGGGTGGCCGAGTTTACACCCGATTGGGGGTCTTTGTCCAGCCTAAAATCACAAAATGTGTCATTTATTTCACATTCAAGGCCTGAAATCTCACATTTTGGGTATCCGGGGAGCTCCAGAAGGACCTCTTCGCGCAGTTCTTCAGTCACATCCGCCTCAGCTTTACCCTTCACATCACATGAAATAGTCAGCTCATCAATCTGCACGGTATACTCAAATTCACGCAGACAGCGGTCACAGCGCAGGCGGAACGGCGCGGAGATGCTTCCACGCACCACAAGCTCCGTCTCATACAGCTGAGCCTCCAGACTGTAGGACAGAGGCCCCACGCTCGGAGCACCGGTTTCATCCGTCCCGAAAAGAGAGCCATCAGCCTCACCCTCTAGCACCAGCCCTTCCTCCGGGAACTCCTCCAGCGGTATTATCACACGCGACTTCATGCCGCTATTGTGCCTGCTCAACCGCCCACTGTCAAGCGGAATATCTCAGATTCCATTTGTCAATCGCGCCGTAATGCGCTATAATAAGCCCCATGCAGCAGTCAAACAGGCAGGTTATAACGCGCCGCAGCTTCCTGAAAGGATTAGGAGCTCTGGCCCTTACAGCCCTGCCCGCATGCAGAAGAGCGCAGCAATATGCCATTGAGCCGGAATCCTGCCCGGAGTGGCAGCTGCCTGGCGAGGCCACCTGTTTTGCCACGTCCATGCCGTGGGCAGGCGGGACTATTCCCATGCTGGCAGTTTGCCACGACGGCCTGCCGACCATGCTACAGCCAAACCCACATTACGCCAAGCATCACCCCGGCCTTCCCGCTTTCGCACAAGCCACGCTGACGGATTTGTACAGCCCCGCGCGCACCACTCCCACCTTCAACGGCAACCCTTACCCCGCTCAGGGTATGCAAGGAGCCTTCCGCGCATGGGGAACAGCCCTTCGCAATGGCCGAAAAGTCGCCTTCCTCTTCCCAGCGGGGTACAGTGCGCTGCGAGCCGCTCAGGTAGAAGAACTCAGGCAGTTTAGCGGCGCCTCTTTTTACGAGTATGATTCCCTGGCAGAGCCGCGCCACTCCACCTTCCCGGAGCTGGATGCCCTCATCACCCGCTCCC
>CALABM010000183.1 GCA_937885815.1 uncultured Verrucomicrobiales bacterium | reverse complement strand
CTATCACCCGCTACGAGTTTTACCCGCCCAAAGGGCTCAAGCTCAATCGCATCACCAATCTTGCAGACAACCTCAAGATGGCCACCCAGAGCAAGTCCATCAACATTCTTGCCCCCATTCCCGGCAAGAACACCGTCGGCATCGAGCTCGAGAACGACATCAAAGCCCCTGTTTACCTGCGCGAGTTGTTGCAGAGCGAGGCCTTCCACTCCCCCAAGATGCGAATTCCCGTAGCTCTGGGCAAGGATGTGTATGGCTCCCCCGTCATCGGCGACCTCGCCGCCATGCCTCACACACTCGTAGCCGGCACCACCGGCTCCGGTAAATCGGTCTGCATTAACAGCATGATTCTTTCCATGCTCTACAAGTTCCGCCCGGATGAACTCCGCCTCATTCTCGTGGACCCCAAGGTGGTGGAAATGCAGCCCTACAAGAAACTCCCGCACCTTGCCTGCCCCGTGGTAACAAATGCCGCCCGAGTCATCGGCGCGCTTCGCTGGGCCGTGAATGAAATGGAGCACCGCTACAAGCTCTTCAGTAAAATTGGCGTGCGCAATTTCGAGGACTTCAATAACCGCCCCGAGGATTATACCCCCGAGCCCGAGGAGGAAGAAGTACAGGAGTACAACTCTCTCCCGGATAACTTTGATGCAGCGGATGCCATCGTACGCGACATCGAGGACTCCCAAGGCTCCGAATACCTCCCCGAGGAAGAGGAACAGGGTGAGTTTGACTTCGACGCGGATGAACAGATTCCTGCCAAACTTCCCTACATCGTCATCATCATTGATGAGCTTGCTGACCTCATGATGCAGGTGAAGGAAGACTTGGAAAACTACATCGCCCGCCTCACCCAGAAGGCTCGTGCAGCCGGTATTCATCTGGTGGCGGCCACCCAGACCCCGCGAGCTAACGTCATCACCGGTATCATCAAGGCCAATATCCCCAGCCGCCTCGCTTTCAAAGTGGCCAGCCCGCTGGACAGCCGCGTGATTCTGGATACGAACGGCGCCGAGAACCTGCTCGGCAAGGGTGACTTCCTCTTCCTGCCCCCCGGCGGTATCACCAAGATGACCCGTGCCCAGGGTGCCTTCGTAAGCGACCCTGAAATCGCCTCCATCGTGAAGTTCTGCGCCTCTCACGCCAAGCAGAACTTCGTGCAGGGCGTCACCGCTGAAATGAATAATGCGGAAGGCGGCAGCTCTGACGGCGGCGATGGCGGCGGCCGTCTCGGCGGTAACGGCATGAGCGACGAAGACGCAGAACTCTACACCCGCTGCGTGAACCTCGTTATCACCGAGCGCAAGGCCAGCACCTCCATGCTCCAGCGCCGCTTCTCCATCGGCTATGGTCGCGCTGCCAAGATAATGGATATGATGGAAGCGCGTGGCGTCATCGGCCCCGCCTCCGGCAATACCTCCCGCCCGCGTGAGGTACTCATAGAGGCCCCGGAATAAACTTTACACAGCAAAACAGAAAGAGCAGAGCAAAAAACTCTGCTCTTTCTTTTTGCTAATTCCTCTCGCCACGAACTCACCCCTGCCCGATTGGGATTATTTGAGGCCTCATAAATTAGCCTTATCTAACTCCAAAAAAGCAGTAAATAATAAGCCTTGGTTACACTTTAGGCTTGAAATTTGGGCAGATTAGGTGTTTAATAACTGGGCACCAATGTGGCCTGAGGTGGCCATAAATCTCGAGATTATGAACACGACCAAATTTATACAAGTGCCTGATGCTTTGAGCGCTGCATCGGATTATCTGAAGAATGATGCCGAAGATAACGGCGAGCTGATGACGCTGAATGTAGGCCCCTCCCACCCTGCGACACACGGTGTACTGCGCCTGAAGCTGGTGATTGATGGTGAGGTGATTGTGTCCTGCGATCCTGTGATTGGCTACCTGCACCGCGGCATGGAAAAGATTGCGGAGAACTGCCACTACAACCAGTACGTGGCATATACCGACCGTTTTGACTACTTGGCACCGATGAGCAACAACATCGCTTACGCCTGTGCTGTAGAAAAGCTGCTGGGCTGGGAACTGCCCGAGCGTGGTCAGGCTATCCGCGTGCTCTGCAGCGAGCTCTCCCGAATCTCCTCCTGCTTCCTTGGCACAGGCGTGTATGCCATGGACACCGGCGCCATGACGGCCTTCCTGTATGCTTTCGAAGAGAAAGAAAAGGTGCATAACTTATACGAGCAGATTTGCGGAGCCCGCTTTACCTCGAGCTACACCCGCATCGGCGGCATGACTCGTGACCTGCCCAAGGGCATTGATAAGCCCATCCTTGAGTTCTGCGATAGCGCCCTGCGCACCGTGGACGAAATGGAGAAGCTCCTGCTCCACAACAAGATTTTCATTGACCGTCTCGTAGGCGTGGGCGTCATCAGCCGCGAGATGGCTCTTAACTGCGGCATGACAGGTAACAACCTGCGCGCCAGCGGTGTGCAGCGCGACCTGCGCAAGACCAATCCCTACCTCGGTTACGAGAAGTACGAGTTTGATGTACCCGTGGCCTACGAGGGCGACTGCTACGCCCGCTTCCAGGTACGCATGGAGGAAATCCGCCAGTCCGTACGCATCATCCGTCAGGTGCTGGCCACCATGCCCGGCGGCCCCATCTGCGTGCAGCTGGACAAGGGCATCCTGCCGAACAAGAAGGACGCCATGCAGAGCATCGAGGAGCTTATCCGCCAGTTCATGGTGAGCACCGAGTGTGTGAACGCCCCCGCCGGTCAGGTATACTTCGCCGCCGAAAACCCGAAGGGTGAGCTGGGCTTCTTCCTGGACTCCAAGGGTGGTGGCATTGCAAACCGCCTGAAGATGCGCAGCCCCTCCTACTGCACCCTTTCCATCCTGCCCGAGCTGCTGCCCGGTCACTTGGTCAGTGACGTGGGTGCTATCCTTGGCTCCTTCGACTTCGTACAGGGCGAATGTGACCGCTAAACCTTTAAACAGAGCAAAAGTTATACCATGTCCGAAACACCGAACGCGATAGACGCCATCACGGCCCCCATTTCCTCTCCCGGTGAGAAGTTCTTCCCCAAGTTTGAGGTAACGCCGGAGCTCGTGGCAAAAGCTCAGGAGCTCGTGGCCCTCTACCCCGAGGGTAAGGAACAGTCCGCCGTGCTGCCCATCATCCACCACGTGCAGGAAGAGTTTGGCTATGTAAGCCCCGAAGCCATGCCTTGGATTGCTGAAATGTGCAAGAGCACGCCCATCCACGTGGCTGGCATCGTTACTTTCTACCCCGGCATTCACCGCAAGTGCCCGGGTAAGTTCCATTTCCGCGTATGCCGCACCATCGCCTGCGCCCTTGCTGGCGGCGAAGAGCTGCTGCCCTACATCTGCAGCAAAATGGGTGTGGAGCCCACTGAGATGACGGATGAGGAGCCCATGGTGGTAAGCCCGGACGGCCTCTGGAGCTTGGAAGCTGTAGAGTGCCTTGCTAACTGCGGCTTTGGCCCGAATGTGATGGTGAACGACACGCTGTACTCTCAGGTCACCCGCGGCAAGATTGACGAAATCATGGCTGCCTGCAAGAAGGAACTTGCTGCTGAGCGCAAGGAAGCTGCCGCCGCCAAGAAGGAGGCTGCTGCCGCCCGCCGTGAAGCCAAGGCTGCCGCTGCAGCCGAAGCTACCGAGACAACCGAGGAAGAGACAGCTGCCAAGAAGGCTGCCCCTAAGAAGAAAGCCACTCCCAAGAAGAAGTAACCCCTTTAGCGTAACATGAGCGAAATCACTTACAAACCCGGCAAGGAACCGCATCCGCGGGAAACTCGCCGCATTTTCAAAAACATTGATCGCGAGGGGTATGATCCCTCCATCAAGTGCTTCATGAAGGATGGTGGCTACCAGACCCTCAAGAAGTGCCTTAAGATGGAACCTGCTGACATCACCAACGAGGTGAAGAAGAGCGGCCTCCGCGGCCGTGGCGGTGCAGGCTTCCCCACCGGCGTGAAGTGGACATTCATCCCCAAGGGCAACACCAAGCCCGTCTACCTCGTATGTAACTGTGACGAATCCGAGCCCGGTACCTTCAAGGACCGCTTCATCGTACATCAGGATCCGCACCAGCTCATCGAGGGCATGATTATTGCCTGTTATGCTGTGCAGGCTCACTACGCAGTCATCTACATGCGTGAGGAGTTCCCCGAGGCAGCTAAAATCATGCAGAAGGCCCTGGAAGAAGCTGAGGCCAAGAACTTCCTCGGCAAGAACATTCAGGGCACCGGCTTTGACCTGAAGATTGTACTGCACCGCGGTGCCGGCGCATACATCTGCGGTGAGGAAACCGGCCTCATCAACTCCATTGAAGGCGTGCGCCCCTATCCGCGCATTAAGCCCCCCTTCTTCCCCGCTGCCATCGGTCTGTATGGCTGCCCCACCATCGTGAACAACGTGGAGTCCCTCTGCCAGGTGCGCCAGGTCATGATGATGGGTGGCGAGGCCTACGCCGCCGAAGGCGCACAGCGCAGCCCCGGCACACGCATCATCGGTGTATCCGGTGACGTGAAGCGCCCGGGCGTATACGAAATCATCTCCGGCTCCATCACCTATGGTGAGCTGCTGTATGATATCTGCGGTGGCCCCCGCATTGGCCGTAAGTTTAAGGCCATCATTCCCGGTGGTGCCTCTGCCAAGGTCATGCGCTGCGATGAAATCCTCAAGGATCGCAACCCGGATGGCACCGTACGCGAGATGACTATCTTCGACGTACCGATGGATTTGGACAGCATTGCCAAGTTCGGCTCCATGAGTGGTTCCGGCGGTGTTATCGTGATGGACGACACCCGCAGCATGCCCAAGGTGCTGAACAACCTGAACCGCTTCTTCGCCTGGGAATCCTGCGGCCAGTGCTCCCCCTGCCGTGAAGGTAACCCCTGGATGTACAAGCTCTCCACCCGCATCTGCGAGGGTAAGGGCTCACCTGAGGACGTGGACCTCCTGAAGTCCGTGGCTGATAACATCTGCGGCCGCACCGTGTGTGCCTTCGGTGAAGCCTGCTCCTGGCCCACTCAGGCATTCACCACCAAGTTCCGTGAGGAGTTCTTGGCGCTCACCAAGCCCATTAACGCCCTCAAGCCGCACTCTGCTGAAACTGCCGAGGCTCGCAAGTTCCTGACTCGTGAAGACTAAATCCTTTTAAAAAGAATGAGCAATAATCCTACAATACTGCCGAAGGATGCCGCCGCTGCCGAGGGCAAGGTGAACGTCCAGATTAACGGTAAGTGGTACCGCTTCCCCAAGGGAACCCGCATCGCAGACGCCTGTAACTCCGTAGGCGCCCACGTGCCTTGCTTCTGCTACCACCCGAAACTCACCGTAGCCGGTTCCTGCCGTATGTGCCTCGTGGAGCAAGGTATGCCCCCCCGCTTGGCCCCCGGCGCCACTCCCACTTATGGAGAAGACGGCTACCAGCCCATCCAGTGGATGCCCCGTGCCGTCATCGCTTGCGCTAACACCGTAGCTGAGAACATGGGTATCCGCACCGAAGGCAAGCTCACCAGTGAGGCTCGCCGTGGCGTGCTCGAGTTCCTCCTTACCAACCACCCGCTTGACTGCCCCATCTGTGACCAGGCCGGCGAGTGTAAGCTTCAGGAGTACACCTCTGATTACGGCAGCGGTACCCACCGCTTCACCGAAGATAAAACTAAGAAGGGTAAGAACCTCTCCATCGGCCCCCGCGTGAATCTGGACCAAGAGCGCTGCGTGCTCTGCCGCCGCTGCATCCGCTTCATGAAGGAAATCGTGGGTGAAGAAGTGCTCGGCGTTGTAGGCCGCGGCACACACAATGCTGTATCCTGCTATCCCGGCACCTGCCTTGACAGCAATTACTCCATGAACGTGGTGGACATCTGCCCCGTGGGCGCTATGACCAGTAAGGACTTCCGCTTCAAGATGCGCGTGTGGTTTCTGAAGAGCACCCCCACCATTGACGTGAACTGCGGTACCGGCACCAACATCAACATCTGGACCCGCGAGCAGCAGGTATACCGCATCACCCCGCGCCAGAACGACGCCGTGAACAGCTGCTGGATGCCCGAAAGCCACCGCCTGAACTACAAATACATCAAC
>CALABM010000182.1 GCA_937885815.1 uncultured Verrucomicrobiales bacterium | reverse complement strand
TGTGTTTCCTATGTGATGGTACTTATTTGTTACTCATGTCTTGGGCTCGCACCATCCTGAAGAATAGTACAGCAAGTTACTGACGCATAATAGCTCTTGGAATGACCTCTGAAACAGGCTTTAGACTTGACAGAACAGGGGTTAAAAGGATATGATGTGCGGGTATTCGCCTAGACCTTATTATACAGAGTAGACCCCGAGCTTATATCATGATTCCCGAGGACAAACGCCAAGAGTTGGAAGGTATTCGTAAAACTCTTCTCGAGCTTGAACAAGAATGCACTGCAAAGGAAGGCTTTGATGCAGTAAAGGAGCAGGTTGTACAGGCTTTACGTGCTATTGATCAGTTTGACTCCGGTATTGAGATTATTGTGTGCATGGGCATGTTGAAGGCCGGTAAATCCACATTGGTGAATTTGCTGACGCGCTCTGCAATGGCTTCTCCCACCGGTTACGGGCAGGATGTTACATTGCGCCCGGCTCTTATTCGTATGGCTGAGCCTGGTGCGGCTCCGCGTATTTTCCTGTACGAGAAGGCCGCTGGCTCAGAGGAGGCGGATATATCCGTACTGCAGGCCGCGGTACTTGACCATCTGCGAGGCATTGAGAAAGAGGGTAGTATGTCTGCCGTTTCAATGCGTTCTCTGCCATTGAATGAGAGTACCTTGCGAGGTGTGCTTTGCTGCCGGGTGGCGGATTCTCCTCTGCTTTCGGAGGAGCCGGTGATGGTTGTAGTAGAGACGGAGTTCAATGAGAACTGCCGTTTGTTGCGCTACCGCAATCGTATGCTGTTGGATATGCCCGGCTGTGACTCCGCCACTGCTGAGGTGGCTAAAGGCGAGCGTTATCGTGAGATTGGCAAGGAGTGTGATATGGTGCTGCTGTTGCAGAGCTCTGTGGCTCCGCTGAATGCTAAGGCTGTGGAAGAGCTGGAGGCGCTTCTGGCTGGCCGAGCTCCCTCTACCTCCCGAATTATCCAGAATCGCATGGAGTCTAAGGCGTGGCTGCGCTCGGAAGTGATTGATGCTGAAACGATGGAGCAATCTTCTCGCGCTCTCAGTGTATTGCGCCAGCTTTCTGATAACCGGGAGATTCCCATTTCCTCCGTGAATCTGGGCATGGCATATGCCGGTATTTTTGAGAGTTCTGCTCGCCTGCGTGAGCATGTTGAGATGTCCGGTGGAGTGTATCAATCTCCGTTAGAATTGCTGGCCGGTTCCGGTTTTGAGGAGATGGAGGCGTCACTGCATCGTGAGCTTTCTGATATTCGCTATCTGCACTGCTGTGATAATCTTCGTCAGACCCTGCGTTCCTTGGCAGCCGCCGTGCTGGTGACGCAGCGCAGTGAGAATAAGGTACTTGCTGCGCTGAAGAGCAGAGTGGAGCGTTGGGATGCTTTCCAAAAGGTGGCTGAAGATGCCCTGCATTGCCCGAATGTTCCGGTGGATGCTGAGTTCACCATTGAACCCACGCAGATGCCGGATTTTCCCCTCATCTGTGAAAATATCTACAGGGATCGCCGAGAGCTTTACAAGGGGCCGAAGGCTACAGGCCGTGATATTAACGAATGCATGATGGACTGTAATAATGCCTGTCGTGATGCTCTGAGGGAGTTCCTTTTCAATGACCTTACTGATAGACACGTGCAAATTTCCGTAGGTGGAGAAATCTGTACTGTTTCTGCGTGGTGTAATCACGCTATCAGGCATTTGCTGAAGTCATGCAAGCTGCGCTTAATGGAGCATGATGCTGAGCTTTGGGCGGAGTTTTCCGTGCCTGAATACCCGGATTTTCTGGAATGGCAGGAGGTGCATAACATGCCTCTGAATAAGGAAAAAGCCGCCAAGGAAAATCGTTTCAATCCGTATATATACGAAGAACGCGTTCACCGCTGGTGGTGGAAGGATGCTGACAAGGAGTATGAGGTGTTTTGGGGTAACGAGCTCTTTGTGTGGCAGGTGGTGGATCCCATGGTGAAGCATTACATGAGTGAAGCTGATGAGCAGCTTCAGGCTCAGCCCCCTCACGAGCATATGCAGAAGGTTATCACGGAGGAGGTGCGTTCCACGACGGTAAACTTTTTCTCAGCACTTTCTGCTAAGCGCGAGAAAACGCTCTCCGATATCACTGTTGTGCAGGAGCGCCTGAAATCGCTCGCTGCCGTGATGTCCAGAGTGAGCGCAATGAACGAGGCTTACGAGAAGACTCATTAATATACGAGGCAGTTCTCGTATAACACGAGTTGCTCTTCAGGATTACTAAAGCATTAACACCGAGGATTATTCCTCGGTGTTAATGCTTGTATAGAAAGGAGTTTGTCCCTGAGTCTTCTTCTGATTGCCGTCAGCTGATGGGTTTAGCCCTCAGAAGAACATGTGGCCGGAGGTGGCTGAATATCATCATTGGAAGGAGTGCTAATGATAGTGATAATCAGCATGATGATGGTGACGATTACCTTACACAGCGCTCCTGCCAGTAGTCCAAGCATGGCTCCAAAGCCGGATTTTGCTGAGTCTTTCGCATTCTTACGAACAAGCACCAGCTCTGCAATGAATGCGCCAAGAAAGGGCCCGGCTATGATGCCGATGGGAAACGCGAAGAGAGCGCCTATGAAGAGACCCAGCATGCTGCCCCAGAAGGCCTGCTTACTGCCGCCGAACTGCTTAGCGCCCATGGCTGTGGTGATATTGTCTACCAGCGTGCCGAAGACGGCGAGTAGAACAAGTATAAGCCATATCCACCATGCAGGGTACGGCTGCCCCGCGGCTAGAGCGTAGCACACGCTGCCTCCCAGCGCTACGAAGCAACCGGGATAAGGTAGTACGGCCCCCAAGAATCCTGCCATGTAAAGAAGCCCGGCTGATATATACAGGCATATTGCCGTATAATCATGGTTTGCAAACCACTGTGTTATCTCCTGGAACATGGACGGGCTTATACAGATTACAGTCCCTTTGCTCTGAGTTCTGCGCGTTTGCGGGCTGTGGCGTCCAGCAGGCGCTTGCGCATGCGGATGAAGTGGGGCGTGGCTTCTACCAGCTCGTCCTGCTCAATGTACTCAATGGCTCGTTCCAGCGAGAATACGCGCGGGGGGGTGAGCTGAATGGAGTCGTTCTTGGTGGCGGAGCGGTGGTTGGTGAGATGCTTTTCGCGTGTGGGGTTGACGGGAATGTCGATGGGCTTGGGGTTTTCGCCCACAATCATACCTTCGTACACCTCATCACCGGGGGCAATGAAGAGGGAGCCTCGCTCCTCCATAGCCTGCAGGGCGTAGGGGCGGGCAATACCATTCTCCATGGAAATAAGTGTGCTGCTTTGGCGGGTGACAATTTCGCCCGCATAGGGAGCGTATTCCTTGAAGAGGTGGGAGAAGATGCCATGACCGCTGGTGAGGTTTACCAGCTCAAACTCGAAGCCGATAAGGCCGCGGGTGGGAATGGTGGCCTGAATGTATGTGCGGCCTGTCCCTTTGGTCTCCATATTCTCGAGAATGCCCTTGCGGTTGCCCAGAATACGCACAGCGCCGTTCGCGCATTCATCAGGAACTTCAATGAATACGGTCTCAAAAGGTTCGCAGCGCACGCCATCAATATCCTGTGTAATCACCTTGGGGCGTGATACCAGCACCTCATAATTTTCACGGCGCATTTGCTCCACGAGAATGGCAATCTGCATGGTGCCGCGGGCGGATACCATAAATACGCCGGCCAAATCTGTATCCTCCACCTTAATGGAGATGTTCGTGCGCATTTCACGCATGAGGCGGTCGCGGATGACTCGGCTGGTCACGTTCTTGCCATCACGGCCACCCAGAGGCCCATCATTGATGCTGAACTCCATCTGCACGGTGGGCGGGTCAATCTGTACGAAGGGCATGGCCTCTTCCTCAGGGTCTGCTACCAGCGTCTCACCGATGTCCACGCCCTCGAAACCGGAGATGCCGATGATGTTACCGGCCTCGCCGATGGCGGAGTCCGTGGTCTGCAGTCCGCTGTATTCGAAAAGCTTGGTTACTTTGCCCTGTACTTTGCTGCCGTCTGCACGCAGCAGGTAGAGAGTGTCGCCCTTCTGCACGCGTCCGTTAGTGATGCGGCCTACTGCCACTCGGCCCACATAATCATCCCAGTCAATGTTGGATATGAGCATCTTGAAGGGGGCGTCTGCATCAGCATCTTTCGGGGCGGGAATGTGATTGACAATCTGGTAGAGCAGGGGGGTGCAGTCTACAGGCGGCTCATTTTCAGGGCTGTTCATGAAGTAGCCATCGCGGGCGGAGCCGTACACGAAGGGGGCTTCAAACTGCTCCTCCGTGGCGTCCAAATCCAGCAGTAGCTCCAGCACCTGATCGTGTACTTTCATGGGATCCGCATGCGGGCGATCAATCTTGTTCACCACCACGATGGGCAGAAGCCCTTCTTCCAGAGCTTTACGAAGTACAAAGCGTGTTTGTGCCTGAGGGCCTTCATAAGCGTCCACCACCAGAATGACGCCATCCACCATCTTCATCACTCGCTCTACCTCAGCACCGAAGTCGGCGTGGCCGGGCGTGTCTACAATGTTGATTGTGTAACCATTCCAGTGAATGGAGGTGTTCTTTGCCTTAATGGTGATACCCTTTTCGCGCTCCAAATCCATGGAGTCCATGGCGCGTTCCTGAACTTCCTGATTTTCTCGGTAGGTGCCGCCGGCTTTCAGCAGCTGGTCTACGAGGGTGGTCTTGCCGTGGTCTACGTGGGCGATAATGGCCAGATTGCGGAACTTCGTGGGATCACTCATAACTTTTCGGGAGGGCGCACTCCGCGCGCCTTGCGCGCGCTATTCTAGCATATCGCTCACGCCTCGTAAAGCCTAAATTACGCGGCAGCCTAAAAAATGCTTTTCAAAAGCGTGTAATTAATATTTAGGAAAAGTTAAAAAATAATTAATTTTGGCATTGACAAACAAAAAATTGCGTGTATACTGGGCCGCACATGAGATCTACCATCACAATTCTGACTGGCATCATGCTGTTATTCAGCGGGCTGGTTTCTGCAGATACCATCACGGATCTGCGTCCTGCCATTAATGATGCAGCCGCAAGACATGGAGTGGACCCCGTGTTAATGGAGGCGATAATGCGCCACGAATCTGCTAACGGCACCTCTTTCTCAGCTCGCCGCCGCAATAATCTGGCGGGTATCATGGGGCGCCGTGGACAGCGTCAGTATGGGAGCAAGGAAGATTGCGTGAATGATCTTGCTAGCATTCTGGCCAAGTACAGGCAGAGAGGTCGCGTAACAGTGGCACAGATTGCTCGCTCCTACTGCGCTAGCCACAGCTCGTGGACGCGCCACGTCAATGGCCTTATGGGGCAGATTCGTTCTGGCCGCTTCGGTGCTTTGGAGCAGGCCTCTTCCGAGGATTGATAAGTCCCGTTTTTCCCCACTATATCAGCTAATTTCCTCCCCGCGGTTTTTCTGAATCCGCGGGGTGTTTTTTTTGCTCGTTCGGGTAAAAAAGAAGCTGCTGTCTTGCGACAGCAGCTTTCGTAACTGAGAGAATAGGTGTTTTTGGGGAGTTTGTTCTTGGAGGCAGCTTAACCGAGTTTGAGTACATCCACGATGGCGGAGGTAATCTCCTTCATGTCATCCAGGCAGAGCTCGCCCATGTGAGCAATGCGGAAAGTCTTGTCCTTCAGGCCGCCGTAGCCGTTGCCCAGCTGCATGTTACGCTCAGCCAGAGCCTTGTTGAGCTCGGGAATGGAGATGAGCTCGGAGCAGCCCTTGGGATGAGCATCGATAACGGTGAGTGTCTTGGAAAGATACTTGCGGTTCGGGTACACACGGAAGTATTCGTCAGCCCAAGCGCGGGTGAATTCTGCGCACTGCTCGTGGCGGGCGAAGCGGGCGTCGATGCCTTCCTCGTTCACGATATGCTGGAGCTGCTTGTCCAGAGCGTACATGAGGGAGAGGCAGGGAGTGGAGGTGTACTGGTAGTTCTTCTTGTCGATGAAGTCCCAAAGGGTGCGCAGGTCAAAGTACAGACCGCGGTTGGGCACCTCCGCCGTGCGGTCATAGGCTTTGCGGCTCATGGAGCAGATGGCGAGACCGGGAGGCAGAGCCAGAGCTTTCTGTGTGGAGGTAATCAGCACGTCGATGCCGAGCTTGTCAGTCTCAATCTTGGAGCCGGCAGCGGAGGAAACGGCGTCCACACACC
>CALABM010000181.1 GCA_937885815.1 uncultured Verrucomicrobiales bacterium | reverse complement strand
TAGCAAGCGCAGACGCGAAGCCCCAAGCAAGCGAGCGAAGCGAGACTCGAAGACGAGAGCCCACCATCCGTCTCCGCCCTACGCAGAGACAAGCGGCGACGTTGAGTTTGCTTGCCTTGGCTGCTCTGGCAATGCGCCGCCGTAGACCGAAGTAATAAATGATTACATGTGTGAAAGCGCCCCCATGGCTGATTAGCTGTGGGGGCGTATTTCGAATTCATGTAGCGCGCATATTTCTTTGTTATTTTATTAGCGTTCTGTGTTGGCGTTTAGTAGGTTTTATGTTTATTTTCTCTTGCGGGGAAGGCTCGACCAGAGTCTGGTGAAAATCCGGACGCCCCGCGTCTAATATATGCTGAACAGCGCAGCTTCCAATACATTCACCCCCGTTTGCTTTAACACAGCCAACGCCGCCAGTTCTTCTTCTGTTATTTCAATGTTCATGATAACTCGCCTTTCAAAAGCGTAAGTCAAGCATAAAGAAAGTATTTATGCAAAAAGAAATTAGCTTAGCCGCGATGTCATACGCAAATGAGTGTTGCGTTATTTTATATAGCTGATTATAAAGTATTTTGTTATTCTAAAGTACGCTTTTGAAAAGCGTAAATTATAGGCACTCCAACCGATTATCATGAAGTTACATCTACCAATTACTCTGTTGTCTGCCGTTCTGGCAGCCTTTATCGCCCTGCCTGCCCAAGCCATAGACAGCTACATCAATATTTGCAACAAGGAAACTGTTTACTACAGTGGATACACCAGTTCTGATGTATTTGGTGGTGCCATCTCTGCGGAATATGCAAGTATCAGCGATAATGGCAACGTGACTTTCAACGGTAACGACGACGTCCATTGTTTTGGTGTATACGGTGTAGGTGGTGCTATCTATGCTCCCTGGCAGCTGACCATCAACCGGAATAGAGACGTGACTTTCAGTAGAAACTACGTCGCTGGCTCTGGTGGTATTGCCGGCGGCGCTATCTTGACCAGAGATATGACCATTAGTCATAATGGCAACGTGACTTTCAACGGCAACCACGCCTACGGTCATTTTGGTGCCGATGGTGGTGCTATTTGTTCGAGCGAAGGTAGCGGTCTAACCATCAGTAATAATAAGGACGTGACATTCAGCGGGAATTACGTAGAATCCAACTTGATTTCCAAGATCAGCGGTGGCGGCGCTATATTTATGGGCGTAGCATCCACATACCCAATGCCCTGCAGCGATAATGATGAATTTTCCGGCAGTGGAGAAGTATCCTACTACGAGTCTCACGATAGCGATTCTTCCGGTTTGCTAATCATCAGCAACAATGGCAACGTTTCCTTCAGTGGAAACTACGTCAGCAAGTCCGCCGACTACGAATCCGACGGCTCCGCCCGCGGCGGTGCTATTCTTGTATCCTACGGTGATATCGATTTATGCATTCAAGGCAATGATAGCGTGTTATTTGAACGGAACTATGAAAAGAATGGGAATGATTACCGGCTTCATAGTATCTATTGCAAATCCAGTGACATGTATCTTTCAGCTAAGACGGGCGGGGATATCAGCATATATGATTCCATTTACACAGGAGGAGATTCATATTTCAACAGCGATTACACGGACGGCGAGCGCAACACGCAAAGCGCCGGAGGTGACGTCATCTTCAGCGGCAAATATGCTGAGCAGCATCTGAATGAAATTCTGGCAGCTAACAATGAAGGTCGCACGGCTACAGCGGAAGAAATTCTGAACTCTCAGACCAGCGAAATCGGGAGGAATGCGTACTTGAACGGCGGCAGCGTGCAGATTGAAGACGGAGCCGTACTCCAAGTTAAAGGAAATACTATTAACATTGCCGCCGGAAGTGATGCCACGCTTGCTATCAGCGATGCCGAGCTTGTGGCAGCAAATGCCACGATTGAGGTAGGAGAATCCGCCACGTTGCAGCTGAGCAATGGGGCTTCCGTTACGGCTGATGAAATCAACATCGCCGCCGGTGCCACCTTAGCGCTTGGTGATATAGCCATTACTGCATCCGCAAGCGATGCGATGGTAGCAGCATATCGTGTATCCAGCCTGAATGTTATCAATGCCGATTTGACCTTCGCCGCCGGTTCTACACTGGTGACGGACGGCACCGGCATCAACATGACAGAAGGCTCCGTGCTGACCTTCATGGCCACCAGTGAAGGTGAAAAAGTTAATCTGGTGCTCACCCTTGGTGCAGAATACAGCGAGGAGGACCAGATAGTGCTGTTCTCCAATGCAGACATCGTGAAGTTCCTCATGGATGGCGAAGAAGTAGACAGCTCCACCACGCTG
>CALABM010000180.1 GCA_937885815.1 uncultured Verrucomicrobiales bacterium | reverse complement strand
TATTACGGAAGAGATGATCGAGAAAAAAATAAATTTTATCGATAACTATGTTGGAAGTGGCTATGGAGTCAGTTCTGATAAAATAGAAAAAACAATCAGAATGATGAAGAAAATGACATTGAAAGAAAGAGATTAATTGATGATGAAGAATGAAAAAACCCCTGACCTCTTGCGAGATCAGGGGAACACTTCGTGTTGTTTCGCCGTATCAATTAGTCAACAGTGTAGGGCAGCAGCGCGATGGCACGGGCGCGCTTGATGGCCTCAGACAGCTGACGCTGATGCTTGGCGCAGTTGCCGCTCATACGACGGGGCAGGATCTTGCCGCGCTCGTTGATGAAGCGACGCAGACGATTAACGTCCTTGTAATCGATGTACTCGATCTTGTCAACACAGAACGCACAAACCTTGCGGCGCGGCTTGCGGCCACGCGGACGGCGTGCTCCACGATCTTCAGACATGGAAACGTCTCCTTTCATCGCCTGTCTTTGCTGGCTAATTTTCTCAGATCAAATCAATTAAAAGGGAAGTTCGTCGTCATCCACCTGCGTGAATCCGCTGTCGGCAGGAGCAAAGCTCGGAGCCTGCTGCATGCGCGGAGCGGCGGGGGCGGACACGGCAGCGTGATAATCGCTGGAGGGAGCGGAAGGCGCATTTGCAGCGGAAAGGACTCAGTTTTGAGAAAGCGGTAACCACTCTGCCGATTGCGACTCTTGGCAGCGGCTCGTTCTACACTCGCTTGCAGGAGGTCTTGCAGGCAGATGGGCTGAAGATGAGTAATATGAATGCCACGCAGTCGTTTCCCTTTGCTCTGCGGCTGTTGCGGACGGGGGGCTATGCGGCATTTCTGCCGGATATAGCGGAAGTGGAGCTGCCGGAGGATGTGCTGAAGCTGGAATCTCCGGCGCTGGACTCGCTGAGCCGCAAGCTGAGTCTGGCGTGGAATCCGCGTCTGCTGCGGGTGCGTCCGGCAGCGGAGGAGGTGATACGCTTCTTTATCAAGCATCTTACGCGAAAGTGAGGGAGCACATGTGTCCCAAAGATTTCGTGAGGCATTGAAGGATGAATCCGATTTTAAAGGAAGCCCCTTTTTTTCGGATAATGAGATTTGTTGAAGACTCGGCGAGCGTAGCGAGCGAAATTCAGAGTCCGCAGGACGACAGAAAGTAGCCGGGGGTGGAGCTGCACCGGCAGCGTAACCTCCGGAAATCGTATGATAATAAAAAGGAGTCCCGCCAGGGCCGACAGAGAGCGCGGAATAGTCATTTACCCCGGCAAAAAGAACAGCAAAAGCTCAGAGGATTCCATTTGCATGCATAGAGGAAACGCCGAGCTTTGATTCATCACCACCGCATGGGTGCGCCTCACCCCGGTTGCATGGCAGTCTACCGGTCATGGCAGAAGCTCCGGGTTAACACCCTGCGCCGGGTCTGTCGGCCTCCGCCACATCGTGGTCACGATGCAGCTCCGGGCTTTCCATGGCATTCTTGGTTGGGAACCGGGGGTTGCGCTGCTGACGCAGCTCCACCCCCGTCTACCTTCTGCCGTCCTGCGGACTCAGGATTTCGCACGCCTGCGGCGTGTATGTTTTTCAACCAATCCCCATTGGGCAAAATCTTTGGGACACATGTGCCATCTAGCATTATGTTTTGTGCCATGTCGGGTCGCTCTACGCCTCCCATTTTATATATATATACTTTTAGTAAAAGCTTGACAACAGCGTTAATTTTAGTATCATT
>CALABM010000179.1 GCA_937885815.1 uncultured Verrucomicrobiales bacterium | reverse complement strand
AGAAGCTTTCGTCAAAGGCGGTTAAAAATCCGTTTATTCGTATTTTTGTCGGCGGATGCATAATAATTGTGCTGACGCTGCTTTTCGGTCGCGTGTATTGCTCCTGGCTGTGTCCGCTGGGTATCATGCAGGATATTGTGAACCGCTTGGCGCGCCCGCGCTCGGAGAAGCTGAAGGGGGCGCAGATGCGCTTCATGCCCAATCGCTGGGTGTTGCGCCTCGTGGTGGCCTCCGCGGTGTTTGTTTTTCTTGCTGTAGGCTGTATTATGGTGTTTACTTTGCTGGATCCTTACAGCATCTCTTCCCGCTTTATAGCCGCAGTTGTGAACCCCATCGTGAGTGGGGAGTGGGGGCGTTATGAGCCTTGGCTCATCGTCATTATCTGCCTGAGTATTGCGGTGCCGCTGGTGATGGCGTTCCTGTGTGGGCGTTTGTATTGTAACACCATTTGTCCTGTGGGCTCCCTGCTGGGGTTGATTTCCCGCGTGGCTCCCTTTGTGCCGGCTATTGATGCGGAGAAGTGCGGCCGCTGTGCTGGCTGTATGCGTCGCTGTAAGGCTCATGCCATTGACCTGAAGAATATGCGGGTGGATGCCACTCGCTGCGTGGGCTGTTATGATTGTGTGTCCTCCTGTCCTAAGGGGGCGATGTCTTTGTGCCGTAAGAAAACGGAGGCGGCTCCGAAGGAGGAGAAAGTGCCGGAAGAGCAGCCTAAGCGGGCAGAAGATGCTCAGGGTAAACCGGAAAGTGTCTCTCGTCGTGCCTTCCTTGGGCTGGGTATTACCGGGCTGGCTACCGCTGCTATGCCGGAGGGGCTGATTGCGGGGAATACGGCTGCTGCCGCGGTGCCTCCGGGGGCCGGTAGTGTGGAGCGCCTGCTGAGCCGTTGCACCGGTTGCGGCCTCTGCATGACCACTTGTCCCACTCACGTGCTCCGGCCGTCCTTCATGGCGCATGGGCTCAGTGGCCTGATGAAGCCGTATATGGATTACACTCGCGGCTACTGTGCGCCTGATTGTAACGCCTGTTCGAGCGTCTGCCCTGAGGGAGCGTTGCTGCCGCTTTCTCTTGCAGAAAAGCGCTTTGTGAAAATTGGTGAGGTGCTCTTCACTCAGAAGAATTGCCGTGTGTGGAGCAGGGGAGAAGTCTGCGGAAAATGCCTGAATGTGGTTTGCCCCACTGGCGCGCTTACTGAGGTAATAGCACCCTCGGTGGATGCTGTAAAATGCGTAGGCTGTCGCCGTTGCGCCCGCAAGTGTCCGCATGGTGCAATCACGATGGTGGAGGTGCCGGGGCGTGTGAGGGCTAATGGTAATCCCATGCTTTTGCCGGTGATAGATTACAGCAAGTGTGAAGCTTGTGGTGAATGTGTTGCTGCTTGCAGACGCCATCAGGCATTGGATGCTCTTCATCTCCGTGCTCCTAAGGTGGACGTTTCCCGCTGTACCGGCTGTGGAGCGTGCTCTCACGCCTGCCCGGCTGAGCCTCGCGCTTTGCAGGTTACGCCCTGTGCTGAACACAAAGCCCTTACTCCTGAAGCCTGAAGTATTCTGAGTTTTTCATAATTCTTTGCCTGCTTTATCTGAGAGCTGATTGCCAGAGAAGAAATATACTCTTTTCCGGATTTCTAGCGAAATAAGACACGCCACCCTTCATTTCTCGCTTGCGCTGTGTGGGGTGGCGTGCTATTATACGAACCAACATGAGAATGAGACTTCATCTGCTAATGTGTGCGGTGGCTGTGCTGCCGCTTACTATGTGCCATCAAAATAACAGTGGGCTTCTGCCGGCCGGTACAATTCAGGCTGCAGATCCTCAGGCGGATGCTCTGCTTAGTGAGGCAAGAGCGCTGATGGCAGCCGGTGAACTCAGCGCGGCCAAGCGAAAGCTGCGCAATATAGCGCTGAATCATGAGCTGGCTCCTTGTGCTCCTGAGGCCCGCATGCTCTTGGCTGAGATTTACGAAAAGCAGGGGTTGCCGCGTGATGCTTTCGAGGAATATGATAAAATTGTGAAGCGTTACCAGAGCAGCTCGCTTTACACAAGAGCTCTTGAACGCCAGCTCGCTATGGCTATGGCTGCAGCTGAAGGTACATTGCAGGTAAGCGTTTTGGGGCTCTGGAAGGCCGAGCTTGAAAGTTCAGCCGTGGAAAAGTGGCTGCGCAGCGTGATTTCCAATGCTCCCTATAATGACATGGCTGCTACGGCTACATCTATCCTTGCCCGTTATCTGGTGCGTAAGGAGCGTTATGAAGAGGCTGCGGCTGTGTTCTCTTCCCTTGTAGAAAATTATCCGGATAGCCGTTATGCTCCCGAGGCTCAGCTTATGGTGGCTCAGCTTTGGGCCAGCAGCCGTACTCGTGGTAACCAGAACCTTGCAAACCTCACTCGTGCCCAGGAGGCATATGAGGATTTCACCCTGCGTTTCCCGAACCATGCTGATGCCCGCAAGGCTCTCAACGAGGCTTCCAACGTGCGCCGCCTGCTGGTGCAGCAGGAGCTTGAAACCGGCCGTTACTATTTAGAGCGTTCTCGTGAATATGGTGCTGCCGTATTCTGCTTTGAGAATGTTATTCGCCAGAGAAACATTAATCCTGAGGCTGCCAAGGAGGCTGAAACTCTGCTTCAGCAGGCTAAGGCTCGTCAGGCTGCACTCCTTGCCCGTAAGTCATGAAACGTTTCCTTCTTCTCGCTCTTTGTCTTCTTCCTTTAACCGGCGTGACCTCCTGTGGTTATCATGCCGGCGGATTGCTGAACCCTCGCATGAAAGGAGTAAGTACGTTCGCTGTCAATATGTTTGATAACGAAACTACTTATCCTGAGCTTGCTCAGCTTGTTACCTCTGCTGTGGGTAATGAGTTGCAGTCTGACGGCACTTTCAAGATGGCTTCTCCTAGCTCAGCTGATGTTGTGATTCGTGGGGCTGTCACCCATGCCAGTATCAGCCGCGCTCTAGTGGACTGGGAGGATGCTAACTTGAGCCGTGAGCTCCATGTGCGTGTCCATGTGTCATATGTGGTTACCCGCCGCAGCACCGGCGAGGTAATCAAAAAAGGCTACGCTGTGGGGGATGGCACTTACTTCAATACCGGCGGTAATACCCTTACTGGGCGTTCAGCAGCCTTTTCCTATGGCGCTCGTCAGGCTGCCTCCTCCATCGTGGCACAGCTCACTATTCCATGATTGAGTATCCTGTCAGTTTTGTTGGTCTGCCCATCGGTAACAGGGAGGATATTACCCGCCGAGCGCTGGAAGTGCTTGGTTCAGTGGATTGTATTTGCTGCGAGGATACCCGTAATACCGGTCTGCTGCTTTCTCATTATGGTATTAAAAAGCCGCTGCTCAGCCTGCATGAGCATAATGAAAGCGTGCGAGCTCCGGAAGTGGCCTCCCGCGCTCTTGCCGGTGAGAGCTTTGCCGTGGTGACGGATGCCGGCATGCCCGGCGTGTCTGACCCTGGTTACCGCCTCATTCAGGAGCTGAAGGCACGTGGTGTCTCCTTCACCGTGCTGCCCGGGCCCTCCGCCGTGGTGACAGCACTTGTGGGCTCCGGCCTGCCCAGTGATGCTTTCTTCTTTGGCGGCTTCCTCCCTGTGAAATCCGGCAAGAAAGGGCAGGTGCTTCAGGCAGCCCTTGCTGCTTCTTATACCAGCATTTTCTATGAATCGCCTTACCGTATCTTGAAGACGGTGAAGGCCATAGCTGACTTGGACCCCTCCGCGCCCATTTGTGTGGCGCGTGAGCTTACTAAAGTTTTTGAAACCTATCACCGCGGTACGGCCGCTGAGCTGACTGCGGAGTTTACTGCTCGCCCGCCCAAGGGGGAGATGGTGCTGCTGATAGGCGGCACAAATGCTCCTCGCCCCGTTTCCGGCGAGTAATTGTTGGCTTGTATACGCAAAAAATCCTGCAAATCCGTGATTTTCAGGAAAAAAGGCTTGCCATAGGGCTTGGGAAGCGGTACAATGCCGCACCGCTATTTCCGCCGGTGGTGCACAGGCGCCCCGATAACCACCGGTGCTGGGGCCTCGCGAAATCGCGTAAACATATTAACCAAAACAATATACAATGAGTATTTCTGAATTGGAGGCCCTTATCAACGCTGGGTTTCCGACTTTCCGTACGGGTGATATCGTGAACGGTACCATCCTTGAGATCCGTCCGCAGGTTGTTCTCGTAGACATCGGTTACAAGTCTGAGGGTGTTATTTCTATCTCCGAGTTCGAGGATGAAGAGATTGAAGTAGGTGACCAGATCGAGGTTCTCCTCGAGAAGCTTGAGAACGATGAGGGTCTCGTAGTCCTTTCCAAAGAGAAGGCTGCCCACAAGCAGAACTGGGACAAGATCGTGGCTGTCTACAAGGATGGCGGCCTCGTGAAGGGCAAGGTGAAGAGCGTCGTTAAGGGTGGCCTTATGGTCAACGTTGGCGTGGAGGCCTTCCTTCCCGGCTCTCAGGTGGACATCATCCCCCCCAAGGATCTGAACGAGTTCGTAGGTAACGTATACGAGTTCAAGATTGTTAAGGTGAACGATGAGCGCAAGAACATCGTGCTCTCCCGCCGTGAGGTCATCGAGGCCGAGCGCAGCGAGCAGCGTCAGCGCTTCCTGGAGACCGTTAAGGTTGGCGACCGCGTGACCGGTACCGTGAAGAACATCACCGACTTCGGTGCTTTCGTGGACCTCTCCGGCATGGACGGCCTGCTGCACATCACCGACATGAGCTGGGGCCGCGTGAACCACCCCTCCGAGCTGCTTCACATCGGTCAGGAGCTGGAGGTTCTCATCCTCGACGTGGATCGCGACAAGGAGCGCGTATCCCTGGGTCTCAAGCAGCTGTCCGACAACCCCTGGGCAGACATCGAGGCCAAGTACCCCATCAACTCCCGCGTCAAGGGCCGCGTCACCAAGCTTCTGGCTTACGGTGCATTCGTGGAGCTCGAGAAGGGTGTGGAGGGTCTCGTACACGTTTCCGAGCTGTCCTGGACCAAGCGCATCACTCGCCCCTCCGACGTCCTTTCTCTGGACCAGGAAATCGAGGCCGTTGTGCTCAACATCTCCGTGGAGGAGCAGAAGATTTCCCTCGGCGTGCGTCAGCTGGACGAGAATCCCTGGGAGGCTATCGAAGCCCGTTTCCCCGTGGGTACCATCATCTCCGGCGCTGTGCGTAACCTTACTCCCTACGGTGCCTTCGTGGCTCTTGAGGAAGGTATCGACGGCATGATTCACGTGTCCGACATGAGCTGGACCCGCAAGATCAACCACCCCTCCGAGGTTCTCAAGAAGGGCGACGTTGTGGAGGCTCGCGTGCTGAACATCGACAAGGAGAACCAGCGCGTTTCCCTCGGCATCAAGCAGCTTGAGAGCGATCCCTGGGAGAGCATCGACAACCGCTTCAAGGTGGGCGACCTCGTTTCCGGTCAGGTGGCCAAGATTGCTTCCTTCGGTGCCTTCGTGAACCTGGACGGCGACATCGACGGCCTCATCCACATCTCCCAGCTTTCCGAGGAGCACGTGGAGCGCGTGAAGGACGTCATCAAGGTGGGCGACGACATCAAGGCTCGCGTCATCAAGGTGGACAAGGTGGAGCGCCGCATCGGTCTTTCCATCAAGGCTGTGAACTACGATCCCGAGCAGCTGCGTCGCGAGACCGCCGCCTTCGAGACCGTACGTGCCGGCGACATGGTGGGTCTGGAGCAGGCCTTCAACCTCGCTGCCCTTCAGGCCGAGGAGTGGAGCCCCTCCGAGCAGAAGTAATCTGCCGGTCCATACCGCTGAACAATTCTTTCCGCTCTGTTGCTTCTGCAGCAGGGCGGAAATTGTTTCTTGACATACCGCTTGTTATATTGTACACTTCGCGCGCATGGAATCTCTCCCCTCTCAGACGATTTTTGGTATTCCCTACACTGTCTCAGCTCTCAGTGAGGCTGGCGAATATTTTGCACAGTTGGCAGGAGCCACGCAGGCGCCGCGTCTGGTAGCGCACTCGGATGTGCATGTGCTCACCCGTATGCTGCATGAGAAAGAATACGGAGAAGGGATGAAGAATTTTCATTACATCTGCCCGGATGGCATGCCTATCGTCTGGCTGCTTCGCCGCCGTAAAAAGGCAGAGGCCCACCGCCTTTACGGGCCGGATATGATGGAGGCTGTGTGGGATTCCGGGCGCTCGCACGGGGTACGCCATTTCCTGCTTGGTGGCTCAGAGGAAGCCATTGCGCTGCTGCGAGAGAAGTTTGCCGCCCGTTTTCCCGGTGTGGAGATAGCCGGGCACTATTGCCCTCCCATGGGCCAGTGGCCGGAAGGGGAGAATGAGGCCATCTGCCGCCGTATAGCGGAAAGTGGTGCCAACTGTGTGTGGGTGGGTCTCGGCTGCCCCAAGCAGGAGCGCTGGCTTTTCACCAATCTTCCTCAGCTTCCCCCGGCTGTGTACTTTGGTGTGGGGGCTGCCTTTAATTTCCATGCCGGGCTGGTGAGCCAAGCTCCGCTTTGGATTCGTTCCCATGGGCTTGAGTGGCTTTATCGCCTCTGTTGTGAGCCTCGCCGCCTTTTTAAGCGTTATCTGGTGCATAACTCCCGCTTCCTCTGGTACTGCCTTACCCGCCGTATCTGAGCTGCGTCCTGAATTGCATTCGTGTCCCAAAGATTACAGAAAAAGGGCACCAAGCGACGTATAGTCAGCGTATTCTGCTTTCACTTCTGCGCAGGGGTATCACGAAGCTGACCATAGGCAGTAAGCGTTCTGTTATCCAATATCCGGCGTTAGCCGCTAAACCTTAATTCGTAAATCAAAAATCGTAAATACACATGTCCCAAATCTTTGGGACATGTGTGGAATTGTGTTTCAGTACGCGCTTTTTGCTTGTCATGGCAGGGGTGGGGGAGTATCATGATTCCATGCGCGCCTCTTCTTTTTTTATAGCTCTCGCTTGTCTCTCTCTCGCATCCTGTGCAGGTTCTAAGAACTTCACCATCTATACAACTCCCTGTGATGGGGCTACCGTGCATATTAATGGTAAGCGTGTGCCCGGTACCACGCCTGTCGTGACGGAAATTCAGCAGGATAAGGACCTCGGTATCGTTGTGGAAAAGGAGGGTTATCGCGTGGGCTCTGTCACGGTGCATACGCAGACCAGCTGGTGGCGCTCTTTGCTCTGGACGGAGAATGACCCGAACGCCCGCTTTATTGAAGAGGATGAAATCACCATTCCCATGCAGCGCATCGAGCCGGTTAATGCTTACAAGCCCTCCGTTCTGCCTGCTTTTGAGCCCCCGCCCGCTGCCATTCAGGCTGCTCCCTCCCTCGGCCCGGCTCCTACTCTCAGCCCCCTGCCGCCTTCCCTCAGTCGCTGAGCCCCTCAGTTTACGCTCTTTCCGGCATTTCTTGTCCATGAAATGCCCTCGTTTGGGGTAAAGAAATCCCAAATTTATCCAAAGATGTAATTTTTTGTGAAATTTTGCTTGCAAATTAACGGAAAGGGCGTATAGTGGGCGCACGAAATTGCGCTGCAGTGTATGCGGCGTATCACCAAACGAACAAACACACACAAGCAATATGGCTCGTCTTTTCGGTATCGAAATACCCAATGAGAAGCGCGTTGAGGCCTCCCTTTGCTACATCTACGGCATCGGGCCCTCCACCGCCAAGAAGGTGCTTGAGCAGGCCGGTATCTCCCCGGATCTGCGTACCGGCACGCTCTCTGACGCTCAGCTGACCAAGATCGTTCAGGCTATCACCAGCAACAACATCCTCATCGAGGGTGACCTCCGCCGTGAGAAGCAGATGGCTCTGAAGCGTCTGACCAGCATTAACTGTCTGCGCGGCATCCGCCACCGCAAGGGTCTTCCCGTTCGCGGTCAGCGCACCCGCACTAACGCTCGTACCCGCAAGGGCCGCAAGAAGACTGTCGGCGCCAACAAGAAATAACCCCTTACATACAAGATACTGAAAATGGCTGAAGAAACCATCCAGGAAGTAGTTGAGACTGCCGCTCCCGCTGCTGAGGCTGCCGCTCCCGCCGTGGAGCAGAAGAAGCCCGAGGGTCGCCGCGACATCTTCGCCGAGCTTGGCCTCGTGGACGATGATGAGAAGGTGAAAATCCTTAAGGCTAAGGGCAGCAAGAATGTGACCACGGGTATCGTGCACATCTCCTCCACCTTTAACAACACCGTCGTTAGCGTGACTGACCTCAAGGGCAACGTAATCGGCTGGTCCTCCGCTGGTAAGCTCAACTTCAAGGGCAGCCGCAAGAGCACCGCTTATGCCGGTCAGGTTGTTTGCCAGGACGCTTGCCGCCAGGCTATGGGCCACGGCCTCAAGGAGGTCGAGGTTCGTGTGAAGGGCCCGGGTTCCGGTCGTGAGTCCGCTGTTCGTGCCGTGCAGACCATGGGTCTGGAGATCTCCTCCATCGCTGATGTGACTCCCATCCCCCACAATGGCTGCCGTCCTCCCAAGGCTCGTCGCGCCTAATAGTTTAATAACCCAGAAGAAAGATTACACAAGATTATGGCTCGTTACACAGGTCCTACCGCCAAGATCAGCCGTCGTTTCGGTGTTGAGCTCTTCGGCGCCAGCAAGGCTTTCGCCCGTCGTCCCTTCCCCCCGGGTCAGCACGGTGCCCGCGCCGGCCGCAAGAAGAAGTCCGACTACGGTATCATGCTCGCTGAGAAGCAGAAGCTCCGCTTCATGTACGGCGTGCTTGAAGGTCAGTTCCGCAAGTACTATGAGGAGGCTTCCCGTCGTTCCGGCGTGACCGGCGAAATCCTTCTCCAGCTTCTGGAGCTCCGCCTCGACAACATCATCTATCGCCTCAACTTCGCCAATACCCGCGCCGCTGCTCGTCAGATGGTGTCCCACGGTCACGTTACCGTGAATGGCAAGAAGGTGAACATCGCCTCCTACAGCTGCAAGCCCGGTGACGTTATAGCTGTTGCTGCTAAGGCTCGCTCTCAGGCTCTCGCCACCCGCGCTCAGGAGCTCACCGCTTCCGCTGTGACCCCCGATTGGCTTGAGGTGGATCCTGCTAAGCTTTCCGCTAAGGTGGCCCGCATCCCCTCCAGCGAGGAGATTGCTCCCATCGTGAACGTGCAGCTCATCGTGGAGTTCTACTCCCGCTAAAGCTCTCCGCTCAATTCATACCTCAAAAAAGCCGCACCTGTTTATCAGGTGCGGTTTTTTTGTGTGGGAGAGGGGGAATTTAATTTACGAATTACGAATTACGAATTACGAATTACGAGTTACGAATTACGAGTTACGAGTTGCGAGTTGCGAGTTGCGAGTTGCGAGTTACGAGTTGCGAGTTGCGAGTTGCGAGTTGCGAGTTGCGATTTTTTTGGCCGGTCCCAATCTTTGTAAATCGTAAATCAGGTGCACATGTGAAAAAAACGAGTTGGAGCGCACTTTCCGCTTGAATATATGGCGCGAGGGTGTAGAATAGTGTTGCTATGCTAGATATCCGAGTTGTCAGGGAAAATCCTGAGTATGTGAAAGAGCGTGTCCGCCTGCGCGGTGGAGACCACTGGATGCTTGTGGACAAGGTGCTGGAGTGTGATGTGAAGCGCCGCAATGCAGAGACAGAGAAGCAGGCTCTTTCCTCAGAGCGTAACAGCTCTTCCAAGCTCATCGGCCAGATGATGAAGGAAGGCCGCCGCGAGGAGGCTGAAGAGCTGAAGAAGCGCATGAGCGAGGTAGGCGAGCGCATTAAGGAGCTGGATGCTGTGGCCTCCGCCGCCGCTGAGGAGCAGGAAAGCCTGCTGCTGAACATTCCGAATATGCCGCATGATGCCGCGCCCGTGGGGCTGGATGAGAGCGCCAATCCTGAGCTGCGCGTATGGGGAACCAAGCCCGAGATTGCTGAGCCGAAGGATCATGTGCAGATTGCCACCGCCTGCGGCCTGCTGAACTTTGAGGATGCCACGCGCGTGTCCGGCTCCGGTTTCATCGTATACCGTGGCCTCGGAGCCCGTTTGGAGCGTGCTCTGATTAACTTCCTGCTGGATACCCAGACTCTGGAGAACGGCTATCAGGAGGTAGGCGTTCCCTTCATCGTGAAGCGTGAGTGCATGTACGGCACCGGCCAGCTTCCCAAGTTTGAGGAGGATATGTATGGCTTGGAGGGTAACAGCATGTTCCTTGTGCCCACCGCTGAGGTGCCCGTGACGAACCTTTGCCGTGATCAGATTCTGAAAGAGGCCGACCTGCCTGTGAAGATGACCGCGTACACTCCCTGCTTCCGCCGCGAGGCCGGTTCCGCCGGCCGCGAGAACAAGGGCATGATTCGCGTGCACCAGTTTGACAAGGTGGAGCTCGTGGAGATTTGCCGCCCGGAGGATGGCTTTGCTGAGCTGGAGAAGCTGACGAGCCACGCCGAGTGCATTCTGCAGAAGCTTGGGCTGCACTACCGCGTCATCGAGCTCTGCACGGGTGATGTGGGCTTCTCCTCTGCCAAGACCTACGATATCGAGGTTTGGGCTCCCGGTCAGGGCAAGTACTTGGAGGTATCCAGCTGCTCCTGCTTCACGGATTATCAGGCCCGCCGCATGAAGCTGCGTTATAAGGACGCCACCGGTAAGATGCGCGTGCCTTACACGCTGAACGGCTCCGGTACGGCCCTGCCGCGCCTGTATGTGGCCCTGCTGGAGCAGTGCCAGCAGCCGGACGGCTCCGTGCGTATCCCGGCCGCCCTCGTGCCGTACTTCGGCGCAGAGAGCATCAGCCCCCTCGCCTAATCCCTTTTATTCAGCAGCGGTGCTACCGGCCGCACCGCTGCTCTTTTCTCCCGGCCGCTTACTTCCTGCCGACACCGAACACTCAGCCAAACTCTCACTCATATTATGTTCGACCTGATAGACAGCATGGGCCCCATCGCCTGGCTTATGGTTATCTGCGCTGTAGCCGCCATGGCCGTGGTGGCTGAACGCTTGTTCTACTTCCACCGTGTGAATATCAACTCGGAGGATTTCCTGCGTGGGCTTTCCTCACTGCTGCGCAGTGGGCAGTACAACGAAGCATTGCATGAAGTACGCTTGCTCCCCGGTCCCATGGCCCGTGTGGTGGAGGCTGTGCTTTCTCGCCCCAAGCTCACCCGTAATGAGCTGAGAGATATCGCGCTTGAGGCCGCTGAGCTGGAGGTGTTCCGCGTGGAGCGTTACATCCGCAGCCTGCTGGCTTGCACCACGCTCATGCCGCTGCTGGGTATTCTGGGCACGGTGGTGACCCTTGTGCAGTTCTATGAGCAGCCCGGTATCACGGATGGCGCTGCCGCCATGCCTGAGGTTTCTGAGACGCTCGTGCGCGCTCTGCAGCTTTCCGCCATGGGTATCTCCTTGGCTATCCCGAGCTACCTCTTCTATACCTACCTTGTAGCCCGCGCCCGCGGCACGATTAACAACATCGAGCGCGCCGGTCTGGAGTGCGTGCACATCATCTGCGACGCCCGCGAGCGAGAGGCGGAAAAAGCCGCTGTGCCAGCCAAGGCCACCGGTTGCCGCTCCGGCATGTGCAGCATGGAGAAGGCTGAGCCCGCCCCGGCGGAATCTGCTGAAAAGGCGGCCGCAGCTGAGCCGGAGACGGAGAAGCAGGCTGAGTAAGCTCTCATCTTCACCACTTTCCTATACTCCGTTGCCATGCGCCGCGTCCGCTCCAAGCTTACAGACTCCGCCACCCCCGTGGTGGCGCTGGCCGGTATTAATCTGGTCTTTCTGCTTTGCCTGTGTGTGCTGCTGAACACACACAGACTGCCCAAGTACGGCTTCAATATCTGCCCGGCTGAGTCACACTTCGTCATGGCGCGTTATGATCGTGCGTACTCTCACGTTATCACCATCACCCCGGGAGTGACTCCTCGCTTGTACCTGGAAGGTTATGAAATTCCCGGTGGCCTGAATGGGCTGGATGAGCTGCTGAACAGCTGGGATGACGGGCATCCCGGCCGTGTATCCGTTATTGTGGTGTGTGATGCCGCCGTTTCCGTCGGCGTTGTACAGCAGGTGGCTGATAAGGCTATCAGCCATGGTTTTAACTTCTCACTGGCCGGCCGCCCTTCTGCTGAGTGATGGACGATAAGACTCCCACAGAGCTTGTATACCATGTCAAATACGCCCGTCCCTTGCGCGGGTGGCTGTGGGTATTTATCTTCCTTGCTATCGTTGTGACGGCTGCGTTGCTGCTTTGTGTGAAGGTGGTGCTGCCCGAGCCCTTGCCACCGGCAAAGGAAGCTAATGTGCAGTACAGGAGTGATGAGCTGCTACACTTGCAGATTCTGATGCGCAGCCCCATGCCCTTGCCGCTTACGGCGGCTGTGGACCCGGCTCGCCGGGAGGAGGCGGCCTCTCAGGCACTCCCCTCAGGCTTCACACCCGGGCTGCGCACCGCGCCTCCTCAGCGCGTGTTCCGCTCCGCGCATGATTCCGCCGTGCTGGATGCCTCAGATCTTCTCGCCTTCCCGCCGGAGGGCATGACTGATACACCGGCCCAGCCGGATGGAGAGGAGGTGCAGCCGTGACAGATTGGCTTACATTAACTACTTCTGAATTTTTCAGTTACTTCGCCATCGCCTCTTTTGTGGCGCTGTTCTGCGTGGTGCTGCCTGTGCAGCTCGCTTCCAAGCTGCGCCGTATGCGCTTGGCCCGCGTGCGAATCACCTGCCGCATCTGCGGCTACCGCTTCCTCCGTAATGATCCGGAGGCTACTTGCCCTCATTGCGATTCCAGAAATAGGTGAGCCCCGAATACGTCCACTGTGCAATCAGGGGGGGCTAGTTGTTAGGCCGGTGTGGCTATTTGCTCCTTTTTATGGTTGTCTAAACTCTCCCATGAGGGGGGAAGCTAGATATACTATGTTTTCTTTTGTTTTTTTGGAAAAAAAAGCGTTTTTGTGTCTTGCATAAATGATTTTTGCTTTACATCATATGATTTGTCATGTAGACTGCAAATGTTAAATGTCGAGAGCTGTATAGCTCGAGATAATTTATCTGAATCCTCTTCAAACACATAATGCAATGAAAAAGACTCTGATGTTGATGCTAGCCCTTGTGCCGGGCGTGGCGTGTGCTGAAAGCTATAAAGATGGTAACGGTGGTAGACAGGTTGTTACTTCCGGTGAATCTGTTACGGTTGAAAATCCAACTTACTCCGAGTATCATGTATCTGGCAAAGGAGGTGTGTTTTATGTAGAAAGTGGCGCAGAGCTTAACCTGACAGGAGCTGTTGATTTCTCCGAAAATTATCAGGATGAGGAGGTTGCGGAGGGGGTATTTTACAAATTTCTCAATGATGTCTACCTTGAGAATGGTGCCAAGCTTAATATCTCCGCAGAAATTGCCGGTGATGCTAATATGCACATTGATACCGAGTCCGGCGCGTACTGGTGGATTGACGGCGGTGTGCTGGAGGGTGTTTCCATGACCAGCAATACGTTCAGCGGTTGTGTTGCAGATTCTTTCGTTTCCATTGAAAATTTGGATGATACGGCCACGCCTTCTCTCACTTTGGAAGATGTGTCGCTGATAAATAGTCAGATATTGATTGACCCAACGGTGTCTGTATCTGCATCCAATCTTACGTTGGATGCCTCTAGCTACTTCAATTCTTTCGGCGGGTATGTCCTGCTTGGTGGTAGCAATTCCATGGAGCTTGAAGGTTTGGAGAGTTACCAGCTTGACGGCGTGACTCTGGGTGAGGGGGCTGCTTTGTCTTTCACGCTGTCTGCGGAGTCGTTGGAGGCGCTTGCTGATTCGACTGTTACGGTTAATTTTTACGGTCTTTCTCTGGAAGGGGAGGCCACATTTACTGCCATGAGTGATGAAGCCGCTTCCTTGCAGATTGTCAGTTATACTACTACTGATGAAGGCGTGTCTGTGACGCTCTCTACCATTGTTCCTGAGCCTACTACAGCCACACTTTCTTTCCTTGCTCTCGCTGCTCTCGTAGCTCGCCGCAGACGTTGCTGAAGGTACTTTTTACATCTCTTATTCGCCTTACTCTTAGTTTTGCGACTCTGAGTAAGGCTTTTTCATTCACTTACAATCTATTTTTTTATATGTCTCTAGTGCCAACGGAAATTATTTTTGAGGTTACCAACCTGAACTCTTCCGGTGAAGGTTCTCTGGCCTGAGTATTAGTCAGGTCAACTCCTATACCGGCGACCTGCGGCCGGTGGTGCAGATTGACTCCTCTTTAGCCGGGCAGTTTATAGCCCTTAGCTCGGCTCCGACTATCTCTAAACCCTGCGCTGTGCGAGGAAATGGCGTGACCATTACTGGCTATGCTATCAAGGCTACCGCCGCTGTGGAATGGTCCGATATCACTCTGCCGCAGATTTCTCCGGTATTAAAACCACTGCCCAAGATGCGTATATTGGTATCAGCGGTACGCTGGGAGATTGTACCTTTACGCAGCTCCCGGATGCCGTGCTTGGCGGGTATAGAGTGGTCAATAATGTAACAGTAGCCGCCGGTAAAACGGTGACCATGGAAGACGGAGTATGCTGGAAGTTTGATTACAACAAGAATTTAGGTATCGAGGGTGAAACCTTCATTACCCGCACCGGTGAGCCTTCCGTACGCGTGGATTCCTTCAAGGTGCTTTCCAAGGCTCTTCGTCCCATGCCGGATAAGTTCCACGGCTTGGCTGACATGGATATGCGCTATCGCCGCCGTCACCTGGACCTCATGAGCAATCCTGAGAGTGCTGACCGCTTTGTGAAGCGTTCCCTCATCATTCAGGAGGTACGCCGTTATCTGACGGAGCGTGGTTTCCTGGAAGTGGAAACGCCCATGCTGCAGGACATCGCCGGTGGTGCTGCCGCTAAGCCTTTCGAGTCCTACTATAACGCCCTGAAGAAGGCCGTAACGCTGCGAATTGCCCCTGAGCTTTTCCTGAAGCGCCTGATGGTGGGTGGTTTCCCCAAGGTGTTTGAACTGAACCGCAACTTCCGTAACGAAGGTGTGGATCGCCGCCACAACCCCGAGTTCACTGTGCTTGAGGTGTATGAAGCCGGTGGCGATTACGAGACCATGGCTGCCATGATGGAGGACATGATCTGCACCGTGGCGGAGAAGGTGTTCGGCACACTGAAGTTTGACCAGTTTGATGAGAACGGTAACCTCCGCTGGACGGTAGACCTCACTCGCCCCTGGCGCCGTGCTGATTACAATGACCTCGTGAAGGAGGTGGCCGGTGCCGATTGGTTCGAGCTGACTGCTGAGCAACGTCGTGACCGCGCAGAGAATGAGCTTCACCTCCAGATTGGTGAGGAGCTTGACGATACTGCTGTGACTCAGCAGGTCTATGAGAAGCTCGTGGAAGAGAAGCAGGCTAACCCCCTCTTCGTATGCCACGTGGCCCGTGACCTCGTTCCCCTTGCTAAGGCTAATCCTGAGAACCCCGAGGTGGTGGACGTCTTCGAGCTGGTGATGAATGGTCAGGAGCTTTGCCCCGGTTACTCCGAGCAGAATGACCCCATCGAGCAGCTGGAGCGCTTGAAGCATCAGGCCGGTGAGGAAACTCAGAAGATTGACTATGATTTCGTGGAAACGCTGGAAAGCGGTATGCCCAGTGCCGGCGGTATCGGTATCGGTATTGACCGCCTCTGCATGCTTCTTACCGGTGCTTGCTCCATCCGCGATATCATTCTCTTCCCCCAGCTGAAGAACCGTAGCTGAGTGAAATAAAAATATCCTTTCGTTCAGAGCGTCATCCTTTAGAGGGTGACGCTCTTTTTAGGCGCGAGCGGCGCAGGATGTTGTGGTTGCCTGTTAGGTTTATCAGCTGGAACTCATTTAGCCGGAGTCAGTCGGTCCGATATTTTCAAGTGTTTCGGTGCAGAGGGATGAAATGAACCACATGTGTCCCAAAGATTACAGAAAAAGGGCACCAAACGACATATAGTCAGCGT
>CALABM010000178.1 GCA_937885815.1 uncultured Verrucomicrobiales bacterium | reverse complement strand
ACCTTTTTTGTCATCAAAGGGCTACTTGGGCATCAGCAAATCTGAAACAGACCCATAAAAAAAAGTATCGGCTATTTTATTCTCGATGAAAATAGGGGTAGAAGAAGAGCCGGTGGGTGCCGTATTTGAACGCTATTCAATGGCAGCGAGTGTATGGCAGTTTCAGTCGATTATGAGAATTTATAACAAGTTGTTGGAAAAAATATTCAGATTTTTTTAAGGATATTGTAAGTCCTTCCGAAAAAGTATGAAATGCTTCATTTGAAATTATGAGGCAAGTGGAGAAAAAGTAACACCGGAGGGCAGCGGGGTAAATGGCGGTGTCTGCTTCTTCTTTCTTATTAGTTGCCCACGGCAGCAAGAATTCCGGAGGAAGGGCGGAATGTGGGGAGGAATTATGAGTTGAGGTCTCGTAAGACGAATATGAGGATTGGCAGCATGGCAATATAGGGCAGTAGTGCTACCAGATAAAGCACACAGTTCAGGAGTTTGCTGTTACCGGGTATAGGCGTGCTGCGGAGCATGCAGCCCATCAGCGCGAAGGGGAGCCACAGCAGGGTGAACCAGGCTCCTGATAAAGGCGTAGCGAACCACCATGCCAGTGTGTAAAGGACGAGCGGTATATTCAGCAGTGCGTATGTCCTCGGATTGGTGGTTAAGGAGGAGAGTATCCACAGGGAAACAGGCATCAGCAAGGTGCAGAGCCCCGTATAGAGCAAAAAGGGGAATAGGAGCAGATGCAACAGAGCGTTGAGCCCCAGCCATATACCGCTGAGAACAAGATATGTTTTGCGATGAACGATGTTCGTGTTGTCGGCCTGTGTCGTGCTCATGTTGTCGGGGCCTTTCCGTGAACCGGGCCATTATAGCGATTTCCTCCTCCTTGTGCAAGCTTAGACCGCTCATGTTGTGTGTTTTTTTGCTAGGAATGGCATAGATTTTCCTTCTACCGGGCTAATAGAGTGTGATAGAATGAGCGGCGATACAGAATACCCTCTATGATTTACATCGAAGAGTTTACCATCCTCACGCCTGAACAGGCGGAAAACTGGCTGAACAATAATTGCGACGCCCACTGCACGAAGCAGTATTATCCCTTCCGTGTGTTCGAGAGCCGTGTGCCCAAGCTGGAACTGGGCAATATCACCATACTTTACGGTGGCAACGGCTCGGGGAAGACTACTCTGCTCAACCTCATGGCGGAAAAGCTGGGGCTGCCGCGCAGCACGCCTTACAACCGCACGCCCTTCTTCAGTGATTACGTGGAGATGTGCCGCTTGCGTATGGCGGGCGAAGACACGGGCTACCCCGAGAAAATCCCGTATGAAAGCCGTTTTATCGGCAGTGATGATGTATTCGAGCATATTCTGCGCTTGCGAGAACAGAATGATGCCCGCCACCTCGCCTCTGAACGTGCCGGGCGCCAATGGGGAGTGGAAGGCTACCGCCGCATGAAGCTAGACTCCTACGAACAATGCGGTTATGATGCATTCCTCACTCACATGAAGGCCCGCCACAGCACGCGCAGCCGTTTTGTGCGGGAGCATGCTCAGGCGGCTGAGCGTGAATATTCGAACGGCGAGAGCGCTTTCATCTATTTTACTCAGGCCATTGCGGAGCGCGGGCTTTACCTGCTTGATGAACCGGAAAACAGCCTTTCGCCGAACCTCCAGCTGGACCTCGTGGAGTTCCTCTCCTCCAGCGCGGTGTGTGGGGCTCAGCTGGTTATTGCCACCCATTCGCCGCTGCTGCTCAGCATTCCCGGGGCCCGCATATATGATCTCGACCATCGTCCCATAGGCCTCCGCCCGTGGTATGAGCTGGAAAATGTGCGCCTCCTCTTTGATTTCTTTAATGAACACCGCGCCTTGTTTCTAGAATGATAGCAGGAAAGGCGGATTCCTGTGTAAACGTCTGCCAGTGCCGCAAAACTTGTCATCACGGGTATGTTGTGCTAAACTCCTTCTATGAACAGCCGCCAGCGTCGCAAGCAAAAAAAATACCGGAGTCAGTTGTGGAAGGCCATACATCTTGGGCCTTTTAAGCTGGTTCGCAAGCTGCTGCGCTTTGTGAAAGCTGATGACGATATGATTCATAGTGCCATTGCTCTCCAAGTGAGTGCGGAGATAGTAGATTTGTTGCAGCAAAGTGCCGGAATGCCGGAGGATGAGCTGGCGAAGTGCCGCTTGTCGCAGGCTCTGGAAGCGGATGATACTGAGCTGGTGCAGCAATATCTGAATGCCGGAATGAGCCCGGATGTTGTTATGGATTCCTATGGGAACCGCCCTTTGCACCGGGCGCGTTCGGCGGGAATGGCTCGCTTGCTACTGGAGGCCGGGGCAGATGTGAATGGGCTGACCCGTTATGGTGAATCGCCTGTGTTTTTTGCCCGCGGTGAGGTGTTGGAGACTCTGCTGGCCGCTGGAGCAGATGCCTCGATTATCGGCAAATATGGACAATCTGCACTGATGAATTATCATCCCGCTGAGGAAATACGCATGTTACTGGCGGCAGGGGCGAATCCGCATGCTGTTTGGGGCGGTGGTTATACCGCGCTGCACAGTGTGGTGGATGCTGAAAGTGTGGCCATACTTGTACAGCGTGGATTGGATGTGAATTCCCGGCTCAAATCCGGTGATACTCCGCTGTTCCGTCCACACAATCCCGGTGTGGCAAAAGCCCTGCTTGATGCCGGGGCCGACCCGTGCGCGGTGAATAAGGAGGGCGTTACGCCACTGCATGAGTGCACTTGTTCGGAGACTGCCGAAATGCTCCTTGCTGCCGGGGCACAGGTGAATGCCGAAGATGAGCGTGGACGCACTCCGCTGGATTGGGCTTTAGCCCACCCGTATCAGCACAAGATTCAGCAACAGTACATCGCCACGCTGATTCGCGCAGGAGGGAAAAGGGGCCGCGGTCATCACGATACGCTGTAAGCTATCCCTCCGCTGATTGGCGGCCGAAATCATCATCAAAGCGTTCGATATCTTCCTCGCTGAGGATGTGGCCGAATTGGAGTTCAATGACGGTCACGGGGGAATCCGTGGTGTTGCTGAGGCGGTGCAGGCTGCCCCTCGGGATGAAAACCTGCTCGCCGGGACGCGGCTGGAAGTTTTGGTGGCCGCAGAGCACATCGGCCACGCCGTCCACCACGGTCCATAGCTCTGAGCGGAAGCGGTGGCGCTGTAGCGAGATGCGCTTGCCCGGGTAAATGGTGAGCTTTTTCACCACGGAGCGGGGCATGACATCCAGCACAATCCAGCGGCCCCAAGGGCGCTCAGCATGTTCGCCAGCGGTGTAGGGCATGGGTGGCAAAGCCTCCGGGTTCGGGAGGTCGTGTGGTTGATGTGCGTTCTGCTCGGAAAATGCAGCTGTCAGCGGAGCGGAGGGCTCACATAGATGAATAGCTTTCATGTTAGGGGAATGTGGGCTGTGGGGTGCCTTCCATATATGCACATTCCGAGAAGCTAGACAAGATGTTATTGGGGCTTAGCTGATATCATATAGATAAAAAGCTGCGGAGCAGGGGGGCTGCTGACAAGCCGCGCTATCAGGGCATGAATAAGGCGCCCGCCTGAAGGGAGGGCGCCGATAGGCGGGTAAATTGCTGTCCCGGAGGTTTATAAGCCAAGGCGTGTTGTGACTCCCTGCCACCAGTTCTGCAGCGGGGCACCTGCGTTATTGCCGGCGAGCTTCAGATAGAGCAGAACGAGCCCTTCCTGTGTTACCTGAGCCGGGAGAGAGGCGAGCCAAGAGCCCGATGCATCATCCAGATTCATGTAAATACAATCTTCCGGCGCGCAAGTGGGGGCGGAGGATTTCACACCTTCCAGCAAGTTCAGCAGAGCCGCCGTTTCTGCCGCAGTCAGGGGGTACTGCTGATCCTTCAGGCAGATTGTGATGGTGGCCGTGCGGTTGAGGGCGTCCTTCAGGTGCTCCGTGGCGATGGAATTATAACCCTCATACCCAATGGGAGCCGGTGCGGAGGGCTTTGCTTCCGTGGTGCAAGGAAGCATCAGTAGGGCTGCAAGTGCAAGAAGATAGGCTGTTTTCATTTGTGTGAGAAAAGGCAGGTTCGTTATAGAATGTATTGTAACATATGCTGCCGATTTTACAAGCAAATACGCTTTCATACGCGGTAATTAGTGAAGGTGTGAAAAGCTTTCAAGCGTGCGTTATTGTCTTGCGGCCGGGGATGATATTTGCTAGAATGCCTGCACGCGTAAATCATAAAATATATCGCCTATGGCCAAACGTCCCCACAAATCTGCGAAGCCGGTTAAACCTATCTATTCTTATGTCGTTTTGATACTGGCTGTAGGAGTAGTTGCGAGCTTATCCTATTTTTCCGGAGATGATGAGAAGCCTGCTAGGCGCAATGCAGCGCCCCGGAGTGAGCAGGTGCAGGTAAGAACCGCCGCCCGCGCTGAAGCTGAGGTGATATGCGGCCGCTGCGAGTACGTGCAGGATGGTGATTCTCTGCTGTTTATTCCCCGCGGTGAAAATACGGAGGTGAAGGTGCGCCTGTTCGGGGTGGATGCTCCTGAGCGTAATCAGGCCTGGGCTGATGAATCCCGTGATAATCTGCGAAAGCTCGTTGGTGAGCAGGAAATACGCATGCAGGTAGTGGATGTGGATCAGTACGGGCGCCGCGTGGCTAAGGTATACGTGGGGGAAACTTACGTGAATCTTGAACAGCTGAAGGCCGGCATGGCTTGGCTGTATGAGCGTTTTTGTGATCCTGAGGAGGATGCGGATTTGATATCCGCGGCTCAGTCCGCCCAGAACGCGCGTGTGGGGCTGTGGAGCGATTCCTCTGCGCTCAATCCTCGTGAGCACCGTCGCCGTTATGGTACGGTGCATGATGGCAGGTAAATACGCGCCCCCGCTGGATAAAATCTGAAATGCAGAAAGCTGTTCCCCGGGAGGAACAGCTTTCTTTATTCTGGGAATGTTCTTGTGGCTTATCACCTTTAGGCGTAGAGCGCTGCGTATGCCTCGCGCTGCTCGCCGGGGTTAATCGTGGTGTAGGTGATACCGAATGCATCACGACAGGCCTCAGGGGAGGCAAAAATGCCGGCACCCGCGAAGGCGTACATGGAGGCACCCAGCACGGTGCTTTCCGAGACGTTCGAGATGCGGATGGGGATGCCGAGGATGTCGGCACGCATTTGGGTCCACACCTGATTGCGGGCACCACCGCCCACCAGCAGGAGGTCCGTGGACTTGAAGCCGCCCACCTTCTCCAGCTTCTCGAGGCGCTGCTTGAGGCGCAGGGTGAGGGCCTCCATGGCGGCGCGGTAGATGTGCGCGCGTGTGCGGCCCAGCACAAGGCCCTGAATGCTGCCGGGGACGGCATCACTGGGCAGGAAGTCCGGGATGAGCTTCACGCCATCACAGCCGGGGGCAATCTTCTCAGCCTCAGCGTCCATAGTGTCAAAGCTCTCACCATTGTAGCAGGTGGCTTTCACCCATTCAATGATGCCGCTGGCAATCCACTGCAGACCGGGGTTCAGCAGACCGGCCTTGCTGTCGAACTCCACGGTGGCACCGGCGGCATAGTCTGCGGGCTCCAGTTTGGCCTGAGGCGTGCGCAGCATGAGGATTTCCCAAGTACCGCTGGAAAGGAAGGGCTGGTTTTCCTGCACGCCGCTGCCGAAGAGGGCGAACTGCGTATCGTGCCCGGTGGAGATAACCGGCACGGAGCAGGGGAGGCCCAGCAGCTCGCAAGCGGTGGGGGTGAGGCTGCCGATGACGCCACCGGCATCCACCATGGGCGGGAAAAGGCTCTTGCTGATGCCCAGTGTGCCGAGAATTTCATCGCTCCAGTCACCGGTGGTCAAATCCGTCATCTGGGAAGTGCCGGCCATGGTGCGGTCCGTTGCCATCACGCCGGTGAGGCGGTGGGCGAGGATGTTGGAGATGAAGAGCCAAGCGTGTGCCTGCTCCAGCAGCTCAGGGCGGTTTTCCTTCAGCCAGATAAGCTTGTAGATGGTGTTGAAAGCGAACTCGCCCACGCCGGATACCTCATTCAGGCGGCTCTGGGGGAGGTACTTGTCCACCTTCTTCATCACCTCAGCCGTGCGGGGGCACTTCCAGGAGATGACAGGGTAGAGCAGCTCGCCCTGAGCGTCCACAAGGGCGCCGTCCACACCGAAGGTGGTGATGGTTACACCCTTCACCTGTGTGGCGTCCACCTCAGGCAGAATCTTGCGGGCGCATTCTGCAAGCTGGTTGAGAATGCGGTCAGCATTCCACACGTGGTAATCAGGGGTTTCTGCGCCGGTATCCGTGGAGTTCGGCTGGCTGGCCTTAGCCACCAGCTGCCCTTTGTCGTCTACGAGGATGGCGCGCACATTCGTGGCGCCACAGTCTAAGCAGAGTACGTATGCCATATGTGATAAAAAAAGGCAAGCTGCCGGGAATACTCCCGACAGCTTGCGGTAAGCGGTTATTAATACTTGCCGTAGATGGGGCCGAAGTTCGCGCAGGCGCGGAAGTCAGCACCTTCGGGGTCGGCTGTGCCGAACAGGTCCCAAGCGGCGGGGCGGTATACCTTATCCTCCGGTACGTTGTGGGCGTATACGGGGATGCGCAGCATGGAGGCCAGAGTGATGATATCAGCACCGATGTGGCCGTAGGTCCAAGCGCCGTGGTTGGCACCCATGTTAGCCATGACGGTGTAAACATCCTTGAAGCCACCCTTGCCGGTGAGGCGGGGAGCAAACCAGGTGGTGGGCCAACCCGGGTCCGTACGCTGGTCGAGCTTGTCGTTCACGTCCTGAGGCAGGTCGCAGGTCCAGCCTTCCACGATGGTGAGCACGGGGCCCTGACCCTTCACGAGGTTCATGCGAATCATGGTTACAGGCACATTGCCCTTGGAGACGAAGTGCAGGGAGTAGCCGCCGCCGCGGAAGTACTCGCGGTTAGCCGGGCACCACTCGGAAGCACCCATCATGGCTTCGATGTCGGCCTGTGTGGTCTCGCCGGTCTTCTTCATGATGGGGGTGCCATCAGGAGCGGTGGAGTGCATATTGCCGTCCAGAGCGGTGGAGCCGGAGTTGATGAGGTGCATGATGCCGTCCTTTGCCAGACCTTCCATGGTGTAGCCGGTCACGCGCTTCACAGCAGCGGGGCTCCAGTAGGTGCGGATATCGGAGAAGCAGGCAGCACGGCCGGTGAGCTGGTGCAGCAGGAGCATGCACACGCCGTTCATGGCATCGTTTTCCGTGGCGAAGGGAATAGCCTCACGCGGGCCGTTCCAGTCGAAGGTGCTGTTGAGGAGGGACTCAGCCATATCGCCGTTCGGGTAGAAGTCCGTCCAGTGGCGCTGGCCCTGGAAGCCGCCGCAGATGGCATTGAAGCCCAGGCCTTCTTCCTCGCGATCGATGGTCTTGAGGTAGGGGTTGCCGTGCATCATATCGCGGAAGATGATGGTCATGAGGATGGACTCGCGCAGGGTGCGCTCCTTCTCCTCGGGGGAGAGGATGAGGTCGGGGCGGTTGCGATCCGGACCAATCTTCACATACTTCTTAGCCCACTCCATGGCCAGGTCGAACTCGGCCTTGTCGTAGATGCCCAGCTCCATGCGGCGGCGAACCTCAGTCATGTCCACAGCCTGCACGCGCATGCCCATGTAGCTTTCCCAGAAGTTCTGGTCAACGATGGAACCGGCGATACCCATGGAGCAGCCACCGATGGAGAGGTAGCCCTTGCCACGGAGGGTGGCTACGGTAAGACCGGCGCGAGCGAAGCGCAGAATCTTCTCAGCCACGTCCTCGGGGATGGAGGTGTCGTCAGCGTCCTGCACGTCGTGGCCGTAAATGGAGAATGCGGGGATACCCTTCTGAGCGTAACCGGCCAGAGCAGCAGCGAGGTACACAGCGCCGGGGCGCTCGGTGCCATTGAAGCCCCAGATAGCCTTGGGCGTGGTGGCATCTGTCTCAAAGGTCTCGGTGATATAGCACCAGCAGGGAGTTACGATGAGGGAGCAGCCTACGTTGTTCTCTGCGAACTTCTGGTTGCAGGCAGCGGCTTCAGCGGGGCCACCGATGGTGGTGTCAGCGATAATGCACTTTACGGGCTGGCCGTTGGCGTGGGTCACGTTAGCCTCGATGAGGGCGGCAGCGGCCTTAGCCATGTTCATGGTCTGATCCTCCAGAGACTCACGAACGCCGAGGCGGCGGCCGTCAATCGTGGGGCGGATACCAATGGTGGGTAATGTATCGTACTTCATATACGTTTATGTTTGGGTTAAATTATTTGTCGGAAGGAGTGGAGGGCTTGCGGAAGATGAGGCTGTAAGCCAGCACTACCGCGAAGCAGATGGCGGGAACGATGAAGGATGCGCGCACTGCAGCGGAGCTGGTGCCCAGGTTCGTGTCCCAAGTGTTGTCAAAGGCTGCGGTGAGACCCAGCCAGCAGGACTCAGCATCGCCAATGATGCCGGCCATCCACGGAGTGATGAGAGCACCACCGAGAATAGCCATGATAAGACCGGCAGCACCCAGCTTCACGTCGCGCTGGTTCAGACCGCCCAGAGCAATGCCGTAGATGGTGGGGAACATGAGGCTCATGCAACCGGACATAGCGATGAGGCAGATGACGTTAGCGGAGAAATCCAGCCCGGCGATGCTGAAGAGAACGGTGCTGGGCAGGTAGATGGTGCCGGCGCAGCAGGCGATAGCAGCAATGGCGAAGAGGCTCATCATGCTGGCGGGGTTGAACTTCTTCATGTAGTAGGTCGCTACCCAGCGGCAGATGATGAAGAGAACAAGGGAGATGAGGTAGTACGTGGCGGCTGTGGCGGGGGTGACGCCCAGTTCCTTACAGCAGTATACGTTCAGGTAGGTCCAGGCAGCAATCTGCACACCTACATAGAAGAACTGAGCAATCACGCCGCACCAGTAGCGGGGCTGGCTCAGCAGGGAGAAGAGCATGGCACGGTAATCACCCACGAGGAACAGGTAGGTAATCGGGCCCAGTGTGCCGCAAAGTACCCATGTTACCTTGTCCATAGTCGGGAAGAGGAAATAAAGAGCGGTGAGTGGCACAATGGCGAACAGTGCAGCAATCAGCACGCGCAGGCCGTTGCCTTTGCCCTGCTGTTCAGGCTGTTCCTCGGTAGAGGTGGTTTCCTGAGTGTCCTTCACACGCAGGAAGAAAATCCAGATGAGGAAGGCGATGCCGCAGAGGCCCACATAGGGAGCACATACCCAGAAAAGCTCAGAGTGAACGATTTCCTTCAGCTGCTCCGCGGGCATGGCAGCGCGCTCATCAGCGGTGGCGGGGTTCAGGTTGCTGAGGATAAGCTGCTGAGCCAGAACGATGCCCATAATGGAACCCACCGGATTGAAAGCCTGAGCAAAGTTCAGGCGGCGCACGGCAGTTTTATCCGGGCCGAGGGAGATAACGTAGGGGTTACAGGTGGTTTCCAGCACGGAGCAACCGCAGGCTACCACGAAAATAGCGATGAAATAAATCTCAAAGCTCTGGTTGATACAGGCCGGAATGTAGGCGAGAGCGCCGATAATGTAGACGCCGAGGCCGATAAGCACGCCTTTCTTGTACGAGAACTCCTCAATGAGAATGGAGGCAAAAATAGCCAGCACGGCATAGGCTCCGTAGAAAGCCACTTGCACGAGAGCTGCCTGCTCCTGAGGAATCGTGAAGATATTCTTAAACGCCGGCACCAAGTTATCAGTCATGTTATTCAGCAGGCCCCAGAGCGCAAAGCAGCTCACGAGCATGAAGAATACAGGACGGAAACGGCGCGGCACAACCGGAGTTAAATCGCGTTTATCTGTTGCGCTCATGTTTTTATTCTATCAGTCTTGGCGCTCATGTCAATCAATAAAATCAGGCATGGGAGCATTATCGAGCGGCCTTGCGTGTTATTTCTGCGCCGGGGTAGGATGAGGCGCTTCTCCACATGAGAAATGCTTGACATTGATGTTTTTTTTGTTACGTTTTTTTGTATGAATAAGTTTTGCGGAAATTTGCTCTGTTTCCTCCTCGGCTTAGGAGTACTGGCGGGAGGTGTGGCCTTGTTTTGTATGCTAGGGGGAGTGAAGGGGATATTGTTTGGCGTGTTCTTGATGCTCAGTGGCCCATTGCTGTGCTTTGCTGCATGTGTGGGGTGGCGAAAGGCTGCGGATGCGGAGAACCTGTTCGGGCCTCCTCTTACTTGGGATGATTATTTGGCGGGTGTGGCTATTCCCTATGCCGAGGTGCCGTTAGCGCTCGGGCTTCGTGAGCTGAAACGATTGACGGGCGCTCCTATGGCTGATGGCTGCATGAGGCTGAGCCCGGAGGGCAGCCGCGTGAGATTGGAGCTTTTTGCTTGGGAGGGTGAGAATACTACTGGAGTCGAGGTGAGGCGGCGTGGCGATGTGGACAAGAATTCTCCTGCGGCAGAAGCGGACGACGCCGCTATTTACACGGCAGAGACTCCCGGTGTCAGCGCGGCTAAGGCGCAAGAGTGGGCTTGGTACGGCGTGTTGTGTGGGCATAAGCGCCCCCTTCTGCATGATACGTTGTGGTATATCTGCGGTAAGGCCTCGGCTAAGCTGAAGACGCGCGGGGCGAGCGCTGTGCTGCTGTGTGATGGCCAGCACCTGCGCGTGTACCCGGCCCGGCGGCTGGAGGACGTGAGAGCTTTGCTGAGCTCCTGCGGTATAAAATAAGACGCGCGGAAATATCCATTTCCGCGCGTCTGATGGTGTGATTTGTTTTTGGCTTAAGCTTGGGGTGCAGCCTCGATGATGACAACGCCGAAGGGCTTGAGCGTGAGCGTGGTCTGCTTGCCTGCCTCAGCGGTGGCGGGCAGGGAGTCGCCCTTGGGTGAGCTGAGGGTGTAGCGCAGCGGGGCGCCGAGCGGCAGCTCGAATACGGCGGCGGGGTCAAAGCTGAACTCCTGCTCCATATCGCTGGGGTTACGCAGCACAAGGATGCCCTTTTCCGGGCTCCAGGAAGCGAAGCCGTAGGCCTCCAGAGCGGCGGGGTCACCGCCTACCCAGTGGCTGTCCACAAGGGTGGCAGCGTTGGCGCGGGTCCACTTAGCCGCGGCAGCAAGGGTATCCCACTCGTGGTCCTTCAGCATGGAGGGGGTGATGTAAACCTCCTGCATCTGGGTGCCGAGGCCGAGACCGCTCCAGATTTCATCCGCCAAATCATCATTCTCCGTGGTCATGAGGCCGCGGGCACCTTTATTGTAAATGACGCCGTGGGTCATGAGGGAGTTAATGGGGCAGAGCGGGGAAATCTTCACGTTGTGCGCGTAAATCATGGCATCACGGAAGGTAATCCACTGCTGGCGGGCTGTGCCTACGCCGCAGAAGTCGTGGTCCCAGTTGCCGCGCCACACGGAGTCCGCAATGCTGAACCAGAAGGGGCTGGCCCATGTGCCGGTGGTGAGGTTAATGTAGATATCCGGCTTTTCAGCGCGCAGCTCATCGATGAGGGAGATGGCGGCCTCGAAGTCAGAACCGAAGCGGGAGCCGGGGGCCGGATCCGCCATACCGGAGCAGCCATCCAGCTTGAAGTGGTTCGCGCCGTTCTCGCGAATCATGTGCAGGCACATATCACGGAAGAGCTCGTAGTACTTGGGGCCGGAGAGGGCGAAGCCGCGCTCGTTCGTCTCGTAGGTATCGCCAGCGGCGGCGAGGCGGTTAAGCTTGGGCTGGCCATAGCCACCCCAAGGGGAGAACCACACGCCGGGGGCAGCGCCGTAGCTTTCCATCAGCGCGCGGATGTCGCGGAACTCGTTCGGCAGACCTTCGTGGAACTGCCAGAGGGTTTCCGTGTTGTCCCAGCCGTCATCCAGCAGGAAGGAATCCATCACCACCCCACGCTTGCGTACAAGCTCCTCACCGAAAAGGCGCACGGTATCCAGCACATCCTTTTCAGAGTAGCGGGAGAAGTAGCCGATGTCGTACCAAGTGTTATAGTTGAAGAGGGGGAAGTAGGGGCGGGCACGCTCCTCATTCAGGTAGGAGAGCTGGAAGGTGCGGCGCAGCTGGCCGGGCGTGCAGAAGCCCAGCACGGCGGAGATGCTGCTGGTGGTGCGGGCGGGCAGGTGGGTGCTGCGCTCCAGTGAGCAGGCAAAGCCCTCAGCCGTTACCTCACCCTTGCTCAGCGGGCTTTCCACACCGGCAAAGAGGCGGTTGCCGGCAGCCACCACGGGGGCGCCTTTCACGCTGCCCTCCACGCGGGCCTCAGGGGCGGCGATGTTCAGCAGGGTAATCTTGCGAGCCGGCATGGCAAACTGCATGGGGGTGATGTGCAGGCCGAGGCGCATGTAGGGCTGGCCGTCGCGCAGTTCAGCCCACCACTCCAGCTTGTAACCATCCGTCGTTACGGCAAAGGGCAGGGTGGCGCGTTGGCCGGCTCGGCGATCTGCCAAGCGGCGGCCCTCAGGCTGAGCGGCGATGCTGCTGATGCTTACCTCACCGCACATTAAATCCTGCGCACTCAGCGGCAGGCATACATCCGTGTATTCTTTCTTGGAACAGGCTTCATCCGTTTTGGCCTCCTGAAGAGCAATGGTGAAGACTTCCTTGCCTAAATCATAGCTGCGGCCGTTTACTTTATCTCGCACGGTCACGCCGGCAAAGCGGCGGCCTGCGGTGCGGATGTCGATGCTGATGTACTCGTTTTCAATCATAACACAATGCCGTTATTCAATGTACGCGCGGAGGGTATCACAACACTCGCTTTTTGGCAAGCCGAAATCGCCCTGCCTACCTATTCGTGAGCATCAGGAGGGCGAGAAAGCAGAAATTCTAAGTTTAGACTTGCAATGTGGGATATATATCCTATAATAATACCATGATATTACGCCGCATTGCACGTTTTTACATAGAAGGGTTTCGGAGTATGACCTTGGGGCGCACGCTTTGGTGTATCATACTGGTGAAGCTTTTCATTATGTTTGCCGTGCTGAAGGCCTTTTTCTTCCCGTCGTATTTGCGAGGGGGAGAGGAGGAGAAGAGCGAGGCGGTATCAGCTGAGCTGACAGGCAGAGTCATTAAGGAATAAAGGAAGGAAAATCATGGAATCGATAGATACATCACTGGTAGATTGGTCACGGGCGCAGTTTGCGCTTACTGCCATGTATCACTGGCTCTTTGTGCCGCTCACACTCGGATTGGGCGTGGTGATGGCTATCATGGAGACCATATATGTGCGAACGGGGCGCGAGTTCTGGAAACAGACGGCGCGTTTCTGGATGAAGCTCTTCGGCATTAATTTTGCCATGGGCGTGGCCACGGGGATTATTCTGGAGTTCGAGTTCGGCACGAACTGGAGCAATTACAGCTGGTTCGTGGGGGATATATTCGGCGCGCCTTTGGCCATTGAGGGAATCGTGGCTTTCTTCATGGAGAGCACGTTCATTGCCGTGATGTACTTCGGCTGGAACAAGGTGAGCAAGCGCGCACACTTGGCCTCCACTTGGCTTACCATCATCGGGGCTACTATATCTGCTTGGTGGATTCTTGTGGCGAATGCATGGATGCAGCACCCCGTGGGCATGGAGTTCAACCCTGATACGGTGCGCAACGAGATGGTGGACTTTGCTGCTGTGGCCTTCTCGCCTGTGGCCGTGGTGAAGTTCTGCCACACCGTGGCCAGTTCTTGGGTGCTGGGCGCTGTGTTTGTGGTGGGGCTGAGCTGCTGGTACTTGCTGAGGAAGCGTCATCAGGAGTTTGCACATGCCAGCATTAAGGTTGCTGCGTGGTTCGGCCTTGTTGCGGCTCTTATTACAGCGCATACAGGGCACCAGAGCGGGCGTGATATCGCTTTGTATCAGCCCATGAAGCTTGCTGCTGCTGAGGGCTTGTATGAGGGCGGAACGGAGCAGGGGCTTGTGCTGGGCGGTTTGCTGCGTCCGGGGGCTGATTGGGCTCAGCCGTCTGAGGAAAGCAAGTTCCTTTTCCATGTGGAGATGCCGTACGCGCTCTCTCTTCTGGCTACCCATGAGGTGGATGGCTATGTGCCCGGCATTCGTAATTTGCTGGAGGGTGGATATTCCCTGCCGGAAGGCGGTGTGGCGCTTTCCGCTGAGGAAAAGATGGCAAGAGGGCGTGTGGCCATTGCGGCACTGGCGGAGTACCGCGCAGCGAAGGATGAGGCTACTCGTGCCGCGGCTCTGAGCACGTTGCGTGAAAACTTTGCGTATTTTGGTTATGGTTATCTGGAGAAGCCTGCCGATTTGGTACCGAATGTCCCGCTGACCTTCTACAGCTTCCGAATCATGGTAGTGCTGGGCGTCTACTTCATTCTTCTGTTTGCCGGGCTTTTGCTGCTGGGCAGACGTGTGGAGAAGTGGAGGCTGCTGCAGTGGGGCGTGGTGCTCACCGTTCCGCTGGCATGGTTGGCCAGTCAGGCCGGCTGGGTGGTGGCGGAAGTTGGCCGCCAGCCTTGGGCCATTCAGGGGCTGCTGCCGAATGTTGCCGCTATCTCCCGCTTGGATGTTAGCTCTGTGCAGACGACCTTCTTCATCTTCCTCGTGCTCTTTACTCTGCTTCTGGTAGCTGAGCTGAGCATCATGGGCAAGGCGATTGCTGCCGGGCCTGAAACTGAATCTGACGCCGCATAATGTTATGAACGATATCTCATTACTCCAACACTACTGGTGGTTCCTTGTTTCTCTGCTGGGGGCTTTGCTGGTCTTCCTCATGTTCGTACAAGGCGGGCAATCACTCATCTGGACCCTTGGGCGCACAGAGGAGCAGCGGCGCATGCTCCTGCTGGCTACGGGGCGCAAGTGGGAACTGACCTTCACCACCCTTGTGACTTTCGGCGGCGCGTTCTTTGCCTCCTTCCCGCTCTTCTACAGCACGAGCTTCGGCGGGGCATACTGGGTCTGGATATTGATTTTGATAACATTCGTGTTTCAGGCTGTATCGTATGAGTTTCAAAGTAAGGCTGGTAATATCTTAGGGAAAAAGGCTTTCAGAATATTCCTGACCATCAACGGCTGTTTAGCACCTTTATTAATAGGTACTGCTGTTGGAACATTCTTTACAGGATCAAACTTTACTGTAAACAAGGCTGCAATAATGGATATTGGAGCACCTGTTATAAGCACATGGCAAAGCAGCTGGAGAGGCCTTGAGGTCCTTGCCCAACCGCACGCTGTTCTACTTGGCCTTACATTGGTAGGACTTACTACAATCCTTGGAGCTCTATACCTTATAAACAATGTTGATGACAAGGATTTGTCGGGAAAAATGCGATGGACAATAAAGGTTGTGACTCCTGGATTCTTACTGTGTTTCCTTGTTTGGACAGGAATGTTGCTATGTAAACAGGGATTTGCTGTGGATGCAGCGGGTACAGTATTTATGGAGAAGTACAAATATCTGCATAACCTGCTGCAGATGCCTGTTGTAATGGCTATGCTGCTTGCGGGAGTAGTGCTTGTTCTGTCAGGAATCTGGATGGGAGGATTTACCTCAAGCAGAAAAGGAATCTGGTCTGCTGGTCCTGGTACAGTACTGGTTGTAATGAGCGTATTCTTCCTTGCAGGATTCAACGGTACAGCATACTACCCGTCTGTTGCCGATCTGCAAAGCTCACTAACATTGGCAAACAGCTCCTCAAGCCAGTTTACTTTATTGGTAATGTCTTGTGTATCATTGCTTATACCATTTGTTCTGGCATACATAGTTTACGCATGGAGAGCAATGGACCGTAAGATGAT
>CALABM010000177.1 GCA_937885815.1 uncultured Verrucomicrobiales bacterium | reverse complement strand
GCAGTACTGCGCCGGGCAGGGCGCAGGGAACCTTATCGCCCACCTTGTAATTCTGGGCACCGCAGACAATCTGGCGCAGGGAGCCCTCACCGGCGTCCACCATGCAGACGTTCAGGTGATCAGTACCCTCCACGGGGGTCTTTTCCATTACCTGCGCTACTACCACCAAATCCGTGGTCACGCCGCGCTCCTGAATACCCTCCACCTCGATGCCGGCGAAGGTGAGCATGTCGGCCATTTCCTGGGTGCCAAGGCCCTCCAGGTCTATGTAGCTTGCAAGCCAGTTAAGTGAAACGTTCATTGTATCTTATCAAAAAAGGGTTAGGATTATTGGAACTGGGCGAGGAAGCGCACATCATTCTCGATGAGCAGACGGATATCACGGATGCCCCAGCGAATCATGGCCAGACGCTCCAGACCAATGCCGAAGGCAAAGCCCGTGCAGCCGCTGTACTGCGTCTTGCCCGTGGCCTTATCAATGTTCTCGAACACGGCGGGGTTCACCATGCCGCAGCCGGCAATCTCAATCCAGCGCGGAGCCTGACCAGCTGCCTGCAGCAGCACGTCAATCTCAAAGCTCGGCTCCGTGAAGGGGAAGAAGTGCGGGCGGAAGCGCACAGCGGTGTCGCTGCCGAAGAGGGCCTTCAGGAAGTACTCCAGCGTGCCCTTCAGGTCACCCACGCTTACATTCTTGTCCACATACAGGCCTTCAATCTGATTGAAAGCGGAAAGGTGGGTGGCGTCGATAGCGTCACGGCGGAAAGCAGAGCCGGGGCAGATGATGCGCACGGGCGGTGCCTGCTTCTCCATGGTGCGGGCCTGCACGGTGCTGGTCTGCGTGCGCAGAAGTTTGCCGCTGTCAAAGTAGAAGGTGTCCTTCTCATTGCGGGCGGGGTGGTCGTCCGGAGTGTTCAGAGAATCAAAGCAGTGCCACTCATCCTCAATCTCTGGGCCGTCAGAAAGGGTAAAGCCCATGCGGCGCAGCACGCGCACGGCTTCATCTCGCACGATGGTGATGGGGTGAAGACCACCGGCGGGCAGTGTAGCACCCGGCATGGTGAAGTCCACACCAGCCACAGCGGCGGCATCCTGTTCAGCCTGCAGGGCGGCTTTGCGGTCATCCAGCGCAGCGGTGATGATGGCGCGGGCCTCATTCAGCATAGCGCCCACGGCCGGCTTGTCTTCCTTCGGCACGTCGCGCATGCCCTGCTGCACCTGAGTCAGGGTTCCCTTTTTGCCAAGTATGCCCACGCGGGCATCCTCCAGACCCTTCATGTCGGTAATACCGGCAATACGGTCCAGAGCGGCGGCTTGTACGCTTGATATCTGTTCTTTCATAATTTGCTCGCGGGAAAATATACGCCCGGAGAGCCTCTTCGTCAAGCCAAAAGCCACGCTGTGAGCGCCTTCTGTGTGTCTTAATTCGCCCGCGCGGTGCTGTGTCTGCGGCCTTTGTGGCGCAGTTGCCTCTCTGCGGGGGAAAGTTTGCTTTTTCCTCGCGCGCTCGTGCATGATACGCCGTTTTTTTTGTTTTCTTACAACTTTTTTGCGTTTTTATCTAATTATTTTCTGTTTTTGGCTGATTTTTTTTATTTTTTCTCAAATTTACGCTTGACGTATCAGGAAAAAAGAGTATCATTGCCGTGCCCTCATACGGGGTAAAAAATAACGAAAGGAATACAAGCAACATGATCAAGACAATCGCCATCATTCTGGGTCTTACCGCTGTAACCGCCACTGCCAACACTCTGCCCCCTACTTGGGAGGGTCCCGTGACGGAACTGCGCTGAGCAATAACCCGTTACTGTCCGAACGGTGTGCCATTCAGCACGCCGTCATGAGTCGGACAAACCGATAGACACGGCGGGTAATTTCAGCCCGCAGGATTTTCAGACAATCCGGTAGCTACCCAGTGGCTCCCGGTGTTTTTTTGCCCACATTTTGCGCTTCTCCATACTACCCCGGGAGCTACCCGCCCTGTACCCCTATGCAATAAAGACCCCATAAAAGAAAATCCATAATATGATTACTATCCAAGGACAATATGCGCGGGCTCGCGTGATGATAGATGAAATTGACGCCGATACCCGCCGCCAAATTTACCACATCCTGGCTGCCCCGGTGAGTGAGGGCAGTATCATCGCCATCATGCCTGATACGCACGCCGGCAATAACTGCGTGGTGGGCTTTACCCAGCGGCTCAATAGTGCCGGTGCCGTCTCTCCGAATATGCTCGGGGTAGACATTGGCTGCACCGTCTCGCTGTTCCCCTTAGGTGAGCCCGGTGAAATTGACTTTGCCGCGCTTGATGCGTACATACGCAGCAATGTTGCCGTGGGTGTGGGAGAATACCGCACCTCACTTCCTCTGCGCAGCATCCGCAATCGTTTCAAGGACACGGTGCAGCTTATCGAAGAGGCTGAGCGCCTTCTGGCTGAAGACGGCGAGAAGGGGCGCGGTATCTCTCCGCTCACTCAGCTCGGCTCGCTGGGCGGTGGTAACCACTTAATTTCGCTGAATAAATCCCTGAACAGCGGAATGGTGTATCTGGGGATACACTGCGGCTCCCGCAACTTCGGCCTGCGTGTCAATAAGCTTTACCAGCACCTCGCGGCAGAGTATCGCGCACAGCAGGGCTATGGTGGTACTCCGGAGATGGCTTATCTGGATCGTGCTTGCGCCCACTATGAGCATTACCTCACCTGTGTGCATGCCTGCCAGCAGTTCGCGCGGCTTAACCACCTCATTATCCGAGAGGCCGTGGCGCGCTACTTTGCAGATGTGCACAAACTGCCGGTGCTCAAAGATGTGGAGGGCTCCGCAATGGTGAGCATGCACAACTATCTCGACCTCGAGGGTATGGTGCTGCGCAAGGGCGCTATCCGTGCCGCTGCCGGTGAGCCCGTTGTCATCCCCTTTAACATGCGAGATGGTATCGGTATCGGCACCGGCCGAGGCAACGCTGAGTGGAACTGCAGCGCACCGCACGGCGCCGGGCGAATCCTTACTCGCGCCGAGGCTCGTGCCTGCATAGACCCCGCCGCCGCTGCCGCCGACATGGCCGCCCACGGCGTGTTCACCACCAGCCTCGCCTACGCCATAGATGAAGCCCCTGACGCCTACAAGCCCATGGAACTCATTCGTGACGCCATCGCCCCGGCGGTTGATATGCAGGAAGTTCTGCCCGAGATTTACAACCTGAAGGGCAGGTGAGATGGTGCGCATGAAATACAGAAAAAAGCCACAGCGTTGTATGCTGTGGCTTTTTTGTGAAGTTTTAAGAAACTCAGCGTCTGCGGCGACGAAGAGCCAGCCCTGAGAGAGCCAGTAGGCTGAGAGCTGCTGTACCCGGCTCCGGCACAACGCCGGTGGCCTGAATATTCACTGCAGGAGCTGGTTCGGAGTCTGCTCCTTCAGAGTATCCTAATTCCGGGCTGTTACAGTAGAAATAGAAAAAGATTTCTTCCATGCCGGGATCTGCCTCAATCCAATCTTGGTACTCATCATCCCATACCGCACCCCAGCCGGAATTAGCAGAGGCTATCCCCAGCTCAGTTGTGGTGGCTGTCAGGGTATCACCCATTGTAAAGCTGTACGATGCCATATCAGCGTCCACAAAGTACAGAATATAATCACCGCCTGTTTTCAGGGTAACGGCACTACCGGAGAAATCAAAGGTCAGTTGGCCGTCACTTGCGCCGGTAGCTGTGGTTGCCCCCTGTATCACACCATTTTGATCCGTTACCACGCCCCATACACTGCGGCCTGCGGCATCTGTTCGAGCAAGCGTAAAATCCTCCAGAATCATGTAAGCCGGGGATTCGCCATCCTCATCATATACATCTACATCCACATCATAACTATACCACTCAGAGGCGTCTTCCAAGCGGAAATACAGTTTATCGGTATTTGATAAACCTCCTATGCCCGCTAACTCCCCAGTTTCCTCATCCTGCCAGTAGTTGAAGAAGCGGTACCCCGTCGGTTCAGTATACTCTTCTTCCGCCTGTAATACCGGGCTTACACTCACTGCACAAAGCAGCGCAAGACAAGTATGTGAAAACTTCATGATGGCATCCTATCATATTTGCTGCCTCCAGGCAAGGCGGAAACTTGCCAGCTGAGGAGTTTTTTCATAGAGGCTAATTGTTTTTTGTTAAAATCGGAATAGCTCTAACAATTCTTGACAAAGGGCGAAGCGATTGTAAAATGCTGGTATGCCTGTTGCTCTCAACGGAGAGTGTTTATCGGGCTTAACTCCAACTACCTTAAATAAAATGGATATGTTAAAATTAGAAAAAGCAGTTATAGATAGTAATCCGGATTTTTCTCCTGAGGGAAAGCTCCTGTTTAAGTTAGCAGCAAACACGCAACTTGCAGACCCTATCGACCGTGAGGCTGAAACTCTGTGTGATTTGGCTGATTATAGGTGCGAAGTTGCATGCAACTTATTAAAAACCAATTTTTCTGACCAAGATATGGCAAAAATCGGGATTGTCTTCTTGCACGGAGCGGCCGAGGATGTGAAAATCAGGATTTTGCAACAGGCTGAACTTGCAAAATGGCAAAGATGCGGGTAAGCGCAAATAAAGCGTGTCTATTTGCTCTGCTTGTTGTTTACTGTTATTCCTCTCCTTCGGCGGCGTCCAGCACCTTTTCTTCTTCTACGCGGTATTCGCTGCGGAACTGGAGGTAGAGCTCGTGGGCCAGCTTCTTGCGAAGCTGCTCGCGCTTATTATCGTCTTGCATCAGGTCCTCGAAGCCCTCCATGCTCATGGCATAACAATCCGCAGCGGCATTTTCAAAGATATCCTTGAAAATGGTATCCATGAACACCTTCATGTTTGAGCTGCGGGCCGATGCAGCCAGCGAGGCGTTTTCCTTCAGTACGGCCAAGATGGTGCGAGCCGCCACCTTGTTGGCCTCGGTGAAGTTGCCGCCCATGGCTTCGTTGATACGGTTCAGCAGTTCATCGAGCGGCTCCTTTTTGTCCGTAGCACCACCGCCTGCGGTGGCCGTGCCCGGTTCCAAAATGCCGTCCGTACCGGCCAGCTGAATACTACCGTTTCCGGTTTCCTCCAGCTTGTAATACTCCATCTCAATCTTGCCCTCTATGTCTACAAGTTCGCCGGGTTTAGTGGGCAGTACCTTGATGAGGTAGCGGGCAAACACATATTCTTTGTGCAGCTCTAAGTCATTCAGGCGCGTTATCTGCCCGATGTGGGCATACCACTTGCACAGGGCACGCAGCTTGCGGCGGAACTCGTACTGTTCATCCTCGTTCAGTTTGGTGTTGTAATCACCAATAACCGGTATGAGCAGGTTCGTGATGGCCGCGGCACATGCAGCTTCCTGCTGCTCGCTGTGGCGCGTGTATTCCTCGGCAACCTTCTCCACGTCGTCATCGTGGTAGACCTCAAACTGGCGCAGGTCTCGCTTGGTCTGATAAATGAGGTCATAGCTCAGGTCGCCCTCCAGCAGCGTTTCCTGATAGAAAGGCTGGAAGGCCTCCTTGATTTCTTCATGGTCGTTCATGAAGTCGAGCACATAGGTATCCTCCTTGCCGTAGATGGTACGGTTCAGGCGCGAGAGGGTCTGCACGCACTTTACAGAGCGCAACTTCTTGTCCACAATCATGGTGTGCAGCAGCTTTTCATCAAAGCCGGTCTGATACTTCTCTGCCACGATGAGGATGTTGAAGTTGTTATGGAATTCCTCCTTCGTCTGGGCCTCCGAGATATGCGTACCGTCCGCACGCACGTTGAGCTTGCTCTCGGTCAGTTCCTCGCCGTCTTCCAGCTCAACCTTGCCGGAGAATGCCACCATGGGCTTCACGTCGGCGTAACCTTGCTCGGTGGCATAGGCCTTCACCGCGCGGAAATACAGCACCGCGGCCAGACGGGAGGATGCCACCACCATCATCTTACCCTTGCCGCCGATTTTGTGGCGTGTGGTTTCAAGGAAGGTCTCCACGATGATTTCTGCCTTCTGCCGGATGTTCTCCGGGTGCAGCGTGGCATATTGGCGTATGAGGCGTGCGGCCTTGCTACTGGCCATTTCTTCGTTCTCCTCGACCGTGCGGATGAGCTTGCAGCAGGTTTTGTACGTGGTGTAGTTCTGCAGCACGTCGAGGATGAATCCCTCCTCAATGGCCTGACGCATACTGTATACGTGGAAGGGGTGCCACTTGCCGTCCGGCCCCTGTTCACAGAATTGCTGCAAGGTGGTATCCTTTGGCGTGGCGGTAAAGGCGAAGAACGAGAGGTTATCGTGCTTGCCCTGGCTCAGAATTTCCTGCACCAGCTTGTTCTCGGCGTCGTTGGCTTCGGCGTCCAGTTCCTCCTCCTCGGCGTATTGCTCCAGCGCGGCGCGGGTATCTGCCAGAGCGGCTTTCATCTTGGCCGCAGCACTGCCGCCTTGCGAGGAGTGCGCCTCGTCAATGATGATACCGTAGCGGCGGCCCTCATAGTGAATCACCTCACGATAAATCACGGGGAACTTCTGCAGTGTGGTGATGATGATGCGGGCTCCGGCATTGATTGCATCCTTCAAATCCTTAGACGTCTTTTCATCATCGATGGCGGCAATCACACCGCGGGTGTGGTCATGACCCGAAATGGTACCACGCAGCTGCTCATCCAGCACAGTGCGATCGGTCACCACAATCACGCTGCTGAAGATGGGCTGGTTCTCCGCATTGAACAGGGTAGAAAGGCGGTGGGCCACCCATGCGATGGAGTTGGACTTGCCACTGCCCGCGCTGTGCTGAATCAGGTAATTGCTGCCGCTGCCGTGCTGCTTCACGTGTGCCACGAGTTTGCGGACAACGTCCAGCTGATGGTAGCGTGGGAAGATGAGTGTCTTCGTCACCACTTTGTCCTTCTTGCCGTTCTTGCGGATGACTTCCTCCTCCTTGGTCTCAAGGTTCATGAAGCGGTGCAGAATATCCATCAGGCTGTCGCGTTGGAACACCTCGCGCCAGATGTAGGATACGGCAAAATCACCATCCGCAGCGGTGGGGTTACCCGCGCCACCGTTTTTGCCTGCGCCTGCGCTGCCCTGGTTGAATGGCAGGAAGTACGTATGCTTGCCCGCCAGCTTCGTGGCCATGCAGGCTTCGTACAAGTCAACGCAGAAATAGCTCAGGATGCGGAAATTGAAGCCGAAGCACCGCTCGTTCGGGTCGCGGTCGTTTTTCCACTGCCAGCGGGCATTGTCGATGTTCTGCCCGGTCAGCTGGTTCTTCAGCTCCAGCGCAAACACAGGGATGCCGTTGAGCACCAGCACCATGTCCACCGAGTTCTTGCACGTCTCGCTGTAGTACCATTGGCGGTAGACTTCCACCTTGTTGGCTCGGTACAGGCGCTCGTGTTCCTCATTCAGGTTGCTCTCGGGGCGGAAGTAGCACACGCGGAAACGCGCTCCCACGGCGTCAAAGCCGTTGCGCAGCACATGCAGCAGGCCGTCCTTAGTGCAGCGCTCGTTGAAGGCCTTGATGAAGGCGTCCTCCGGGTTGCGCGTCACGAGGCGGGTGTACTTCTTCCACGCTTTGGGCTGTGTCTCCTGCACAAAGCTCAGCAAGGTGTTCCGGTACAGAGCTGTGGCGCAGTCGTATGTGTCCGTGCCCTTGGTCAACCCGCCCGCGGGCGACGTCAGTGCGGCCTCAATGTGGGCTTCAAAATCTTTCTCTTTCATTTCCGCTGTATGTGTTTTCCATTTTCTCCAACTAGGAAGTTTTTCTTCCTAGTTCGATTATTTTCTTTCTATCTGAGCAAAAGCATTTTGTGGAAAATTTTATAATTTCTTATCCTTTTTATTCTTTCCTATTACAGCAGTTTGTTTGAGCTCAGAAATGCTCAATAAATAGTCACGTTCCACCGGTGACAGCTCAATCTGTTGATAGATACGGTATTCCCTCTCAGCTTTTTGCATGGCCTGCTCATGGCTTACATGGCCGTTGTGCTCCAACACCTGTTCTCCTATGCTTGTCAGTAGGCTATCCAGCTGCTTCAGGTAGTCTTCCATACGCATCACACGGTGACGCCGTGCTGCCAGCTCGGCAAAATCAAAATAACCGGATACCAAATTATTCAGAGCTTTCAGTTCGTCTTCTGTCAGGTAGTTTTTGGCTATCTGTGCATCTTTCAGCATGGGGAAGGAGCCACTGAATGTTTGTAAGCCCATAAACGGCTTATGCGCATCCGCGCGGTCGTAGATAACCTCTGCTGCCGTCTGCCCATGGGCTGCATAGTGAAACTTATTCTGTACGATGCTGAAGAATTTGCGGCTGGTGTCGCTTTTCGGGTCGTAGTCTGCACTGGTGGCATACAGGTCCAGTACTTGCCGGAACATGACTTTCTCCGACGAGCGGATATCGCGGATGCGGTCCAGCAGCTCTTTCCAGTAGCCGCCACCGCCCAATTCCTTTAAACGGGCATCATCCATGGTGAATCCCTTGCGGATGTATTCCGTCAACCGAGCTGTTGCCCACTGGCGAAAGCGTGTGGCCAACAGGCTCTTTACGCGATACCCTACGGAGATAATCATGTCCAGGTTGTATAAGGTCACGCTGCGCGTTACCTCGCGCCGACCTTCCATGCGAGATTGCAGGATGATTCGGGTCGCATCATCTTCATTTAATTCGCGTTCTTCCAATATGTTGTTTATGTGCAAGGAGATATTGCGCTTCGTCGTCTGGTATAGTTCAGCCATTTGCTGTTGGGTCAACCATACCGTCTCCCCTTCTATGCGTACATCCAATTTCACCCCCGTAGCATCACTTTGATATATAAGAACACCCGGACGCTCTTCTCGCTCGGCGGAAAAGTCAAATAATTCACCCTGTATATCCACTTTCATCTCTGTTTTATATCTTTATTTTTTATCCGTCTATGCAACTTTTTATCCAACTAGGAAGTTTTTCTTCCTACTTCGATTTTTTCTTTATGTGCTAATAGTAGGCGACTTGTGGGGTTTTGTGTATTTTGTATTACGGGAATGTTTTCCTTGTGTTTGAATATGGCGCTTTTAGTCTCCTGTTTATTTATGTGAAACTTCTTTCTTGCCGGTGACGTATTCGTAAATGAGCGATTTCTTGTAGCTCCCGAGCTCCTCTATGAGCTGCTCCTTTTTCTCGATGATGCGGTCAATCTCGGCACACTTGGCGTCGATGTAAGTAGCTATTTCTTGCTGTTCCTCAGCACTCGGCAAGGGGATGGGCACTGATGATAGCTTATCCTTTGTGAAGTGCGGTATTGTTGCTTTGTTGCACACGACGTCAATATACGCACGCTTAACAAGGCTCTCAATCCAGTACCCTAAATATGCAACAGAGCATGTGCTTTTGCCCCTCACAATCATGATAGAGTTTTGGATGTATGTAGCCGCTTCGCCTTTTTTCACGATAGCGCATCCACCGGCACCTGCGCCGCCCTCTACGACGAGAAGGTCACCGGGCATAACCCGATACGTATCCTTTTCTTCCGGGGAAAACCACATTTTCTTCTTTGCTGTATCAACTGAGCCGAAGTGTATATCAGCAGCACAGTAATACGGCTCAAGAGTGTAGGTATCATTCTGCTGGGTGTTACACAGCATTTTACCCAAAACAACATGATAGTGAAGGCCTACCCTGCTTCTGTGCCACTCCTCCGGGATATCCCCAATCCATTCCACACCGCTGGGCTTCATGGGGCGAGCTCCGCGCACACCTTTGGTGACGGCCTCGGTGATGATAGCCTGCTTGAGCTTCTTGTACTCCTCAATCGTCGCACGGGTTTGCTCTACTACCTTGTCAATCTCGGCGCATTTGAGGTCAAGATAGGCAGCAACTTTAATTTGCTCCATAATAGGAGGTAAGACGAATGAATATGAAGATAATTCTTTATAACTTAGTATTTGACGCAGTCCTCTTCCCATAGAATGGAGAATTTTATATCCATCTGCAGCTTTAAGTAAGTAGCATATGTAAGGAGCGTTGCATAGATTAGTTGGTCTCATACAAATGTACGCTGAGGTTATTACGCCACTTGTTTTGACTAAACCTACACGCTGAGAAATAAAATCGAACTCCAAGTTTAGGCCATTTACAATAACGTCATTAGGCTCAACGCAAGTATAGAGATACAGCTCATCCTTTTCATGAACTACCTTATTGACGATGTTGCCGTAAGTAAATTTAAGAGCTAACCGTTTATTTTCTATGTTTTTTTTCTTGACTTCCTCTAGTAATACCTTAAGTTTTACCATTGCCCACCCCTCCGGAATCTCCCCAATCCATTCCACCCCGCTGTCTTTCATCTGTCTTGCCATAGGAATCAGGAGAGTTTTTCTTGTTCTTCGAATTCAGCAATCCACTCGCGGACTTTAGCTTGCAGGAGAGCTTTATCCGGCAGGTAAAGTTCGTAGGAGGAGGCATAGATATTAGCATCGGCGGGGAGAGTCAGCTCCACAAGGGCATCATTCTTTTCCTTACAGAGGAGAATGCCGATGGTGGGTTTCTCGAAAGGTTGGCGGACGAAGCGGTCAAAGTAATTGACATACATCTGCATCTGCCCGAGGTCCTGATGGGTGAATTTATCGACCTTCAGGTCAATCAGGCAGTAGCACTGCAGCAAGCGATTGTAGAACACTAGGTCAACAAAGAAGTGCTCCTCGTTAAAGGTGAATCGCTTCTGGCGTGCTTCAAAGAGGAACCCCTTGCCCATTTCCAGCAGAAAATCGCGCATACGGGTGATGATGGCGTTCTCCAGCTTGGATTCCGTATAGGCTTCGTCCGGCTTGAGCCCCAGAAATTCGAGGGTAATGGGGTCTTTAATCACATCGGACGGCTTTGCAACCGCTTGCCCCTCATTGGCCAGGCGCATGACTTCATCCTTATTGCGGCTGAGAGCCAAGCGCTCGTACAGGCAGGAGTTCACTTGGCGCTGCAGCTGGCGCACGCTCCAATTCTGGGCGGCGCACTCAATTTCGTAGAAGCTGCGGGCGGTGGCATCTTTGATGCGGATAAGGACAAGGTAGTGAGACCAAGAGAGGATAAGAGTCTTAGTTTCTGTTGGTTGTAAAAAGGCTAAACGCTGTTTAGCTTTTTTAGCAGAAGAATTATCCGAAAAAGCTAATCGCTGATTAGCCTTTTCTTGATATACCAAATAAAATTGGCGTATGTTTTTGAGTTGAGCGTAGCCCCACCCCTCGCCGAAGCGGGCGGTGAGTTTAGCCGACAACTCCTTCAGCAAAGCCTTGCCGTATTCGGCGCGGGTGTCGCCCTTTTGCTCATGCTCCACGATATGGCGGCCTATTTCAAAGTAGGCGTACACCATGGCCGTATTGACAGCAGTGCGCACGCGTTGGCGCGCCTGCTCAATGATGTGGGCAACGTTATTGAAAAGCTCCGTTTGTGCAGAAAGCTCATTCATAGGAGTATCAGGAGAAAAGATTTTTCAGAGATGCAGCAATATCAGCCTCCAAGGCGGAGATACGCTCGGCGATGGAATCAGCAGCCTCCGGTGCCTGATACTTGTAGAAGTAACGGGTCATGGGGATTTCGTAGCCCACCTTGGTGGCCTTGTCATCCACCCATGCATCGGGCACGTAGGGCAGCACTTCGCGCTCCATGTAGGTGGCGATGTTCTCAGTCATGGGCACGTTCTCCGTATCGCGCAGGGATTTATCAGCCACGGGCTTGCCTTTTTTCTTGATGACATTGCCCTGTTCGTCGCGCTGGGGGCGCTCCACGGTAATCTTGTTGTAGCCGAACTCCTGCGTCTCAAATACCTTGCTCTCGCAGTAGATGCCCTCGGGGTCACCATAGACGGCATCGTGCTCAAAGGCTTCGTACGCCTGCATGATGAGCTGGCGGCAGTTGCCCGTGATGTCGTTGCGCTTATCGCCGATGGATTTGCGGCGGGGCTCGAAGCAATGGGAGGCATCTATGAGCTGCACCTTGCCTCGGCGGTGCACGGGCTTATTGCGGGCAAGCAACCACACGTATGTGGCAATGCCGGTGTTCATGAAGGAGTTATTGGGCAGCTGCACGATGGCATCCAGCCAATCATGCTCCAGAATGTAACGGCGGATTTCGGAGGGGCCGCTACCGGCATCGCCGTTGAACAAGGGTGAGCCGTTCTGAATGATGGCCATGCGGCCTTCGTCGTCCAGCTTGGAGAGGCCGTTGAGCAGGAAAAGCTGCTGGCCGTCTGAAATCTTGGGTAGCCCCGGTGCAAAACGCCCGGCCACGCCGCGGGCGTGCTCATCCTCCACCACCTTTCTCTCGCGCTTCCAGTCAATACCGAAAGGCGGGTTGGAGATGATGTAGCGGAACTTATAGCCGCCGAACTGGTCCTCGGAGAGCGTGTTGCCGTAGCGCATGTTGTCGGGATCACCGCCGCGGATAAGCATATCGGACTTGGCGATGGCGTAGGTCTCAGCGTTCAGCTCCTGACCACAGCAGGTCACGGGCGTGGCGGGGTTGAGTGCATGGATACGCTCCTCCATGCAGGAAAGCATCTGCGAGGTGCCCATGGTCATATCGTACACCGTCACATTGGCATCACCGGGCGTGGAGCCGCTGAGCAGCAGGTCGGTCATCAGGTAAATGATATCGCGGCTGGTGAAGTGAGCACCGGCCTCCTCGGCGTAGGATTCGGAGAACTTACGCACCAGCTCCTCAAAGATGTAGCCGCAATCCACCGCGCTGATTTTATCCGGCCCCAGATAGCCCTTGGGAGAGGCAAACTCCTGCACCACGAGGAACAGGGCGTTGTGCTCCACCAGCGTGTTGAGCTGGTCCTCAAAGCGGAACTTGGTGAGGATGTCCTGCACATTGCGAGAGAAGCCCGCCAGATAGTTGCGGAAATTGGCTTCGATATTGTTCGGGTCGGCAATCAGCGTTTCAAAGGTGAACTTGCTGGTGTTATAGAACTTGTACCCGGATGCACGCATGAGCATCATATCCAGCGCACCGGGGGCTAATGCGGCGTGCTTTTCATGGGCCGCCAGAACCTCGGCATGCGTAGCCACAAGGCAGTCGTGGAAGCGCTTAATCACGGTCATGGGCAGAATGACCTTGCCGTATTCATGCGGCTTGAAGATGCCGAATATGGCGTTGGCCACATTCCAGATGACGGTAGCTTTTTCCTGAATATTGGTGCCTACTTGGTAAATCTTATCGTCCTCCATACCTTGGGTACTCAGTTCGAGAGTATTCTATATGAAAATCACAACAAATAAAAGTGAAAAGTTTTGGATATAATGTTTTATTATGTGTCAATTGTAGATAAGGCGGTTCCACACAACAAAAAAAGCCGCAGCTGTTGCTGCGGCTTTTTTTGAATGAAAAGACTTAACTTGTAAAGTCGGAGGGAGGGGCGGTTTAGGCCTCCTCGGGGGCGACGTTCACGCGGCGACCTTCGCGGTCGAAGAACACGCGGCCATCAACAAGGGAGAAGATGGTGTAGTCGCGGCCCATGCCTACGTTCTTGCCGGGGTGGAACTTGGTGCCACGCTGACGAACGATGATGTTGCCGGCGATAACAGCCTGGCCACCGAACTTCTTCACGCCGAGGCGCTTGCTGCGGGAATCGCGACCGTTACGAACGGAACCCTGACCTTTCTTATGTGCCATAACTAGTTAAAATGTTTGGTGTTAGTGGTTAATAATCAGGCGTTGATAGCGGTGATCTCTACCTTGGTGAGAGCGGCGCGGAAGCCCTTCTTCTTGTGGAAACCCTTACGGCGCTTGAATTTGAAAGCGACGCCCTTGGCACCACGTGCCTCAGCGTCCAGCACCTTAGCTGTTACGGTAGCGCCCTCGATGGTGGGGGTACCAACCTTGGTTGCGTCGCCATCCTCTACCAGGAGCACCTGGTCGAAGGTGGTCTCGCCGTCATTCTCCAGACCGGAGATGCGGTCAACGGTGAGCACGTCACCGACCGTCACACGGTACTGCTTGTTGCCGGAAGTGAAAACTGCGTATGCCATAATTTTCTGAATTTTAGGATTGCACCCGCGCATGCGGGCTGGCACATTATATACGTCCGGCCGCATTTGGCAAGTCTAAAATTAAAAATTTTTCAAAAAAGTGTCAAATTATGCATAAAATTTTCAAAAATGGCGCTGTGAAGGTGAGTTCTGAGGCAGAAATGGTGTCCTTAGGGCGCGAACTTGCGGGCTGCTTGCAGGGTGGCGAGGTGCTGGGCCTAGTGGGAGATTTGGGTGCGGGGAAGACGCACTTGGTGCGAGGCATTCTGGAGGGGCTTGGCGCGGGAGACCCTGCCGCGAGCCCTACTTTCTCACTGGTGCATGAGCATAATGACGGGCGTTTGCCGGCGGCGCATTTTGATTTTTACCGCATGAAGAGTGTGGATGAGGCACTGGGCATGGGATGGGACGAGTATCTGGCCGGTGGCGCCGTGCTACTGGTGGAGTGGGCGGACCGCTTTGATGGTGCGCTGATGCCTGAGGATACTCGCTGGCTGGTGCTCCGCCATGAAAGCGCCACGGAGCGGAGCGTGAGGCTCTGCTGAGGCTGGCGAGGTACTAGGACTTTGCGAGCACGGAGTAGGGGCTCAGGCCTCTTCTTCCGGGCGTTCTGCCGTGTGCTGCAGGATGAGCCTTTTCTGCCGCCGGATGGCAAGGAAGCCGCCGGGCAGGCAGCGGCGTGAGGTGGGGGCCTCCGCAGGGAGCATGGAATCCAGCGCAAGAATCATGGCTTCATCCACCTCCGGTACGGCATGCTGCAGGAGGTAGTGGCGCAGAATGGCTTTGCGCAGGGGAAGGGGCTGTGCAAGCACGAAGGGCAGGTACAGGCGGCCTTGGGGGTCCGTACTGGGCAGGGAGCTGAGGGCAGCTTCCAGCGCTTGGAGGGTTTCGCTCTGGAGGCGTGCGCTGCGGTTAATGATGGGCACCACGTCACGCCCCATGGCACGGTTCAGTGCGGGGATGACTTCCAGCCGCAGGCGGTTTCTGGTTACATCCGGTACGCTGTTGGTGGAGTCATCCCGCCATGCGAGCTTTTGCTCCGTGAGCCAAGCGGTGAGTGCTGCGCGGGTGGTGCTGAGGAGGGGGCGCAGCCAGAGGCAGCCTTCTGCCTGCAGCACGGGCTCCATGCCGCGGGGACCGGCTGCGCCACGCGCCAGGCGGAAGAGGACAGTTTCTGCTTGGTCATCCGCATGGTGGGCGAGGGCGATGGGGGCATTCAGCCGGGTAGCAGCAGCTTTCAGCAGAGCACGGCGTGCCAAGCGGGCGGCTGTTTCCAAGGACTGCCCGCTCTCTGCCGCGAGGGCGGGGGCATCTATGCGGTGCTCCTCGTATGGTATGCTGAGCTGCGCGCAGAGGGCCCGGCAGAAGTCCGCATCCGCATCCGCCTCAGCGCCGACCGATCGTCTCCACGCCGAGGGCGAAACGCCGAAGGCGCGGCGGTAGGCCCG
>CALABM010000176.1 GCA_937885815.1 uncultured Verrucomicrobiales bacterium | reverse complement strand
AAAAGTGTAACCTATGTGGGTGAACTAAAGTGTCACCCATGTGAGTGGCGCACCAGCACAATAAGCCCCCCCCCACAAACGCAGCGAGCAGAAAACACCCGCCCCCCACAAACAGCACATACCCTATCGTCCAAAGCTTTCTCTTATTAAGCTTAATCATATTACTCTCCTTGCTTTACTGCGGGTCTCGCAATCGACACCTGCGCGTTCACAATGGCGGATTCTAGCGTCTGTCCCAGCGTAGCTGCTCCGAGGCAAGCCAGTGCATATTCAAATGGCGTTATCGTTAAGTTGATTGTCATGTTGTGCAAATGGTTCGCTCACTGACGCTAATTTATGAGCTTTTGCTCACATGCCAAGACAAGAAGCTCGTTATTTTTTAATTTTTTCGCGCTTTTTGTTCGTTTCGGCTTGTTTTTGTGAACAAATTGCTCTAAACTGAAGCCATGACAATCGAAGAAATCAACAAGGCCCTCGAAAATCGGACAGGAGGGAAGAAAAAGCTAGCTGAAGAGTTAGGCGTGAGCTATGATTCTCTGAGGCTCATACTTGCTGGCAACCGTCCCCTCACCGAACAGTTATCAAAACACATAGAATACGTACTCAACAAGCGAAAGCAGCAAACATTCGTCTTCACCGTAGACCTCCCAGAGGGCACAGTACAACGCTGGGTGCCAGGCTTTGACACCCTCACCGAGGAAGAAAAACGCAAATCACTGCAATCCATCTGCAAAAGCATCATGCACAACCTTGTCACTAAAGGAGCCGATGCTCTTACAGAAACCGAACGCGCCGAGCTTGCTCAAATTAGCGGACTTACACCTGAACAGGCAGCGGGCAGCCCCCCTTTAGTCCAATAGCAACTCGTCTGCTAGAAACTCTGGAAGAATTTATCAACGAAATAATAAGAAAGCGTCCGTTATGATACCCCTTCCGTATTTTGTATACTACCTCGTTGTAGCATGCGTGTTTATTGCTCTGGCGGTGGCGGCAATAATAAAAGACGATGAACAAAAACCGTCTGTTATTGATACATCGGAAATAAAAAATATACTTATCAATAAAGAGACAGAATGGGTAAAAGCCCTGACTAATATATCTCTCCTTATTCTCACGGCATGCCTTGCGAGCTTATACACTCCGATCACTCAAAATAACATTCTGCGTACCCTTACTGGCCTGATGGCATTTACTTCACTTGCCAATCTATTCTTCGGTGTATACATTCATCTCAGCGCATACTTCAATATTTCTTATCGCGCAGGTTTTCAAAAAGAAAACAGCCTCCATCGCTCTTTATATCGGCTCAGCAAAAGGCTTGCCCCATTCTGGCATCTGCCCCCTTTTATTATAAGCCTGATTCAGCTTGTTGTTGCAGGGCATATCATCGTAACACTATTCTTTACATAATCCCACCCATGCGGAGCCAAACTGACATTGAGCGGGCAACGTGCTCGGGGGAGTAATCCCCCGGCCCAACGCTACACCACAGAAATCCCCCACATCGCCGCCACGTCCCACCCCTTGACACCGCGCCAAACCGCCCTATAATATCCCTAAAAGCAACATATTTTCACGTCATGCATCTTGTATCCACACTTCCATCCCCCACTCAACATCTAGTATTCTTAACCTAAAATCGCCTTTAACGCTAATTAACCCTTCCCCACCCACTAGATAAAGTGTCTATATTTTCTTGTCAATCACGCACAAATTGCTAGAATAGTCCCAGAAACTGACAAGCGTCAGTCACCATGAACCACCACTCACTTCTTCACAATGCCAAAAGTTTCGCGCCAGATCATTCGATCGTTCAGTAACGGACTTGTTTCTGTACTGACATGCGGAGCTGCGATTCCAAGCACTGTTCCGCTTGCAATACAAAATGCAGAGGCGAAATTACTCAAAGGGTCCGTGATACACGATATTCACATATTAAGAGGAACGGCAAAGCGCACAATGAATAAAAGTGCAGTACAGAAGGCCATGCTACAAGCAGGCGACTACTCAGCCAGCGTACAGAGCTTAGCTCATAAAATTCAAAGCATGAAGGCTCGACTCGCAGCCGCTCAAAACAATAACACGCAACTTACTTAATGAAAAAGCAAGCATCTCGTTCCTCTAAATCAGCCCACCTGCAGGCAGGGCACGCTGAATACAAACAGAATTCAGAGAAAAACGGACTTATTCGCACAGAAGACCTGATGTCTGTAGATATCCCAGAGGAAACAGCTTTCCTTATGGCGATGGATAATCTGCAAAACGCAGAAGTAAAAGCGACGGTACTGAACTGCTTCAAAGATACTCACGAACACCGGAAATCCATCATGACCAAAGCACATGAAAGGATGGAGGCTCGTGCAGATAAAGCCAATGACGCCTACATCAAGAGAAAAGATAGAGAGCAGACACATCAGTTAATTATCTTTATCATACTCATTGGGGCTTTCGTATATTGCCAGCAACACGGAGCTTCAGCATACCAACTTTTCTGTTTTGCTATATTTTTTCTTGGTCCGGCAGGATATAAATATATCAAAAGCCAGCTCGCAAAAAATAATTCACGAAAGGAATAAAAACCAGCCCCCTCCACCGAGGGGGCCTTTTTTATGCCACATCACACCTCAGGCAGCGCATGCACCCCCTGCCGCAACTGCTCCGTAGTAGGCCTGAGATACACCGCATGCACCTCACGAGACTTATGCCCCACCAGCTCCATCGCCATCCCCTCCGTCACCCCACTTGCATGCAACATCGTCGCCACCGTAGAGCGCAAACAATGGAACGTCTTACTGTGCCACACCCGGCGCCGCCCAGCCCCACGCTCACCACACAGCCCGATACCATGTAACCGCACCAGCTGAGCAAACTCCTGGCTAGGATTACTATGCAAGCGCAGCCGAGGCAACCCCCACACCGCCTCATCCCCGCCCTGCTCCTGCGCCCACACAAACCTCTCCCGCGCCCACTGATAAAACCCATCCAGCATAGGCTGCCGCATCACCAGCTTAGTCTTACCCGTAGTAATATTCACCACACGCTGCTCCCAGTCAAACTGCTCCCATCGCAAATTGCGAATATCCCCCAACCTCTGCCCATACGTCCCCAAACAG
>CALABM010000175.1 GCA_937885815.1 uncultured Verrucomicrobiales bacterium | reverse complement strand
GTCAGTGGTCAGGATGGTGGTATCAAAAATCTGCGACAATTTGATCTTGTCATATTTTCCGGAACCGTCCAGTTGGATTATCTGCAGCTGGGCTGCACCGGCAGGCACGCCTGCTTCCAGCAGCAGCTTTACCATGGCGGCACTTCGTATGCTGTAAGCGAGAGGGGTATCACCGTTGGGCGTTACGGCGTTTACTTTCATTCCTAAGCTCAGGTAATAGCGAGCAAGCTCCGGCTTATCTCCTGAGACGGCATAGTGCAGGGGGCTTACTCTCCCATCGTTCAGGCTGGCTCCGCGTTCTATCAGGATGCGCGCGCAAGCCACGCTGTCACGCCCGTTTTCATCCGGCTTGCCTAAGCCTCCGAACTCTGAAAAGATGCTCCCTTTCCATTCTTCGCTGTGGTGGGGAATGCAGCCTCCTGCGTTCAGAACGGCTTCTACATATTGCGGATAACAGGAATCCACGGCTTGACGAACTTCATTCTCCGTCACGCGGGCGCCGGCTTCCAGCAGTGTTTGTACGGTTTCCATCTCACCATTGCCACTCAGAATGGCTAGGCACAAGGGGGAAAACTCCGGGGTGTCAGCTGCCGCGTTGACGTCCGCTCCTGCTGCAATCAGCCGAGCTGTTTCCGCGGCGTCCTGTTGCTGTGCTGCCCGTTGCAGCGGGGTATAGCTCAGCGCGTCCGGCGTTTCCGTCGTTCCGCATGAGCCCAGCAGTAACGCGGCCAGAATTATTAATCCTATTTCCCGTTTCTTCATGCCTTCATTCTGACATTCTGCCTATGCTCTGTCAAGTGCTATGTCAATGTTTGAGGCGAGCGCTCCGGCTGATAGCTCGGATTTTTATCCGATAACAAAAATACCCGGGGCCTGTATCGGCCCCGGGTGATAATTCAATGAGGTATGGGGGCTTACATCATGCCGCCCATGCCACCCATGCCGCCCATGGCGTCAGCACCGCCGTGGGAACCGCAGCCGCAACCCTTCTTCTCGGGCAGGTCAGCGATAAGGCACTCGGTGGTAAGCATGAGGCCGGCGATGGAAGCTGCGTTCTGCAGAGCAGAGCGGGTCACCTTCGTGGGATCCACCACGCCGGAGGTGAGGAGGTCCTCATAAGCATCGGTCACCACGTTGTAACCCATCGTGGGAGACTCCAGGCTCTTTACCTTCTCAACGATGAGGGCAGCCTCACGGCCGGCATTCTCAACGAGCTGGCGAAGGGGAGCCTCAACGGCACGGTAAACGATGGCAGCACCGGTCTTCTCATCACCGCTGAGCTCGAGGGCGCAGACGGCCTTCTGAGCGCGGATGAGGGCTACGCCACCGCCGGGAACGATACCTTCCTCCACAGCAGCGCGGGTAGCGTGAAGAGCATCGTCCACGCGATCCTTCTTCTCCTTCATTTCCGTCTCGGTGGCAGCGCCTACCTTGATAACGGCCACACCGCCGGCGAGCTTGGCGAGGCGCTCCTGGAGCTTCTCGCGGTCGTAGTCGGAGGTGGTGTCCTCAATCTGCTTGCGAATCTGGGATACGCGAGCGGAGATGTCACCGGAGTTGCCGGCGCCTTCGATGATAACGGTGGTGTCCTTGGTGATGACAACGCGCTTAGCCATACCGAGCTGGTCAATTTCCACGTTCTCAAGCTTGAGGCCGAGATCCTCGGAGATGCACTGGCCACCGGTGAGGACGGCGATGTCCTGAAGCATGGCCTTGCGGCGGTCGCCGAAGCCGGGAGCCTTCACTGCGGCCACGTTGAGGGTGCCGCGGAGGCGGTTCACCACGAGGGCAGCGAGAGCTTCACCCTCGATGTCCTCAGCGATGATGAGGAAGGGCTTGCCGCTCTTAGCAACCTTCTCCAGCACGGGAAGGAAGTCCTTCAGGTTGGAAATCTTCTTCTCGAAGATGAGGATGTAGGGGCTCTCCAGAACAGCCTCCATGGTGTCGGCGTTGGTCACGAAGTAGGGGGAGAGGTAGCCCTTGTCGAACTGCATACCTTCCACCACGTCCAGAGAGGTGTCGATACCCTTGGCTTCTTCCACGGTGATGGTGCCGTCCTTGCCCACCTTGTCCATAGCCTCAGCGATGATGTCACCGATTTCGGAATCCCAGTTGGCGGAAACGGTAGCCACCTGAGCGATTTCCTTGCCGGAGTCAACGGGCTTGGAGATGTTCTTGAGCTCCTCGACAATGGCGGCAGCGGCCTTGTTGATGCCGCGCTGCAGGGAGATGGGGTTGGCACCGGCGGTCACGTTGCGGAGACCCTCGCGATAGATGCTTTCGGCAAGCACGGTAGCGGTTGTGGTGCCGTCACCGGCGATGTCGTTGGTCTTGCTGGAAACCTCGCGTACAAGCTGGGCGCCCATGTTCTCGTAAGCGTCTTCGAGCTCGATTTCCTTGGCGACGGTCACGCCGTCCTTGGTGATGTTCGGGGAGCCGAACTTCTTGTCAATCACCACGTTACGGCCAGCCGGACCGAGTGTGCTCTTAACAGCCTTGGCGATTTTTGTTACACCGGCCAGAAGGCTCTGACGGGCGGCTTCATCGAATGCAAGTTGCTTTGCCATAATTTAAAATAGTTTTAGAAGTTTCTGAGTTAAAGTGTTAATCAGTCAATGATGGCGAGGATGTCGCTCTCGTTGAGGATGGTATAGGTGATGCCGTTGACGGTTACCTCCGTGCCACCGTATTTGGTGATGAGAACCTTGTCATTAACGGCTACGTTGAAGGGGATTTCCTTGCCGTCCTTGTCACGGCCGCCGGTGCCGAGGGCACGCACAATGGCTTCCTGCGGTTTCTCCTTGGCGCTGTCAGGCAGGAAGAGACCACCTGCGGTTTTGCTCTCTGCTTCCACTCGCTCTACGAGTACGCGTTGTCCGATGGGCTTAATCATGATGGTATAGTGTATTCTGGTTAAAAATCTAGTGAGGATGGGTACCGGGCGAGAGCGTGCTGAAGTTTCACCTCTCGCCCGGTGTAGGAGATTTAGTCGTTGTCTACTACTTCGGCGTCCACTACCTTGCCGCTGGCCTTACGGGGGCCGCTCTGCTGCTCGGGGCCGGCGTTGCAACCGGCACCACTGCAGCCGCCCTGCTGGGCTGCAGCTGCCTGCTGTGCAGCCTGCTGGAGGTTGGCAAGCATGGTCTCAAGCTCCTGAGTGAGGGTCTTGCACTTGTCTACATCCTTAGCTTCAGCGGCTTTCTTGAGGGCGTCCACCTTGTCCTGAATGGGCTTGGTTACATCAGCAGGAACCTGCTCGCCCATTTCCTTAATCTGGCGCTCTACGCTGTGGGCGAGGGAGTCAGCCTTGTTAATGGCCTCGATGTCCTCAGCCTTCTTGCGGTCTTCTTCAGCGTGCATCTCGGCATCACGCTTAGCGCGCTCGATTTCCTCCTTGGAGAGGCCGGAAGAACCCTGGATGGAGATGTTCTGCTCCTTGCCGGTGTCCTTATCCTTGGCGGTTACCTTGAGGATACCGTTGGCATCGATGTCGAAGGTCACCTCAATCTGAGGTACGCCGCGAGGAGCGGGCTTAATGCCGTCAAGCTTGAAGTTACCCAGTAGCTTGTTATCGTTGAACATTTTGCGCTCGCCTTGGCAGATGCGGATGTCCACGGCCGGCTGGTTATCAGCAGCGGTGGAGAACACCTGGCTCTTGCGTACGGGAATGGTGGTGTTGCGGTCAATCATCGGCGTAGCGATGCTGCCCATGGTTTCGATGGAAAGGGTGAGGGGTGTCACGTCCAGCAGGAGCACGTCCGTCACGGAGCCGGAAAGCACACCACCCTGAATGGCAGCACCCACGGCCACCACTTCATCCGGGTTCACACCCTTGTGGGGCTCCTTACCGGCGAGGCGCTTGGCCATTTCCTGCACGGCGGGCATGCGGGTCATACCACCCACGAGCACGAGCTCGTTAATATCGCTTGTGCTCAGACCAGCAGCGGCGATGCAGTTACGCACGGGAGTAGCTGTGCGCTCCAGAAGGTTCTCTGTGAGCTGCTCGAGCTTGCTGCGGGTGAGGTTCAGCATGATGTGCTTGGGCCCGGTAGCATCCATGGTGATGAAGGGCAGGGAGATGTCATAGCTCTGAGTGGATGAAAGAGCAATCTTAGCCTTCTCAGCTTCCTCCTTAATGCGCTGGAGTGCGTCCGTCTGGCGGGAGATGTCCATGCCCTCAGCGGCTTTGAACTCAGCGAGAATCCAATTGATGATAGCGTTATCCCAGTCATCACCACCCAAGTGGGTGTCACCATCAGAGGCCTTTACTTCGAACACGCCATCACCGATTTCCAGCACGGAGATATCGAAGGTACCACCACCGAGGTCATACACGGCAATCTGCTCGTTGCTACCCTTATCCAGACCATAGGCCAGAGCGGCGGCGGTGGGCTCGTTGATGATGCGGCGCACCTTCAGGCCTGCGATTTCACCGGCGGCCTTGGTGGCGTTACGCTGAGCATCGTTGAAGTAGGCGGGTACGGTGATTACAGCCTCAGTGATGGTTTCGCCGAGCTTGCTTTCGGCATCAGCCTTCAACTTGCTGAGAATCATGGCGCTGATTTCCTGAGGGGAGTATACCTTGGTCTCGCCGCCGACTTCCACCTGAATGTGGGCATCGCCGTTAGCTGCCTCTACGATGGTGTAGGGCACCTTCTTGTCATCAGCTGTCAGCTCGGCATATTTACGGCCGATAAGACGCTTGGCGGAGAAAATGGTGTTACGGGGATTGGTGACGGCCTGACGCTTAGCAGCCTGACCAACGATGCGCTCGCCGCTCTTGGTGAAGGCTACGATAGAGGGGGTGGTGCGGGCGCCTTCGCTGTTTTCAAGCACTGTTGCCTGACCGCCTTCCATAACAGCCATGCAGGAGTTTGTGGTACCGAGGTCAATTCCGAGAATCTTACTCATGGTGTTGTGTCTTTCTATTTGTGTGTTGTTTGTTTAAGATTTTGGTTTTCGGGCTCATGTGCTGAGCCCTCTGCTTACCCCTACTGTTGCAAATGGCATGCCAACTTTGCTTGCTGTATGTCACAACTTGTAAGTCCTTGAAATATAAATGAGTCCGCCACTTTTGTATTTGGGTATATCAGTCTTGCGGTGCGGCAAAACGCCGCATGTGGGCAAAATGTCGCATGTTGTATTGCGGCAAAATGCCGCATTTGGGCAGAATGCTATAAAAAAAATCACCCACGCGCGGCCATGCCGGGCGTGGGTGACAGTATAGAAGGAGATTTCGGAAGCGGAATTAGTTGTTAACGCGGCCGAGGTAGGAGCCGTCTTCCGTCTTCACGGAGATGCGCTGACCAGCGGAGATGAACAGGGGAACCTGTACAACAAGGCCGGTGGTCATAGTGGCGCTCTTGTAAACGTTGTTGGCGGAGTTACCCTTCACGCCCTCGGGAGCCTCAGCTACCTCCATGGTGATAGCGGCGGGCAGCTCGATGGAGCATACAATCTCGTCCGTGAAGAGAAGCACGTAGTTCTCGCCCTCGATGAGGTAGTCCTTAACGGGCTCAACGATATCCTCGGATACGCAAACGTCCTCGAAGGTCTCGTTGTTCAGGAAGTGGTAGCCCATGCCGTCCACATAGGAGAACTCCATTTCCTCACGGCTGAGCATAACGCCCTCGAGGAAGTCGTTGGAGGTGAGGCGAAGGTTGTAGTCCTTCTTGGTGGCGATGCTGCGGATGGTCATCTGCACGTAGGAGGCCATGCGGGGCGGGGTCTTGAGCTGGCTTTCGCGCACAACACAGATGTCGCCGTTGTAATTCACGGCGTGACCCTTGCGGAGCTGAATAACGGGAACTTTTGCCATAACGCGCGGCAGATTAGCAGATGATGACGTTTCAGTCAAGCTTTTTCTCATAATGGATGAGCAAAAAATTGACGCGCAATCAGCATGGAAGCTGTTATTGCGCGTCTGAAAATGGCTGGTTCCTGCGAGATGAGACTACGAGAAATCTGAGCCAAAATAGAATTTAAGCAGCTCTAACTGGTCTTCTTTCGTCACGAGATAGCCATCCTTGGGGTCCAGCCACTGGAAGGAGTGGATGGAGCTGCGGCGGGAACCCATGGGCTGGGAAGGGTCGAAGGCGGGCAATCTGTCCACGAGCTGCGGCGCGATGATTTCTGTAATCTCTGTAGCCGTGAGCGGCGGCATGGCGGGAATGATGGAGGGAATTCCCAGTGGGATGCAGCGTTCTACGTCGCCCAAAATTCGCTGGGAGAAGTACAGCTGGTGCATTTCAAGCGGCGCGAGGGGGAGTTTGCCTTTGTCTGGCGGGTTCAGCAGGGTATCAATGATGGAGCTGAAGCCGCGGTGTGTGACGGACGCGATTTCCGGCAGGTGTACATTCAGCACACGGCCGTACTGTCGGTTCAGCTCGCGGTAGAGGTTGATGCGGTTCTGTACGTAGGGATCGTCACTGTGCTCGAGAGTAGGTGTGTTTTCATCCGCATCTTCTGCCAGCATATCGCAGGTTGTGACGAATACGGTGAACTCCGGCTTTATATCTGCCAAGTGGTTGAGCAGATAATTGGTGGCGCGTGTATCCGCTTCTATATTCTGTTTAACATTTTCTGCTCCATTTGCCACGGCATTATCCAGATAGACCATCATGCGGAAACTCCGCCCGAAGGTAAGTTGGAAGTTTTCTTTGTTGATGAGGTAATCAAAGTAACGCCTCTTGGTCCAGTATTGGCCAAGTACGGTGCCGGCGCCGAGGAAAGCAGTTTCGTGTGCCATATTATGTGGAAATCGTCTAAATGGTTACTCTCTGGCAGTCATTATATCATAATGAGTATGGCTTTGGCAAGAATGAAGCAGGAGCTGTAGCGATTATTTGTGATTTATTTGCTGTGAAGCGTGAGGCAATTCTGTCATAAAAGGCAAGACCTGTGATTTATGCTTGAAGGCGTATGCTTCTTATGATAGGTATGAGATTGCGTGAATGTTAATGTTGCAAACTGGATAGGCTTACGTGATAGCCAAGAGGACGCTCACCGGGTGAAGTTTTATCCGGAGGGGGTGCTTGTGGTGGTTTGCGATGGAATGGGGGGGCACCAGCATGGTGAACTTGCTTCTGCAGCTGCGGTGGAGGCTTTCGAGCAGGATTTTTCGCAGACAGCAGCCGCCATGCCAGTAACTCGGCGTTTGCAGCACGCGTTGGACGCCGCTAATGCCGCGGTTGGCGCAGCGTTTGAAGGTACATCTTCCTATGGTGGCACCACGTTAGTGGCGGCTTATATCAGCTCCGGAGTCATTTGGTGGGTGAGTGTGGGGGATTCTTTACTGTTTATTTGGCGCAGGCAGCGCCTTCTCCGGTTGAATGAGGATCATTCCATGCGTCCTGTGTACTTGGAATATGTGAATGCTGGCGCTCTATCGTATGAAGAGGCCATGCGAGGTGGGCATTCCTTGCGTTCTGCTCTGACCGGGATGACGCCGTCTTTGGTGGATTTGGCCGCTACCCCCATGCCTTTACTGCCGGGTGACAGAATTATCCTTGCTACTGATGGTGCAGATGATATATTGCTGCAGCAAATACTTTCTCCTGAGGTTAGGCAGCTGCTGTCGGGGAAGGATATGCCATTGTCCGCAGCTATTGTTCAGGCGTGTCAGGCTCTGAAGGACCCAGGGGCTGATAATGTGACTGTGGTTTCGGTGGACTGGCCTTGATTGCTTTTTCCATCATATATTGAAAGGGGAATCACACGAAGGAGTCACATCCTTCGTATGAACGATAGTTTGAACTTTCTGTGCGGGTATGCCGATGGACGTTATGTTCTGCCGCCGCTGCCTTATAGTGAGTCTGCGCTGGAGCCGCTTATAAGCGCTGAGACTCTGTATCTGCACCATGATAAGCACCATGCTGCTTATGTGGCAGGGGCAAATGCTGCACTGGACTCTCTAACACTCATTAATGATGGGGTAATCAGTACAGCTCAGGCGCCCGCGGTGAGCCAGAGCCTCGCTTTTAATCTGGGCGGGCATATTCTCCATACGCTTTATTGGGAGAATCTGACTTCTGAAGCTCGTGAAACTCCTCATGGAGAACTTGCTGCTGAAATTAATGCAATGTTTGGCAGCTTTTCCGGTTTTCGGAATATATTTGAAAGCGTGACGGCAGCAGTGCAGGGGAGCGGATGGGGAGTGCTGGGGGTGGATTCTCTCAGCCGGCGCCTGATGGTAACAGGAATTTGCCGACACCAAGATGTACTCGTGCCTGGCTTCAGCCCGCTTTTGGTTTGTGATGTATGGGAACATGCTTACTACCTGACATGGGGCTGTGATCGAAAGGGATATGTGAGTGCTTTCATGAAGCACATAAACTGGAATGTGGTGGAAGAACGATATAGGAAGGCATTGAGCTATGAATGCAGATAACAAAGTAGGAAAATATATGGGGAGCCCATGGCTCGTAGCTTTTCTGGCTGTACTGGAGCTTATCGTTGGTTTTGCGATGCTGAGCTTTCCGTATTTGCTGGGAGCTTCCGCGGTGTGGGTGGCTGGGTTCGTGTTCGTTGTGGTGGGCTTCATGCATCTATTGCATGTGTTCACTCGGGCAGGAGAACGGCTTTGGAGTGCCTTGTCGGCCATGGTATTTTTGGTGCTGGGGGCACTGCTGCTTATGCAGCCGCTAGCATCCATGGAGATTATTACACTGACCATTGGTGTGGCTTTGCTTGCCGGGGGCGTGTTACGATTGATAGTGGCTTTCTCGTTAAGCCGAGGGCAAGGGCGCGTATGGCGATTTTTCAATGCATGCGTTTCTTGTTTGCTTGGTGGGCTTGTGCTCTGGACGTGGCCGGAATCTTCCTTGTGGTTGATAGGTACAGCTATTGCGGTGGAGATGGTGTTTTCCGGCTGGACTCTTCTGTTTCTCGTATTAGCCTCGCCGGCCGAGAAAAGTACCTGCTGATTAATAGGCTGTTTAGAAACCATCAGCGCTGCTCACAGATGTGAGCAGCGCTGGAGTTCATTTCATTGGGTAGTGGCTGGTTTAGACTCAAATCAGTCATTTAATCTGTGAGAAACCGGAGGCGCTTGGCGCTCCTGAGGACGATCCACATGCAGCACCATAGGCATTTGTGTGCGTTTCAGTGCAGAGGCAATAATCTTGCGCTGAATCATGCGAACCTCGCTTTCTCGGAAGACGCTTGTATATTCGTTGAGTAAGTCAGAAGCGCTGATGTTCCGATCTGCCAACTCATGGATAATGCTGTCTGTTTCCGGAATTTCAGGTGATTTGATGGGGCCGAAAAGGCTAGTGTAACTTTCTGAGAGGTAATTTCGCAGCAGGTGCAAATCCATCTCGTACAGATTCCCGAGAGGGGCCAGTAGCCCGCATGATTCTCCGTATAAGGTGAACTCTCCAAGCATGAACTCGCGTCTGCTCAATGAGCTGAGGTACATTAAGCCATGATTTTCCGCTATGCTGTAACTCAGGGTATGAATCAGGCGTGCTCTGAAAGCATCAGCGTTTGCATCACAGAGAATGTCATCCGCAGCAGAGAGCAGGGCTGATGTGTCCGGTTGATGGCAGGTGATATTCAGAGCCTTAGCAATGTAATCTTGTCCCGTGGTGGTAATGCCGACCACGTTTGAGCGCCCGAGCGCTTCAGTGCAGATGGCTGCCAGTACATCTGCATTCGGCTGGTCAAGATTAAGGCAAACACCGCTGTATCCGTTTGCTTTTACTGAGTCTCGAATGCCTCGCTCAATTGCAAGGAAAAGGAGTTCGCTGGGCTCAGGCAGTGCCTTGGCACGCGTTTTGCTTGTGAGGCTGACAACCTTGTTAGCGCTTTCAAAGAAGGGTAGGCGAGCCAGCGTCGTGCCATCTGCTGAATAGGCCCCAGAACCGCCGGCGTAGATATTGCCGTCTGCGGTGCAGGCCGGGTACACGCTGATAACCGGTACCTTGTTTGTCTGAGCTTCCCATTGGCGTAGCTCTTCTTCCTCCGGGGCCCCGGTGGCATGCCAAGGAAGGGTCGGCATGTGAATAATGAGGTCAAGTTCAGTATCGACCGGCAGCGCCGCTACGTCCTGAACATCCGTATAGATATGCACACCGTCCAGTTCAAAGAGGTCGCAGTCTACTAGTTCTGTTACCTGCCCACTTTCCAGAAGATGAGGAACCAACATAATCCGGTTGTACTCAGGGGCAAGGTCGCTGATGCCGTCATCTACATACGGCTCTTCCGGCTCTTCCCCGTCTTCGTCTTGGAAACCGGGTGTAAATGCTGCCAGCAGCAGAGGAACTTCTCCAATTTCCATGGAAAGAGCCTTCAGGGCAGCCTGAATTTGACGAATGAAAGAGCTTCTCTGGAGGAGTGCTCCGGGATTGGGGCCGCAGAGGGCACAGGCGGGTGCCACGATGAGATTGGCCCCGTGGTCCAGACATTCGCGGTAGCCCTGTACAATCTGGCGGAGGTTGTTGGAGAGATCCGCAGTCAGCGGGCTGTTCTGAATGATACCGATTTTAAGATTTGCGCTTGTGTTCATGGTCTATGTTTGAGCACATGCTGCCTTATTTCTGTAAAAATAGCAAGCATAAAATGCGTATTACGTTATATTTTTATTCTACTACTGAAAAAATCAGAGAAAAAACACCCCCGACCTTAGGTAATGGACGGGGGTGGCTGTATGAGAATAATATCATTGTATTACAAGATACTTAAGGGAAGAGATGTGCCGGTTTCACCCAAGGTGAAGGTAAGGCCAAAGCCAGCTTCGTTTCTCCCTCCATTGTTTCTGAAGAAGAGGGTGGCTCCCATGTACCAAGCACCGGATTTGCGGAACAGTGAGTACTGCTGGTTTATCATGCGACCTCTTTCGATGTCCCAGTTCCAGCGGCAAGCGATTGAATACCGTTCGTTGATGCGGAGGTTGGCTCGCATGGATACCTGCTCTGCGTCACTCTGAATCGGGTGGTTTTTGAGCACACTATAGCCGAGGCTTGTTTCAAGTGCCGCCAAGGGCTGCCAGCCCATGGAAATGTGGTATTCTCTGTAGCCATCACCATTTTTGATGGTGGGCGTCATGGTGTTGGCGCTAACGTAAAACTGGGAAGAGGGTCTGAATACCACAAGCGAGTGAAGGTTTGAGAACTGATTAGCGGAGTTCGGGTTTTCCTCGTTGTAGTCAATGAAGCAATTCCAGTTCAGTAAGGTGCGCTGCTCGCCATCAACAGTAGTGGTTAATATATTGCTGACGCCCATACGCCAAATGCTCCAAGTGCCCCAGCTGTCAATGCCGGTGAAACCCATCAAATCCAGTTCCATGGGGTTACTGGTAGTGGTGCCGAAATTACTTGCCCACATATCTACTTGTGGCACCATCGGGTTGGAGGATGAGATGCTGCAGTGTGACAGTGTGGTGAAAGGCTTAATCACGTGAGTGAGTCCACGCATGCCTAAGCTGGGAATGCGGAAGTTCTCGTAATGGCGATGGAATTTGATGTTAACGTCCACACCGGCAAAACCAAGGAAGCGGTGATCATCACCCACGCCTTCCACTCCGTAATAACCGGAATAGCCCACACCCGCTTTGGGGGTGATATTCAGGAAGCGGAGTATTGTGAAATTGGTGGAAAACTCATGCGTGGTGTTGGCACGGAGGTAACTACCTGAGTTCAACATGCGCTGATAATATGCACGTGCGGATGAATCAGTTAAGTTGCTGAGTTTGTACTGGTATTCCGCTCTTTCCTCAGCAGATAACTCCTGCCGTATCACACCAAAACTGTTACGAGTCTCATATGCGATACTTGTATTGCGGAAAGCTGTTCGGGCTCTGTAGTATGATAACTCCGCTCGTTCGTCTGTCTGGTAGTAATCATTAGGAGCAAAGCGGGTCATGAGCATGGTCTGGCTCAGCGAGCCTCTCCTTACCACTTGTACGGTGTTATCTGGTTTGTCATCGATACGGCTAAGATCTTCAAAGAAGTCTCTCAGAACATAGCGATCACTGAGGATATTCAAGTTTGCTCCCAGTGTCCAGTTAGCTGAGGGGTTCTGTTCCTCTATTGGTAAGTTCCATATGCCACTGAGCGCGATGCGATAACGCTCGTGACTCGTGGGCTGGCGGTATGTGTTAGTGGGATTAATATCGGGAGAGTCATCCAGAATGAAGTAGGTCTGAAGTCCGCTGGTGGCGGTTCGCTTCTGCATGAGTACATCCTCAAGGTCTAAACCCACTGCCATGCCGCGGCGCGTTCGGACGTCTGCATGTAGCGTCAGCACATAGTCAGACACTGGCATGTTGCCTTCCACTCTGCGATTGCCAAGCAAGAACCCATAGCTGTTAAGGAGGTACGAGCCCCATGCGGATTTGCTGCCGACGTTCGGCATATAACCTTCCTTGGGGTTAAGAGAGTGGGAGAAGGAGAACCAGCCCAGTACCGGAATCGGTATATCGTAGTCACCTGCGGATACGCTGAGGCGGGTGATGTGGCCATAATCACCGGGATAAATAGTAAGCACGCCTGTGCCAATCCAAGTATCAGGCGTCTGGGCATCATCTGTGGAGGCAAAGGCGTCATGCACTCGCATGAAGTTGCGGCCTTCTGCGTCTTTTGCGTACTCAATGCGAGAACCGCGAACGAGGATGCCTGTTACCTTTGATTTGACATTGCGCGCGTCAAGGCTCTGTTTTTCCCAGTTATACGTGCCGTTTTCTGCCAAGGTAAGGCTTTCTCCCTGATAAATGGTAAGCGGCCCCTGTAGGCGAACATTGTGGCGACCAAGGTCCATCACAATCTCTGATGCTGCTACATCCAACCCTTCATCGGTAACGAGGTGAATAGGGCGTCCGCTTCCTTTGTAGGTAAGGGTGCGGTTTTCGCTGTCGTATAAAATTTCACCTCCTTCGTTATTGACTGTAATTGTGTCTGGAATTTCCGGGTCAAGGGAAAGGGGCGTGACCGCGGTCATGCGGTCTGTCACATCAATAATGGGATTACTGCCCGGCGGCTGTTCTCCAAATACCTCTGAAGGTAGAGGCACTACATCCTGTGCAGATGTACTGCCCACCGTACCCGTGGCTATGACGGCGGCCAAAGTTGCGGCTCGCCTGATTCCGGAATGTGTAAGTCTGCTGCCCATTACAGCTATTATAGTGCACGATTTGTTTAGCTTTGTCAAGCATCTTTCCCAAATAGTCCACTAGATTGTGGGCAGTTTGTGCTAAATTGATGGGCTGTTCATCGTGGAAATAACGGGAAGAAGCGGTGTGTTATGAATAAAAAAATGCTCTTATGGCGAAAAATCTTGATTTTTCGTGTTGCAAGTTCGCTTCCGGTGTGCTATTTTATGGGCACCATGATTACAGGTACTACACACAAGAAGGCTGCTGAGTGGGTGGAGGAAATCCGCCAGCTCTGCAAACCCGATTCCGTCTACTGGTGCGACGGTTCCGAGGAAGAGAACACCAAGCTGTGCGACATGCTCGTAGAGAAGGGCACGTACATCCGTCTGAATCCTGAGAAGCGCCCCGGCTGCTTCCTGGCTCGTTCTACTCCTTCTGACGTGGCTCGCGTAGAGGAACGCACATTCATTTGCTCCGAGAAGCAGGAGGACGCTGGTCCTACCAACAACTGGAAGTCCCCGGCTGAGATGCGCGCCATCCTCAACCCCTACCTCGATGGTTCCATGAAGGGCCGTACCATGTACGTTATCCCCTTCTGCATGGGCCCGCTTGACTCTCCCCTTGCTAAGATCGGTATCGAAATCACTGACTCCGCTTACGTTGTGACCAACATGCGCATCATGACCATCATGGGCGAGAAGGTTCTTAAGCGTCTGGAGGACGAGGTGAACGGTGGTGGCAATCCCAAGCGTGACGGCTACGGCGACTTCGTTCCCTGCCTTCACACTGTAGGTGCTCCCCTTGAGCCCGGTCAGGAGGACGTAACTTGGCCCTGTAACAACGAGGAGAAGTACATCTGCCACTTCCCCGAGACTGGCGAGATTATCTCCTACGGTTCCGGTTACGGTGGTAACGCTCTGCTCGGCAAGAAGTGCCTTGCTCTGCGTATCGCTACTGGCATCGCTAAGAAGAATGGCTGGATGGCTGAGCACATGCTCATCCTTGGTATCACCGATCCCCAGGGCCGTAAGTCCTATGTGACCGGCGCATTCCCCTCTGCTTGCGGTAAGACCAACCTGGCCATGGTTGTGCCCCCGCCCGCACTGGCTGCCAAGGGCTGGAAGACCAGCATCATCGGTGACGACATCGCTTGGATTTGGCCCCACGAGGACGGTACCTTCCACGCCATCAACCCCGAGAACGGTTACTTCGGTGTGGCTCCCGGTACTTCCTACAAGTCCAACCCCATCGCCATGGACACCATCAAGGAGAACATCATCTTCACCAACGTGGGTCTGACCGACGACGGTGACGTATGGTGGGAAGGTATGGACGGCGAGGCTCCCGCTCACGCCATCGACTGGCAGGGTAACGACTGGACGCCCGACTGCGGCCGCAAGTGCGCTCACCCGAACAGCCGCTTCACCGCTCCCGCTTCTCAGTGCCCCACGCTCGACCCCGAGTACTACAACCCCGAGGGTGTGTCCATCAGCGCATTCCTCTTCGGTGGCCGCCGCGCTACCACCATGCCGCTCGTATTCCAGTCCAAGGATTGGAACCACGGCGTGTACGTGGGTGCTACCATGGGCTCCGAGATGACCGCTGCTGCTTTCGGCCAGATTGGTCAGGTTCGCCGCGACCCGATGGCTATGAAGCCCTTCATTGGCTACAATGTGGGTGACTACTGGCAGCACTGGCTCGACATGGGCACCAAGACCTGCGCTTGCAAGCTTCCCAAGATTTTCAACGTGAACTGGTTCCGCAAGGATGCTGAGGGCAACTTCGTATGGCCCGGCTTCGGCGACAACATGCGCGTTCTTGACTGGGTGCTTCGCCGCTGCCGTGGTGAGGTTGACGGTGTGGAGACCGCTCTGGGTATCTCCCCCGCCTACTCTGAGCTCGACACCGAGGGTCTCAATGGCTACGATGAAGCCGCCTTCAACACCAACATGGCTCTTTCCGAGTCCGAGTGGAAGGCTGAGCTTGAGTCCCAGACCGAGCTGTTCAACATGGTTGGTGACAAGCTTCCCGCCGAGCTCGAGGCTCAGCGTCAGGCTCTCATCGCCAAGTTCAACTAAGGCGTCAGCAGCTTAAGCTGCGATTGAGAATTTCACCGTCGTCCTCAGTTATGGGGGCGGCGGTGTTCTTTTTCCCTACTTTGCGCTTGCTATTATCAGAGGCCTGTGGTAGAATGCCCGCGCAACAGGCGTTGTATTCAACAGCATATGAACACCAACCTTCGCATCGCAATCGGTTCAGACCACAAGGGTGTGGATCTGAAGGAAGTCGCCGTGGAAATCCTCACGAACTGGGGCTATACTGTAGAGGACGTAGGCCCTGAGACTAAGGAAGCCTGCGATTACTCTGATTATGCCAACGCTGTCTGTAAGCGCGTGGTGGATGGCCGTGCCGATCGTGGTATTCTGATTTGTTTCTCCGGTCTTGGAATGAGCATTGCTGCCAACCGTTGGCAGGGTATCCGTGCTACGCTGACTCGCACCCCGCAGGTGGCTGCTCTGGCTCGTCAGCATAATGACTCCAATGTCATGTGCATCGCGTCCGCTTTCGTCACCCCTGATGATTTGGATGATCTTCTGCACACCTGGCTTGATGCTGAGTTTGAAGGTGGTCGTCATACACGCCGTCTGGCTAAGGCTTCCGGCTCTACTCTGGCTTCATCTGACCCTGAACTTGCCGCCTACATTGAGGAGGAGCATGACCGCCAGCGCAACAACATTGAGCTTATTGCTTCCGAGAACTTCGCTTCTCCGGCCGTTATGGAGGCTCAGGGTTCCGTGCTGACAAACAAGTATGCTGAAGGTTATCCCTCCAAGCGCTGGTACGGTGGCTGTGAGGTGGTGGATAAGGTTGAGCAGCTCGCAATTGATCGTGCCTGCGTGCTCTTCGGTTGTGATTTCGCCAATGTTCAGGCTCACTCCGGTTCTCAGGCTAATATGAGCGTGTATCATGCCTGTATCAATCCCGGTGATACTATCCTTACCATGGACCTCGCCTGCGGTGGTCACCTTTCTCATGGTTTCTTCGCTAACTTCTCCGGTAAGCAGTACAATGTTGTTCACTACGGTGTGAACCCCGAAACTGAGTGCATCGATTATGATGACATGGCCGCCAAGGCACGTGAGTGCAAGCCCGCTCTTATTCTTGCCGGAGCTTCTGCTTACTCCCGCACGATTGACTTCAAGCGTATTCGTGAAATCTGTGATGAGGTAGGCGCCATCATGTTCGTGGATATGGCTCACATTGCCGGTCTTGTAGCCGGTGGTGCTCATCCGTCCCCCGTTCCTTACGCTGACTTCGTGTCCACCACCACTCACAAGAGCCTCCGTGGCCCGCGTGGTGGTATGGTGCTCTGCAAGGAGAAGTGGGCTAAGAAGCTGAACAGCGCCACATTCCCCGGTTTGCAGGGTGGGCCTCTGATGCACGTTATCGCTGCTAAGGCTGCTTGCCTTGGTGAAGCACTTAAGCCCGAGTTCAAGGAGTACGCCGCTCAGGTGGTGAAGAACTCCAAGGCTATGGCTGCTGAGCTTGCCAAGCGCGGTTTCCGTATCGTGGCTGGTGGCACAGACAATCACTGCTTCCTTGTGGACCTCAGCGTGAAGGGCCTGAACGGCGCTGAAGCTCAGGTTGCTCTTGATAAGGTGGGTATCACTGTGAATAAGAACGCTATTCCTTATGACAAGGGCTCCACGGCTAAGCCTTCCGGTATCCGCATCGGTACTCCCGCTGTTACCACTCGCGGTATGAAGGAGGAAGATGTGCGCCAGGTGGCTGAGTATATCGCCCGCTGCCTTGCCATTCTTGCGGGCCAGAAGGTGCATGAGACTGAAGGGGCTTACGATGCTCTGCGCGCAGAGGTAAGTGCTTTCAATAAGTCCTTCCCCATGCCCTGAGTTTAGTTTTAATGCAGAGGCCCGAAGCTGATAAGCTTCGGGCCTCGTTTTTTAAGAGAGGAGGGCCGCGGCGCCACTTCTGCTCAGCTTGCCCGTGGCTGTGCGCGGGAGTGCGCTAACATGCCGAATAATGCGAGGCCGGTGATAAGCGGGAAGGGTGGAAATAGCCCCAAGTAGATGAGCTTCTGCTGAAATGGGCCCCTCCCAGAGGAGCGCCATGCATTGGCCCAGAACCGCGTCTGGTGCAGGAACTGCCATTAGGGTGAGATGGGTGGCGGCGGTAAGCGCCAGCTCCACATCTTCGGCCTGAATTTTGATGCCACCACTGTTGATGACAGCATCCTTTCGGCCACAGATGCGGAACCGTCCGTCCGGGCTGAGCTCCGCAATATCGTTGGTACTGAGTTGAGTAATGCCGAGATGAGGTGCGGATAAAGAGAGCGTGCCTTCCGGCGTGAGGCTGACATGTATTCCGCGCAGAGGAGTATACCACTCTGAACGCTCTGGGCCGTTTACGTGGCGCAGTGCAATATGGGAGAGTGTTTCTGTCATGCCATAGGAGGCATAAATGCGAGAGTTTACATGTTGCAGCTCTTCATCCAGCGTAGCGTTGATGAAGCCGCCGCCAAGCAGGATGCACCTAGCACGCTCCAACTGCTCCTTGCCCTTTTGCTGTTGAAGAGTTGTCGCTGCCTGCATGGGAACAAGCGGTGCAAAATCTACCGGCTTGCTGAGTTTTTCCAAGGGAGTGGAGCAGGGTTCCTGTAACACGAGTTCAGCACCGCTTACAAGAGCGCGCACCACCATCATTTTCCCGGCAATATAGCGCAGGGGGAGGCAAAGCAGTGCCTTGCTGTCACTTTTGAGGTCAAATACTTTACAGCTCAGTTTTGCGCTGGCCCGCATGGCTTCTTTTGAAGCCTGAATGAGTTTGGGCTTGCCTGTGGAGCCGCTGGTATGGAGAGTTACCGTGCTTTCAGGTGAGAACCATTCGTTCAGAAAATCTGCCAGTTCTGCGGCGATGCCGGTTTTTCCAACTCTCCAGAATGAAAGAGTATCGGCATTAATGGTTTCTCCGTTAATGTGTAGCTGCTCAAGCATCGAAGCGGTGCTGGAGGAGAACATTAAAGTAGTTGCCGGCGCCGGGGACGGCGATGAGATGCGCCTCTTCCGGCACATTTACATCCGCCAGCGGTAACAGGAACTCCCGCTGGCTCTTGTACTGCACCACGTCATTCCTGCTGCCCTGAGCAAGTGTAATCAGGTCAGTAAAGTTCACATCGCAGGTAATATCGCAGTGCCCGGCGAGAGCCGGCAGTTCATCTGCGCTCAGAAGGGTATGGGCTTTATAGCCGCGCAGGCTACCCTGTGGGCGGCGGTAGTATAACTTTTCATTTAGCTGGCCGTAGTCAATCGTCAGCAGGCTACCGAGTTTCCAGAGCTTTTGCCAGCTAGCGTACCATTCAAAGTAACTCTCATGCACTTCTATAATCTGGCCTTCCTGTGCCCAAGTGTTGAAGGCTGAAGACGCTGGGAGCGGGCGCCTATCAGCCTGCCGAATCACACGGCCATTTTCTACAGCAAGGCCGAGCTCAAGCCATTCTCCATTTTGATATACGAATTGGCGGGCAGGGAAGGCGTCCGGTAGTTCGTTGCTGAAAATGAAAGCCTTACCATCCGTTTTTTTCAGCGCTTTCTCCACGGAATCCATCACAGAGACGGAGTGCCCACCCACCATGCCTTGCAGATTACGTAAGGCTTGCGAACGGTCAACCATGAGATAGCGGGAAACAATCCGCTCCCACAGCGTCATGTTTCGGCAAATGGCCATGGCTAAATCACCATTGCCACCGCCTATCTCAATGAGTGGGAGGCGGACACCGTGTGCCTTGCAGCTTTCTCGCCATTGCTGCACGATGCGGCGCGCAAGCAAGTCACACATCGTGGCTGAGGTGGAGAAATCTCCACGATAGCCTATATTATGGATGTTCTTGTTGTAATAGCCCCCCGTATTATCGTAGAGCGCCAGCTCCATGAACTCCGCCATGGATATCCAGTTCCCGTGCGCAATGATATAGGGGGCTACGTCCATACTCCAGTCTTTATTTGGAAAGCTCCAGCATGCGCAGAAGCGGCTTTTCGGCACGCAGGCGCAGCTCTTCCGGTACACTCACCTCTGGGCTCATATCCCTCAGGCAATTGCGGATTTTTTCCAGCGTGTTCAGCTTCATGTACTCGCATTCTGCGCAGGAGCATTTGTCCGCTGCAACTCCGATGAACTCTTTTCCGGGAACGAGTTTGCGCAGGCGGTGCAGGATGCCGCTTTCCGTTACGATAATGAAACGCTGGGCAGCGCTCTCGCTGCAGTAGGGTATCATTTTCTCGGTTGAGCAGATGTGGTCAGAAAGCAGGCGGATAACTTCCTGGCACTCAGGGTGGCATACGACTTCAGCATCCGGGTACTGCTCCTTCATGGTGAGCACCTGATCGCGCGTGAAACGCTGGTGTACATGGCAGGCACCATTCCACAGCGTCATTTCACGGCCCACACGGCGGGCTGTCCATGCGCCGAGGTTCTGATCCGGCACGAAAAGAATGGGGCGGTCTGTGGGGGCTGTTTCAATGATTCTCTGAGAGTTGCCACTGGTAACAATGACGTCCGCCAGAGCTTTCACGCCGATGGAGCAGTTTACGTATGCCACCACATAGTAATTCTTTTCTTTGTTTGCCTCTAGATACGCAGCAAGTTCCTCAGCAGGGCAGGATTGTTCCAGTGAGCAGGCTGCATCCATATCCGGCAGCAGTACCTTGCGTGATGGATTCAGAATACAGGCCGTCTCTGCCATAAAATGAACGCCGCAGAACACGATAACATCACATTCTGTCTCTTGGGCCTTTCGCGCCAGGGCGAGGGAATCTCCCACGAAGTCGGCTAAATCCTGTATTTCGGGGCGCTGGTAGCTGTGGGCAAGGATGATGGCATTGCGCTCTTTTTTGAGCTGCTCAATCTGCTGAATCAAATCTGCGTTTGACATGTACAGAGACTAGCACCATCGGCCACTTTTGTCAATGCAAATCAGCCGATGGTGCTCTTTTACTTATGAACTTGCGGGGTTATTTCCCGATGGCTTTCCGGAAGTAGGCGATAGTCTTATCCAGACCTTCGTTCAGCGCTATGGTGGGAGCCCAGCCGAGTTTTTCCTTGGCAACGGAGATATCAGGCTTGCGCTGAGTGGGGTCATCCGCGGGCAGCGGGCGGAACACGAGCTTGCCTCCGGTGGGAATTTTCTCCAGTACCTTTTCGGCCAGCTGGCGAATGGTGAACTCACCGGGGTTACCGATGTTCACCGGGCCAATAAATCCAACCTCATTTTCCATCATGCGCACCATGCCTTCGATAAGGTCATCAATGTACTGGAAGGAGCGTGTTTGCTGGCCTTCGCCATAAATGGTGATATCCTCACCACGCAGGGCCTGACAGATGAAGTTGGAAACCACGCGGCCGTCCTCGGGGTTCATGTAGGGACCGTAGGTGTTGAAAATACGGATAACGCGAATGTCTACCCCCTCATGGCGGTTGTAATCAAAGAAAAGACTTTCAGCGCAGCGTTTACCTTCATCATAGCAGGCACGAATGCCGATGGGGTTCACATTGCCGCGGTAAGATTCCGGCTGCGGGTGTTCAATGGGGTCGCCATACACCTCGGAGGTGGAGCTTTGCAGAATGCGAGCTCCCTTCCGTTTGGCGAGTTCAAGCATGTTCAGAGCGCCGAGCACGCAGGTCTTGGTGGTGAAAATGGAGCGGCTTCCCTGATAGAAGGGCGGGGAGGCCGGGCAAGCAAGGTTGTAGATGTAGTCCAGCGGTTCTTCGCAGTCCCAAGGCTCAATGACATCATGCTCCACAAAGCTGAAATTCGGGTGTGGTAACAAATCTTCTACGTTTGCTATAGAGCCTGTATAGTTATTATCTAGGCAGATGACGCGGTGTCCTTCGTTGATGAGTCTGTGGCAAAGGTTGGCGCCGATGAAGCCGGTTCCGCCTGTGACGAGTATGTTTTTCATGCTTGCTTTATCCTATCAGAAAAGTAATCTGCAAGCAAGCCCAAGTTGTGTTTTCATGTAAAAAGAGATGAGAAGTCAGATGTTTGGCTTGCAAATGCCAAAAGGATGTGATAGGCTCGGCGCATGCCTATTGCTGATTTGAGTTCTGCCTTTGAGCTGGTATCTCAGAACTGGAGTTTGTTCCTTATGGATGCCGGAATGGTGATTGTGAGCCTTGTGCTTATTGAGGGGCTTCTTTCTGTTGATAATGCGCTCGGGATTGCCGCTATGGCATCTCATCTTCCTAAGCACCAGCAGAAAGCCGCGTTGCGTTGGGGGTTGATTGGCGCCTACCTGTTCCGTGGTATTGCTCTTGCTCTTGTTTCCTGGCTCATGCACAATGAGTGGGTGAAGTGGTTCGGTGCCATTTATCTGATATACCTCGCTTGTGACCATCTGCAGTTCAAGAAGGCTGTTCACGTTGAGGATGCCGCAACTGCTGCCGCTAAGACAGCCGGTAAGGGCTTTATTGCTACAATTTGCAGTATTGAGCTCATGGATCTTTCCCTTTCTCTTGATAATGTGGTTGCTGCTGTGGGTGTAGTGGCCGGTTCTAAGGGTATTCCGGAGGAGCTTCACATCTGGGTTGTTTGCTTAGGCGTGTTCATCGGTATCGCTGCGCTGCGAATTGTAGCCGGCTGGTGCATTGATATCATAGCCCGTCATCCTGTGCTGGGGCATGTTGCCTTCGTGCTGGTGGGCTTCGTTGGTTTTGTGATGACGGTGTCTCTGGTTCTGGAGAGTGCATGGGATATTCATTGGCATATGTCCGTGGGGCCCAAGTTTATCATTATCGTGGCAATTGTTGCCCTGAGTATTGTGTACGAAAAGTATCGAGCTGTACATGCCGTGCTGCGTCCGGCTGTGGTAGTGTTCCGCTCCCTTTGCACGGCCTTTGCTGTGACAGTACACGCTATCATTACTCCTTGGAAGCTTTTTAAGAAAAACGCATAAGATTACTGTCATGAGTCAACCTGAATTATCTCCCGCACTTGTACGTGCTGCGCTCACCACGGTGAAGTATCCCGGCTTCAGCCGCGATATTGTATCCTTTGGTCTGGTGAAGGATATCACCGTTTCTCCGGATGGTGCTGTGGTTATTGAGCTGCTGATTGAGAGTAAGAACGCTGATGTGCCTCGTTTCATTTATGAGAACGTGATGGCCACAGTTAAAGAGCTTCCCGGCGTAAAGAAGCTGGATGTTAATATTGAGCACCATGCTCCCAAGAGCAATAGGGTCGCCTCTAATGATGACCCCTCTGACTGGAAGTCCAGTGTACCCGGTGTGAAGCACGTTATTGCCGTATCTTCCGGCAAGGGTGGTGTGGGTAAGAGCACGGTATCTGCTAATCTGGCAGTGGCCCTTTCTCGCCTTGGTTATAAGACCGGTCTTCTGGATTTGGATATCTACGGCCCCTCCATGGCCCTGATGTTCGGCACCAAAGAGCGCCCGGGTTGCTCTGATAAGGAGCAGTTCCTTCCTGTGGAGGCTCACGGCGTGAAGATTCTGTCCATGGGGCTCATGATTGATGAGGCTTCTCCCGTGGCCGTTCGTGGCCCTCTGGCTACTCGATACGTGCAGCAGTTCCTGCGTGATGTGGAGTGGGGTGGCCTTGATTTCCTTATTCTTGATATGCCTCCCGGCACGGGCGATATTCAGCTTACCATTGTGCAGACGGTGGATCTCTCCGGCGTGGTGGTTGTTACAACTCCGCAGGAGGTGGCTCTCATTGATGCTCGCAAGGCTGTGGGCCTCTTCCAGCGCGTAGAGACTCCCATTCTGGGCATTATCGAGAATATGAGCTACTTCGTCTGCCCGAGTGATGGTCTCATTTATAACATCTTCGGTGAAGGTGGTGGTGAGCGTGAAGCTCAGAAGCTCGGTGTGCCCTTGCTTGGCCGTATTCCGCTGGATATGGAGACTCGTGCCTGCGGTGATGAAGGTGCACCCGTGGCGCTGAAGGATCCGGGGCAGAGCATGGTTTCCGCTGCATTCCAGGGCGTTGCTTCCATGCTGGCCAGTGTGCTTGGCGAGTAAATCGTCTTCCTGCGTAAGTTTGATATACGAAAAACCCCTGCTGCGAGTTACGCAGCAGGGGTTTTTCGTATAAAGAGTACTGATTTATCAGAACTTGTACTGCTCGCCGTAGCCGTAGTGCTCGGCGATGTAATCCACGTCCTTATCACCGCGGCCGGAGCAGTTCGCCAGAATGGCGCCTGTGCCCATCTCACGGGCCTTGCGCATGGCGAAGGCTACAGCGTGGGAGCTTTCCAGAGCAGGGATGATACCTTCATAACGGCTCAGCTTGAAGAAGGCGTCTACGGCCTCGGCATCGGATACACCATCATACTTCACGCGACCAATGTCACGCAGGTATGCGTGCTCCGGGCCAACGGAGGGGTAATCCAGACCACTGGCGATGGAGTATACCGGTGCAGGCTCGTTATCCTCGCCCTTTAGCATGATGCTGTTGAAGCCGTGCATGATGCCTTCCTCACCATATTTCATGGAAGCTGCATGGTCACCGAGCTTTTCGCTCTTGCCCATGGGCTCAATGCCGTAGATGTCCACCGGGTCATCCAAGAAGGCAGGGAACATACCCATGGCGTTAGAGCCACCGCCCACGCAGGCGCATACCACATCCGGAAGAATGCCGGTCATCTCAATGAACTGTTCTCTGGCTTCAGCGCCTACCACCATCTGGAAGTCTCTCACCATCATTGGGAAGGGGTGCGGGCCGAGCACGGAACCGATGCAGTAGATAGCGGTCTTGTAATCACGCTGGTAGGCTTCAAAGGCGGAGTCTACTGCTTCCTTGAGGGTACGCAGACCGTGCTTCACGCATACCACGTTTGCACCCAGCATCTTCATGCGAGTGACGTTCGGTGCCTGCTTGGCGATATCAACTTCGCCCATGTGAATCTCACACTCTAGCCCGAAGTAGGCCGCTGCCGTGGCCAATGCCACACCGTGTTGGCCGGCACCGGTTTCAGCAATAATCTTCTTCTTGCCCATGAACTTGGCCAGCAGGCCTTCACCCATGCAGTGGTTCAGTTTATGTGCTCCGGTGTGGTTCAGGTCTTCGCGTTTCAGATAAATCTGGGCACCTCCATTAAGGCGGGAGAGGCGTTCGCAGTGATATACGGGAGTGGGGCGGCCTTGGAATTGCTTGCGGATGCGGCGCAGCTCGTTGATGAACTGAGCTGAGTGGCAAATGCTGTTGTACGCTTCCGTGATTTCCTTGAAGGCGGGCTCAAGCTCGGCCGGCAAATAGGCGCCGCCAAAGCGCCCGTAAAAACCATTCTTGTCCGGGTGGTGCCGGAGATATGTTCTGAAATCCATAGACTAAAAAAATTATGAGAGCGCGGGTATTCTAGCTCATGGGACCTGTCATGACAAGTCAAAATCATGTCGGTATGAGTTCATTAGTGAAGTTTTTTACTTGTTTGTGTATTCTCGGCTTGAAAAAATTGACGAGAGGAGTATAATACTCGCGACAATGAAGCATCCGCTCTTTACCGCCAGTTCTGCTCTTCTGCTGGGATTTAATGTGCCCACTGCAGTTGCCGAGAATGCCGATGTGAGTGCGGACACTGTGGGGGTGACTGATAATAAGCCTGAAAGCGTAGGTAATGAGTTGTTGCAGGTAACCAATGAAATGTGGTTCCTCCTCTCTGCCATTACGGATCGTAGTAGTGCAGATTCTGCCGTTGCTCGCTTTGATGAGCTCATTACTAAATCCGAGATTATCAGTAACAGCCTTTTTGCTGCTGATGGACTTGGTCAGGATTTAGAGGCACTTGATATGCTTCACTACCGAATTGCGGAATCCTTGGAGGAGCTGCATTCAGAGTTTGTGAGTTTGGCTCGTGCTCGTTGTTACGGCTCCGCGCAGATGATAGCTTGCTTCCATCGCGCTGTTGAAGCTGGGCTGATAGATGCCGATGTGGTGGATGGTCTGTCCGTACCCGGCCCGCCTCTCACGGAGAGAGAAGCCCGTTTGGAGCTGGCTCGTTTCAAAAATTTGGAGGCGCCTGACCGCGAGGTTGTGGAAGTTTTGCAGTGTGTGCAGGATTCTCGCTCAGCGGATAATGTGGTGGAGCGGATTCTCGCATTGTCGAAGCGCCTGAATGAGCTCAGGCCCGATAATGCGTTGGCTAATCGTTCGTTTTCTCCCGCTTCTGAGCGTAAAGCTCAGGATGCATATGCACCCATAGAGCCTCTCCTCTGGAACATCCGCTCAGAGATTGTGCGTATTGCCTCTCTGCCCGGGTACGAGGATTCTTCGTACGATAAGTTTTCTGATGCCTTGGATCTTCTGTATGAAAGCCTGGGCGCCACTCACAGCCAATGGTTCGGTACCGTGTTCGACGAATGTTTCCGGTCTGATTTACATGATGCCCTCCGTGAGAATGCCACTACTTCAAATTAATTACTATAGACAATAACCCCCTCAGCACAATGCCTGTTTCTGATTACCTTGTGACAATTGGTCTGGAAGTTCATTGCCAGATTAAGACCGCCACCAAGATGTTCTGTTCCTGCAAGGCCGGCTTCGGATATGAGCCGAATACCAACGTGTGCCCGACATGCCTTGGCATGCCCGGCGCACTGCCTGTGCTTAATAAGTTTGCCATTGAGCGTACCGTCCTCACCGGTTTGATGCTGGGCTGCAGCATGCCCCCCGTTTCCAAGTGGGACCGTAAGAACTATTTCTACGCGGACATGCCCAAGAATTATCAGACCAGCCAGCTGGATTTGCCGCTGTGCATCGGTGGTGAAGTACCGCTGTATTCATGGGCATTCCCGCCGGATTGCAAAGTGAAGGCGG
>CALABM010000174.1 GCA_937885815.1 uncultured Verrucomicrobiales bacterium | reverse complement strand
TGCCGGCCTCCCAGGTGGTAGTGGATTCGAACTGGTCGATGTTCCAGGGGTAGTTTGCCACGCCGAAGAGACCCACCTTGCTGGCTTCCGCATGCTCCATCGGGTTGGCCACAAAGCCGCTCATCTGGTTCTTCATGTCGGGGCTCTGGTCCAGTCCATAGGTGCGGCCCATGGAGAGTCGTGAGGGCTTGAAGTCATTGCAGGGCCAGTTCCACCAGATGAAGGTGGGGCGCTGTACGTGCTGGTTCACCCAGCGCTGGCCATTCAGCGTGATATCATGCACTACGGTGTCACCCGTCCACATCACGGAGATGGAGCGGTCCAGTCCGCCGCCCAGCGTTTGCAGGAATTGAGCGTTCGTCCAAGCGCGGTTGTAACCGGTGGGGCACATGATGAGCGTCTGGTTAACGTCCGGGTGGCGGCGGATGAAGTTTTCCAGAATGTAGTTGCAGAGCTGTACTTGGCGCTCGGCGCGGCCGATTTCGCCGCTGGAGTCATCCACGAGCACGCCGAAGTCACGCACTCCTAAGTCATACATGAGCTGCAGCTTGTGGCAGAGGGCATCCAGCTGGGTGCGGCCACCGTTCTGGTTCCATTTAACGGTGTTGGCGGGGTGAATGGCCCAGACGAAGCGCACATGGTTGCGGCGGGCGTGCTGCACGAGGTTGCGGATTTCCTCTGCTTTATCCTCGGGGTAAGGCTGGTAGCAGCCGAGGCCGTGGTGGTAGGGGTCATCCTTCGGGGCGTAGATGTAGGTGTTCATCTTGTTACGCCCGTAGAAATCAAACTGGGAGAGGCGTGCCTCATAGCTCCAAGGAGCGCCATAATAGCCTTCCACCGTGCCGCGGAAGGGGAGGTCCGGCCAGTCAATGATGGTGCCGAGAGGGAGCTCTCCCTGTATCGCTACTGCCGGCAGTGGCAGGCCCGGGAAGGGGTCAGCCTGCGCATTCTGTGCCCCCTCCACTCCGTTGAGCATTTGGCTGATGGTCTGTTTAGCGTAAAAGGCGGCCACCTCGCTGTTAGCCCACACGGTGAGGGTGCCGGGGGTAACTTCCAGAGCGTAGGCTCCTTCATTATTGGCGGGCAGGCGGTCCCACATGCCGCCGGTGCTGTCAGCCTTGCGCATGTTTATCTGCACTTGCTGCACTTGGGTGCGGGTGTCCTGCAGGTTTACCTGCTGGGGCTTGGGGAAGATATCAGGTGTGGCAGCTGTGGCCAGGGTGGCGCTGCCCAGCATCAGACCGGCAATCAGTATGTTTTTCTTCATGATGTCAGTTTGGTTAAAAGGTTTTCAAGTTCTGCGAAATCGGTTAAACGGTATTCAGGAGCCAGTGCGAGGCAGGCGGCTTCATCCGCAGCGGAATTGCTGCCCCATGCGGCATTAATGATGCTCACGCCTACGCTGTGGCAGAGGCTGATGTCGCTCGGGGCGTCACCCACATAGATGATTTCCTCGGGGCTGAGGTTCCATGCCTCCATGGCTCGCTTCAGGTTATCTGCTTTGCAGTTGTAGTATGGGTCGCCGTAGAGCTGAAGGTCAAACACGCCGCTCATGCCGTATTTTTCCACAGTGGGGATGGCGGTATAATGCTCTTTTCCCGTGAGCAAGGCCAGCTTAAGCCCGCGCTCTTTCAGGCGCCACAGTAAATCTGCTGCGCCGGGGAATGCAGCGGGGGCCAGCTCATCATGCAGCTCACAGTACACTCGCACGAAGGTGGCGATGGGGAGCTCCGGGGCGTCCGGATTGATGTTCAGCAGGCCGCCCAGTACACCGCGGTCACTCAGGCCGAAGTAGCTGACTACTTCATCAGCCGTGGGGGTGCGCCCGCTGACTTCCTGTGTTGCGCGGCGATAGGCCTCAATGCAGAGCTGAAGCGTATCGCCCAGCGTGCCGTCCATGTCGAATATGATTCCCTTGAGCATATTTGTGCTTCCTTGCATTCTACCAGCCTATCCGCCTCATGGCAAGCTGTAAGTATGACAACTGCTCAGCCAAGTGGCTTTTCCGGTATATAAAGGTACGCGCCTTTTGCTGTGTTTCTTTCAGCAAAAGGCGCGAGAAAGGTGAAAAAGTGCGCTCAGCTGAGTTCGTTGAGCACGATATCAGTGGTAACGAATGGAGAGCTGCGCTCCTAATGTAAAAAAGCCGAGGCTTTCCACCCCGGCTCGTTTTATTCAATTTTTCGGCTTGCAAATCATTCTATTCCTTAACACGGCGCACCAGTAGCCATGCGCCATTGATACCATCGTGGCAGAGGAGGCCCACATATTCCCAATTTTTGGGAATCTCTGAAGGTAGTCTTTTCACATGACTCTCTCCCGAAATAGAAGATACATAGCTAAAATCATCTCGACTCACATGTATCGCTCCCAGCTCATAGGGAAATTCCCCCTCCGGTGGGACACTCACTGCATTCAGCCTTTGCTGTACACTTACAGGTATTTCCGCCTTGGTTCCCACTATTTCCATACGCTGTGCTTTATCGCTAGAGTTTTCCTTATTTTGTATAATGCTTACTCCCAGCAACACTATCGCCACCAGCAGAAGCACGCTGTTCACATTGAACCCCCGCATGAAATTTTGCAATATCTCAGAAACCGACTTTTTTGCGCCCTCAGTCTTTCTGGGCTTCACCTGAGCCGGTGCTGCTTTCGTGATGGGCATGCGTAATGGTGTTTTATTTGTTAAATTAGCCATATAATGTATTTTAGTTAATCGTGATTGTGTATTTTAACGCGTTAGGTAGCTAAAAGGGCTTTTAGTGTTGTAGGGCGGATAGTCAGAGAATAGCACAAAGAAAAACGATAAGCAATCAGAAAATATTAGCTTATAGTACTTAATAGCCCGGGGAAGGATAATATTATAGCCGCAAAAGCTATTCAGCAAAGCCGCAATCGTGTGCCAACTGTGCAGAGGGGTGATTTGCAGACTGAGTTGGGGGTGTTTGACAAATTGCAAGCATGAACAATACTATGAAAAGTATTGTGATGGCTGCCTCCGTTCTTACTCCTTTTGTCTCCGCTTATCAGCAAAAGGCGGGAGAAAGATGAAAAAGTGCGCTCAGCTGAGTTCGTTGAGCACGATATCAGGGTTAGCGAAGGGGTAATGGTAGCTCTCAAAGGAGGTGCCGAGCCCCACGTTGCTCCAGTAATCCTGCATGCGGGTGGGCGGGAAGATTTCGTCCTTATCCGCTATGTAGGCGCGGTGCCAAGTGAGGTGGGGTGCGGAGTCCGCTTTGGCTCGTTCAGAGAGGTTGATAAGCTCTGCCACCTTTTCATCAGCCGTGCGGTCCGGGAATGGGCCGGTGGGGATGTAACGCCCATCAGCAGCATCGGCAGCAGCGGCAAAGGTGTTTTCTCCTCCGTTTTTAGCAATGCTCTGTATGCTGCGCAGCACGACTTTCAGGCGCATGCCCCAGCGGGCATCCACCGGGTAGGGGGTGCCATTCAGCGCGATGGCGCGGTGCAGGGGGAGCTCCCGACAGCTCTGCTCTGCAACCCACACGCCGAAGGACCAAGCAAAGAGGTAAATGCGCCTGTAGCGTGCAAAATCATCCGCCTTCATCACCTCAGGCTCACCGGTGTGATTATGGCAGGCCAGAATATCAAAACCGGGAGGGGTGATGTGGTATACCGCGTTCGGGGTGGCGGCCCAGCCAAGCATGAAAATGATGACATCCTGATTTTCAGCGCTTTGTCTGAGCCAGTATTTATCCATGGCGGAGAGTGATTAATTTTCGCTGTATTCTGCCCAGCTGGAGGACGTTTCCCAAACACGCACGCGCTCGAGCTTCACGCAGTCACGCACCGGGTAAGAGGTGCCGATGCCCTGTGCGGCATTAGCCAGAGCGGCTTGGGCGAAGCGGAAGACGGTATGGGCGATGGCCTCGCTGGTGGGGTCCTGTCGCTCAAAGGGGATGATGCGTTCGCCGTAGATGCGGCGGAACTCATCATAGTGCGGGTCTTCCGTGTTCATGCAGAGAGAGTGGTCAAACTGCTCGAGGAAGCTGCCCAGCATTTCCTTAATGGCCTTGAAATCCAGCACCATATCATTATCATCCAGCGTGGCTGCTGCAAACACCAGCTCCACGCTTCGCGTGTGGCCGTGCGGGAAGGCGCAGCTCCCGGGATGCTTGGAGAGCAGGTGCCCGCTCTCCAATTCTATGGTTTTGCAGATGCGGTACACGGCAGGAAAATCAGCAGACGGGGGTGACACCCTTCTTCAGGATGATGTTACCGTACTTGGCTGTCTCACCGGTGACCACGACAGCGTAGGCCTTTTTGGCGCGCTCATAGAAGGCGTAACGCTCTTCGCGTTCAATCTCGCCCTCATAGCCCAAGGCCGCACGGTATTTTGCTTCCACGGAAGGATCCAGCGTATCACCGGGTACGGCTTCCATCATGATGACGGGGGTGGCGTAAGCATCAAGCTCAAAGAGGGGGATGATGCCGGCCAACAGCGTGTCTACACCCAGACCATCAGCGCGTACTACGGTGCTGTTGAAGGTGTGGCCCGGGAAGTGGGCATCAGAGAACACAATCTCATCACCATGGCCCATTTCGGCCAGGATTTTGAGAAGCTCGGGGGAGATGACGGGAGAAATGCCTTTTAACATGGTGACGCCATAGTACCACGAAAGATACGAGTTGGCAACCACAAATACGAGAAAAATAGCGATAAGATGTGATAAATGCTTGCAAAATTCAACGAAAATGTTAAGATGCTTTTGTTGGGCGGATATCCTGCTATTCGCAGGATGAAGTTCGGACGATAAATAAATCAGATATAACAATAACATATACCGAAACGAGAATTATGAGAAAGAAATCTGTGTTGCTGGTGATGCTGGCTCTTGGAATGACGACGGGAATGAATTCCTGCTCCAATATGTCTGACGGAACGCTTACTCGCGTGCAGGGTACGACTATTGGTACAGTTGGCGGTGGTGCCGTGGGTGCCGGTGTAGGTGCATTAGTCGGCGGTAAGGATGGCGCAGCCATCGGTGGTGGTGTTGGTGCATTGTTGGGTGGTATCGGTGGTTATTTTTGGGGTGACTCTGTAGCCAAGCAGAAGGAGGCTTTTGCGAACGAGGAGTCGTATATTCGCGCCAATTCCCGTGTGCTTGATAAACAGATTTCTACGGCCCGTAATTTGAACTCTACGCTTTCCTCTGAAATTAGCAGACTGCGACGAGAGAAACGTCGCCTCAGTGCTGCTGAAGTTCAGCGCCACGTGAGCGAGGTGGATGAGTGCATTTCCAGCGTGGATGCTAATCTGGACGAGCTTCGCCGGACTGCTCGTACCGCCAAGGGGGCTGAGCGTGCTTCTATGAATCAGCGTATTAATACTTTGGTAGCTGAGCGTAATCAACTTCGCCGCAATAGAAAGGCTATCAATGATTTGGCCGCTCGCTAATAATCCAAGAACATAAAACGGAATGATTTATATGAAGAAGCTGATTTTCGTTGTATCAATTCTTGCCACGGCATTTGTGAACACTGGGTGTGAGCTCACTGGGGATCCCACTCAGGGCGGTATTTTCTGGTCTCCCACGAAGGCTGCGGAGCGGCAGGAGCAGCTTCGACAGGATTTGAATGCTCGCGAGCGGGAACTTCAGGAGCTTAATCGCCGCAATTCCGGCCTGAGAGCAACGCGCAGTAATCTGCGCTGATGTCTCGCTGATGTTTTTTTCTTATTCCGCACACCATGTGGCAGTTGTGTCGCATGGTGTGCGTTTTTTTTATTCAAAGAGGTAAGCGTACTATCTTCCGCATTTGCATCAAAAGGGCAAGGGGGAGCGCTTAGTCTTTCAGCTCATCAGGCTGGGCTGGCTCCTCAGCGGAGTTCATGATAGCCTCGCGATTGTCACGGGCGCCTGTGAGCCAGCGTAGCACGCCGTCGCGGTCTTGGTCTTCCAGCAGGAAGATGAGGCGGTGCAGGTCGTTCACGCAGTTGTTGAGCACCTGACGGATGGCGACATCATTCTCCCACAGGATATCAGCCCACATGCCGGCGGCACCGGAGCACACGCGTGTGGTGTCGCGAAAGCCACTTGCGGCAAGGCGTTGCAAATCATGAAGGGGGACATCACCGGGCAGGGCATTGCGTGCACCAAGCGCGGCCATGATGTGGGGCATGTGCGAGATGCGGGCCACGGCGCGGTCATGATGACCGGGTTGCATGGTATAAGGGCGGCAGCCAAGTGCCTGCCAGAAGTCACCGAGGCGCTTCTCCATATCCTTTTTTTCTATACTCATAATGTATTTTCAAATTAATTCCTTCGCTATCAATCCGTAAAAGATTTCTGCTATATTTAGGAGTGGCATTCTCTAGCCCTTGTGTTTCAGCTCCTGCCATGGGGTGGGAGCCGATGAACATTCGGCCGCGGTCCGTGAGCAGTTCACCGGTGGTGCGGTGTACATAAGCTTTCACTGAGCCTACATCCGTGACGAGTGCCGTCTTACTGATGGCGGGCAGAATGAGGCGTGCGAGCTCTTCAAAGGCGCCGATAGGAGTGGCAAAGATGATGAGGTCTGCCCCCTCTGCAGCGGCCCGGGCATCAGTATAGGTATGCTGGATACCCAGGCTGTTGGCCAGCTGCAGAGGCTGTTCTCGACGGGCCCAAAGGCGCAGTTCACAACCCGGCAACCGATCCCGTACAGCCAGCGCCACGGAGCCGCCGAGAAGGCCGGGGCCGTAGATGGTAACTGTGCTGAAGGGTACGGTGCTCACGCTGTGATTAGTTCAATTAGGGAACAATGAAGCGGAAGTTGGTGCCGCGAACACGCAGTACCTTGCCGCTGGGGTATACCTGACCTGTGGAGGGGTCAATGATGCGGATAGTCTTGGTGGGATCCAGCGGGTTGTATACGCGGATGGGGTCACCTTCCACACGGGTGGCCACGGGGATGGGCCCGGTGTTTGTAATGAGACGGGGGTCCGTTGCGGCATTAGCAGCGCCCTCGGGGGCAGGCGTGGTGGTCGGCGGTGTGACGGTGGTTACCACTGTGGGCGTCACGGTTGCGGGCGGCGGCGTGACAGAAGGGGGAGTGGCCGCAGCTACGGGGATTGTCGGGGCTGCTGTGGGAGCCGGCAACGGAGCTATCGGCTGAGTGATATGGGTGCTGTTTGTACGGGCCGGAGTGACCGGCGCTGCCGGGCGTGGCGTAACAGCAGGCGTGGGGCGCGCCGGGGTCGCTGGTGCGGCCGGAGTGGTCGGGCGTGCCGGTGTGGTGACAACGGGAGCTTGAACGGTGGGTGTTGTGGGTTGTACTACCGGTTGCCTACGAGGATAATAGGGCATTTCCGGTACCGGGTTGGAACGGTATACACAGGATGAAAAAGCACAACCCATCAGGACAGTAGCGATTGTGCTGAGTTGGAGTGAGGTGTTCATGTGTGGGGGAAAAGCTTTTCTTACTGCCCGAATTTTAGGAATTTTCCAGTTAAAAGTCAACTGCAAATCGTGTATTACGTTCCTTTGCGCTTGAAAAATGGTTTTTTGAGGGGTAAAATACCCGCATGAGCACGTTGTTGCATTGTCCAAGTCTTTTTCGTTATTCCCGGCGCCTGACACGTGAGGTTCAGGTGGGGAATCTGGGCCTGGGTGGGCTGAATCCCATCCGTATTCAGTCCATGCTGACCAGCGCCACGCTGGATACAGCCGCCTGTGTGAAGGAGGCGCTTGCTCTGGCTGAGGCCGGTTGCGAGATTATCCGCCTTACCGCGCAGACGAAGGTGCATGCAGCAAATCTGGAGCACATTGCGCGCGAGCTTCGTGCTGCCGGCTGCCAAGTGCCGCTTGTTGCAGACATTCACTTTAAGCCGGATGCCGCTATGGAGGCTGCTAAGTGGGTGGAGAAAATCCGCGTGAATCCCGGTAACTTCATTGATAAGAAGAAGTTCGTGGAGCGTGATTATACGGATTCTGAGTACGAGGAAGAGCTGGAGCGTGTGCGTAAGGCTTTCACTCCGCTGGTGCTTTTCTGTAAGGAGCACGGCCGTGCCATGCGTTTGGGTGCAAACCATGGTTCCCTTTCTGACCGCATTCTGAACCGCTACGGAGATACGCCTGAGGGCATGGTGGAGAGTGCGCTGGAGTTTGCCCGCATTGCCCGCGAGCTGGATTACCACCAGCTGGTGTTCTCCATGAAGTCCTCCAATGTGAAGGTGATGATTCAGGCCTACCGACTGCTGGTTAAGCGCTTGGCAGAGGAGGGTGCTGACTGGAACTATCCCATTCATCTGGGCGTGACGGAGGCCGGTGAGGGTGAGGATGCCCGCATTAAGAGCGCCACGGGTATTGGTTCTCTGCTGGCAGACGGCATCGGTGATACGCTCCGCGTGTCCCTTACGGAAGATCCGGTGTACGAGGTGAAGCCCGGCTTTGAGCTAGCTGCTCCCTATCAGCCGGGCGTGGAGCACGCTGCCACGGCTCCGGAGGTGGAGCCTGCTGCTCCCTTTGACCCCTTCTGCTTCAGCAAGCGCAAGGCTGAGCTTATTGATATCAATGGCATGAGCATGGGCTGGAATGAGCCGGTGCGTGTGGTGCTGCCGCAAGCTGCCTGTGAGGCGCTGAATCCCGCTGAAATGAAGGATTTCATGCCGGAACTGGCATATGAGGCATGTGGTGCTGTGGAGGTGGACCCGCGTGACGCTGCTGAAGTGGCGGCTCTGGCTGAGGCTCCGGCCACGCTGGTGACGGTTAAGGACGGTGTGGACATGCCGGTTCCTCAGGCATTCCGCCTGCTCTCGGCTGTGATTCCCTCTCGCCACAGCATTCTTCTGAAGGATACGCTGGGGGCTGCTCCTGAGCTTTCTGCGCCGATGGCTGCCGGTGTGAACGTGGGCACACTGCTCTGTGATGGCATTGGTAATGCTGTACTTATTCGCGGTGAGGCTGAGCCTCAGAAGGCTGCTTACTTGGCTTATAATGTGCTGCAGGCCGCCGGTGTACGCCTGAGCAAAACCGAGTATGTTTCCTGCCCGTCCTGTGGTCGTACCCTGTATAATATTCAGGAGGCCTCCGCACGCATCCGTAAGGCTACCGGTCACCTTAAAGGCGTTAAAATTGCCATCATGGGCTGTATTGTGAATGGCCCCGGCGAGATGAGTGATGCTGACTTCGGTTATGTGGGCGGTGCCCCGAACAAGATTAACCTTTACGTGGGTCATAACCCTGTGGAGTTTAATATCCCGCAGGAGGAAGCCGTGGATAGGCTCATTGAGCTTATTCGCAGCCATGGCCGCTGGGTGGAGCCGTCATAATCCACTCTTCCTTTTCCCTGAAAATAAGAAACCACCCGCAGCAATTGATGCTGCGGGTGGTTGTTTTAAAGGTGCTGCAATCAGGGATTAATTTCGGCCGCGGAGGTTCCGGCAGCGGAGCAGGTGCCAAGCCTCTCCCAGAGCATTAAGCGGATTACGGCGCATGTAGTGGCGCTCGTAGAGTTTCCAAGGCTTGTCAGGGCGGGGCTGGCTGCCATTCTTCTCTTCGTGCTCGGCGATGACACCCAGAATCTGGCTGTACAGGTTATAGCGTTCTACCAGCAGACGGCGAGCCTCGCGGATGGCAGGCAGGCGCTTTTCATACTCATTATTGGCAATAGCCTCTTGAATAATGGCCAGAGCACGGGGCGGGTCATCATTCGGGATGCGAATGATGCTGTCCGGCGGGAGAATCTGTTCCAGCTTGGGATCACCGCTGTAGAAGGTGAGGCAGAGGCTCATGATAGAGTCCGCGAGTTTTTCGGACCAATGGTAATCCTGAGTTACATTTTCTATGACCACATGGTACTTGAAAGCATCCAGTGCCTCGTATTTGTGGTCGATGGGGTTAATACCCTTACCACGCCAGCTGAAGCCCGGCAGGTTTGCCAGCAGGTATTCGAAGAGGTTGTGGCGCTTGTTATGCTCCGTATGAGTCATGAGTTTGCGGGAGCAGACTGCTGATATCAGTTCACTCTTAGGACGCTCCGGGAACTCCATCAGCTCCTCAAACTTATGACCGGTCATGCCAATGAGACAGCCGGCGCCGCGTCTGTAGCCTTTGTGACGGCACAGCTCCGGCGAGTGAGTGGTGAGCATATAATTGAACTGGTGCATGTAACAGGGGGCATGCACCTTAATGGCAGGCGGCTCCTGTGTGACCAGTATGGTGTGCTCAGGCGGGCAGTACACGTCCACGACTTTTTGTTTCCTCGGGATTTCATCGTATACCACCAGCCAGTCATAATCCCGGCAATCCTCATCACGAGTGAACTCTACACCATCCAGCTTCAGATGATTCTGCAGGAAGTCCGGAGACCAGGTTGATAGTACTTTGATTTTCATGTGCTGTATTTCCTGTTTTTATTGAGGATAACGAGACTTGATCACCTCTCTTTATCTGGAGAGTATACCTGAAATCCGCTGACAGGCAAGCTCAAAATCAATGCTAAACTGATTTTAAACCTCATGAGCCCCAAAGTTTTTTCTGAGAGACGCAAGTGCCGATCAATCCAAGACTTTCCGAAAGCGACTTTTTTTAAGCGCCCCTGTATTTAGATTCGCGTCAATCTCGGAGAAGAAGAGGCCTTACTTGCTAATTCATTTTGCAGAGTGATACACTCCTGCGAAGCAAAAAGTTTGTTGGCCTTTTGTTCCGGGCGATTTTATATTCGTGGTTGCGATGAACGAGAATCACGAATATCCGTTCACCTTCACTACTATAACAACAAATATGTCTACTGATAACGACACGCCAGAAAATGCAGCAGCTATCGCTTCTGCAAACCTCAACTCCGGCACCGATTTCGCTGCCACAACCAACACCAATACCGTCATGAATACGACATCCAACACCACTGCAGGTGCCCCCGCTTCCGAGGGCGTGTACTACATTTCCACGTTTAGCTTCACCGCAAGCGAAAGCCCCATTGGGTTCAATCGCACTATATACACCGAACCGAATAAGCCCGGTAATGAGTGGGATACGGTTTACTCCGGTGTCTGTGTGGATGAGGCTAATCAGGGTGGTATCGAAAATCAGCTTGTTCTGGCCGGCGATACGCTCACGCTTTCTCACCCCACTCAGTTGGCTGTTTTCCTGCGTGCCGATGATATCGGTGACTTGCTGATTTCTTCCTCTATCCTTACCGAATCGGAGGTGAAGCAGCGTGTGCTAAATACGCCTGTTTACGACAAGGCTCAGTTGCAGCCAGTGGGGGACATTCACTTGCAATTCAATCTGGAGCAAGAAAAGTGGCAGGATGCCGACTCCGGGGCATCTTCTTGGAGAAACATAGCTGATTCTCTCGTGTTGCCTACCGGCACGTTCTACCTTTACGGTCTTGTGACGAACATTGACTTCCCCGGAGGAAACAATATTAACAATCGCAAGTTGTTCCGCTATGCTATTCAGGCCAAGCGAGTTCTGGTGCGTGATGTGGATGGTCAGCCCGAGCCTGTGCCTGAGGAGGTGAAGTACTATGGCGATGTACGTCGTGTGTGCAATACCTGTGGCTGTGGCAGTACGGATGACGGTGACGCCGACAATCAGGCCGCCACTCAGGCTCCCGGTTGGGAGGGCGACCCTTGCCCGAGTTTCGTAAAGCTGAATCCTGCTAACGGCAAGGCTCTGTATGATTCCCCCTGGCGCTGGAAAGTCGCAATCTATGCCGATGATGTCGTCATCACGCCGCCTACGGGCGACCCGTTGCATTTCTCTGTACCCCCTGTGGGTTCTTCCGAGGCAGGTACCGCCGGGGCATCGGCCATGGTGCAGAACCGAGTGCAGTATCAGGATAGCAATTTCAACGCTACCACCAGCCGTACTCCGGCGTTCATCATGATGAAAGACCCGACCGGGCTTTGCATGACATTTAACGTGGGTTCCGGCACCGTGTACAGCATCACTTCTCCCGAGGGGCGTAAGGTGACAGCTGCCGAGCGAGCTCAGCATGTTCAGACTCAGTTTGATGGCTCTGAAAACCTACTTTCCTGCGCTTCCGCAGAGGGGCGTCTGGTTTGCAGCTATGCCGAAAACGGGGCTCTCAAACTCGATTGGTTCACGCCTGATGCTGCGGAGGATGCTACTCCGTTCAAGCAAGAGACAATTCATCAGAATAGTGGCAGCACCACCATCACACGTCAGCAAACCGGGCGAGATCCGCACTCCATCGTGCGCACGGAATCCGATGGTGTGGTGACTATCACCAAGGGCGAGGGCGATGAAGCCATCGTACACCGCTATGAAACGACGTACCCGGCAAGTGGCCTGATGGTTCGTACGGAGTCGGTTTACTATGCCGCTACGCCCGACAATGTGGCATCCTGCACACAATCGGTATATAATTATTCCACTGCCGGTTGGCAACTTTATTCCGAGACGGAGGGCTTTGGCTCCGCTACCACTCGCACGACCTCTTACCGTTACAATACAGACAAAAAACTGGCCAAAGTTGAGCACTCTGACGGCAGCTATGCAGAGTATGAGTACGACTCCCTCGGTCGCGTGACGATGGAGAAATCTCCATGGGGCGAGGACCTCGCCAAAGTAACGCGCACAACCTATGCCGACAGCCGATTCTATGATATCCGCCCCGCTTCGGTGGCTGAGTATCATGTGAATGCAGCAGGTACGGAGGTGCTGTTCCGCAACACGACCTACAGCTACGAGGAAACTGCCGAATTGGAGCGAGTGACCACTACGGTGACAGCAGGCGGCTGCTCGCAGCAGCAGGTGAGCATTGAGGAAACATTCGGCGCAGAGCCCGCATACGCCTACGCAGCAGGTAAGCCCAAGTCCTCTCAAAGCATTGACGGCGTGCAGACATGGCACGAGTACGAGGCAACAACCGAGCACGACGCTATCCACAAGCACACTACCGTCACCAAGGCCAACGGTGAGTTGGTGGCAGCTCAGAGCCGCAAGAGCGAGAGCTTTATCGCAGCGGATGATACCACCACCTTTGAGCAGGAGAGCATCTGGGACGGCACGCAGTGGCTGCTCCTTAATACCACGGCTTACGAGTACGACGAGCAGCAACGTGTGGTAAAGACCACGCGAGGCAACGGGCGATTCAGCACCACCACATGGATGTGCTGCGGTCGACTCAGCGAGACGGATGAAGACGGCATCACTACCACCTATGCTTACGACTCTGCCCGCCAGCTCACGGAAATTTCCCGCGAGGAGGTGTATGATGGCGAGACCTGCATCACTCCCGAGACCATCACGGAATACACCCGCGATG
>CALABM010000173.1 GCA_937885815.1 uncultured Verrucomicrobiales bacterium | reverse complement strand
GGAGCTGAGCTACAAGCCGTACCGTGATGGCACCTACATTATTGATTCCGTGCATGCCACGGCTGGCCTGCTTTACAAGGCCACACAGGCCGGCGCCACCGTCTTCAACTGCTATTCGGTGGAGGACGTTGTGTACAAGCAAGGCCGAGTGGGCGGCGTGGTGGTCAACTGGACACCGGTTCTGCGCGAAGGGCTCCATGTGGACCCGCTGACCATTATCTCCAAGACCGTGCTGGACGGCACAGGCCATGATTGCGAGATTGCCAAGACCGTCGCTCGCAAGAACGGCGTGCGCCTGAACACGCCCACCGGCGGAGTGGTGGGTGAAATGAGCATGGACGCCGCTGAGGGCGAGCGCTCCACCATTGATAACACCAAGGAGATATACCCCGGCCTTTTCGTTTCCGGCATGGCAGCTAACGGCGTGAGCGGCAGCTTCCGCATGGGGCCGATATTCGGCGGTATGCTCATGAGCGGCAAAAAGGCAGCAGAACTGATGGGCCAAGCTATTTCCGGTAGTTGATTATGGAGGCGAACGAGTTGAGGTATCCGGGCTCCCGCCGTATTTATGTACCGGGGCGCATACATCCGCACATTCAAGTGGGCATGCGCGAGGTAGCGCTGTCGGACTCCCTGTTTCCGGATGGCACGGTAGAGCAGAACGCCCCGGTGCGGATATATGACTGCTCCGGCCCTTGGGGAGATGATGATTTCCACGGTAACGAGGAACAGGGCCTGCCCCGCCTCAGAGAAGAGTGGATTCTGGCCCGCGGTGACGTGCAGCAGGATAATGAAGGCAAGCTCCAAGCTGCTAATCTGGCGCACCCGCCCACGCAGCGTGAATACGCCTTGCGCGGCGTCATCACCCCGGAGATGGAGTATGTGGCCATCCGTGAAAATCTGGGCCGTGAGATGGCATACAAAGCAGTGTATGATCAGTTCCCGAATGCCAAGACCCGCCCGGATTCAGCCCAGCAGTTCTTAGATGAACTGGGAACCGGCATGCCCCGCCCCAGTGAGCTGGAAGCTCAGGACGGCTTCTCCCCGGAATCTCTCGTGCGGCGCTCAGATATTAACTATCAGCACCCCGCTGAGTCTCACCGCGGCGGCCACATGCCCGCCTACTTCACCCCGGAGTTCGTGCGAGATGAAATCGCTGCTGGCCGTGCACTCATCCCGGCGAACATCAATCACCCGGAGGTGGAGCCCATGGCCATTGGCCGTAATTTCCTCTGCAAAATTAATGCGAACATCGGGAACTCAGCCATTACATCCGGTATTGCACAGGAGGTAGAAAAGCTGCGCTGGGCCATCCACTGGGGAGCGGATACCGTCATGGATCTCTCCACAGGTAAGGATATCCACAAGACCCGCGAGTGGATTCTGCGTAACAGCCCCGTGCCCATCGGCACGGTTCCCATTTACCAGAGTTTGGAAAAATGCGGTGGCAAGGTGGAGTTCCTCAGCTGGCCGATTTTCCGGGATACCCTCATTGAGCAGGCACGGCAGGGTGTGGACTACGTGACGATTCATGCGGCCTTGCTACAGCGCTTCGTGGCACATACGGCACGCCGCGCCACGGGTATCGTATCACGCGGCGGCTCCATCATTGCCAAGTGGATGCTCATTCACAAGCAGGAGAACTTCCTGTACTGCCATTGGGATGAGATATGTGATATCCTTGCCACCTATGATGTGGCCATCTCCATTGGTGATGGCCTCCGCCCCGGCAGCATAGCGGATGCTAATGATTTTGCACAGCTGGCAGAGCTGGAGGTGCAAGGAGAACTGACCCGCGCCGCATGGGCCAAGGGCGTACAGGTGATGAATGAAGGCCCCGGCCATGTCCCCCTGCACCTCGTTCCGGAGAACATGAGAAAGCAGCTGGAGTGGTGCTATGAAGCGCCCTTCTATACGCTGGGGCCCTTGGCTACGGATATTGCCCCGGGCTATGACCACATAACCGGCGCCTTAGGCGGGGCCCTCATTGCCCAGCGTGGATGCGCCATGCTGTGTTATGTCACCCGTAAGGAACACCTCGGGCTTCCGGACCGCGAAGACGTGCGAGAAGGCGTGGTTACCTATAAACTGGCCGCTCACGCGGCGGATTTGGCAAAGGGCCACCCCGGCGCCCAGCTCCGCGATAATGCCCTGGCTAAAGCTCGCTTTGAATTCCGCTGGGAGGACCAGTTCAACCTTTCGCTGGACCCGCAAAAGGCTCGCGCTTATCATGACCTCACACTACCGCATGCAGGGGCCAAAAAAGCCCACTTCTGCTCCATGTGCGGCCCTGACTTTTGTGCCATGAAGCTCACACAGGAAATCCGCAACGCGAATCCGTAAACGATAAGATAACCAAGGTCGCACGGAATGTCGCGCCCATGCAAAAGCCGTTGCTCGGTTAGAAGCAACGGCTTTTGCATTTTAGCTTTACTTGTAACGGCAAGGGGATTACTTGCGTCTACGACGCATCGCAAGGCCGGCCAGGGCCAGAAGAGAAAGTGTAGCAGTGGTGGGCTCGGGTACATTCGTTACAGCCTCAACCTTCAGCTGCATTGCAGCCTGCCAACCACCATTGAACACGGTGGGAGCAGCTGAAAGCCCCTTCAGAGCGGCGGCCGGAATCTTATTCACGTTTTCGATGGTACCATCAGCAAGAACGAATGAGAGAGTCAGGCTATCACCCATCTTAAAGGTCGGCTGAGCACCGGCAAAGGTATAGGTAACGAGAGCATGACCGGCGGCAGGATCAGAGTATACAGCAGCTTCGGAGGTGTATGTAACACCATTAATGTCAATAGCCAAAGTAGACCCCGCGCCCTGATACATATCATCCTCACGAGCCAGCAGGGTCAGGCTGGTCAGCTCAAGTTCCATGCCAGTGGTCAGCGCACTATCACTGGACAGCAGGTCGTTAGTATTCAGAGTCAAATTAAGCAGGTTGCCAATAGTACCGCGATCAAAGGCAAGCTTATCAACGGTAACGCCAGACTTGGCTACAATCTCATTCTTAGTCTGGCCGTAGAAGTTATCAACGGCATCATAGTTAACACCATCAGCAGTGTAGTAGGAGCCGAGTGTTACTTCAGCCATAGCTGCACCGGCCAGTGCCATCAGAGCAACGAGTGTTTTCTTCATGTTACGTATTAGTGTTTTATGTTTATCGAGCTGCCGGCGCAGGAATCTCTGTTCCTCGCGCGTTAGAATGCGGAGAAGCTGCGCCTAACTGCCCTAGGGCATTCTATCTATTTTTTCGTGACTAAGCAAGCAAAAAATTAAATCTTTGTCAAAAAAATGAATACTAGCCAGAAAGCGAGCCAAACAGTGCTACCGGCAAGCGTAATGACTATAGGTTTAGCAGACTGCGCACCGGGGCAAGGACATACCAAGAGCGAGTAGTTAGCGAAATTATGTTCCCTTTCCTAAAGCACGCAACAAAAAAATCCCGCCCATCGGAATAAAACCTAGGGCGGGTACTCCATGCGAGGCTTAGTTACCCCTCTCAGAGGGCTTACTTGCGGCGGCGACGCATAGCAAGGCCGGCCAGGGCCAGCAGAGAAAGCGTGGCCGTGGTGGGCTCGGGTACATTCGTTACAGCCTCAACCTTCAGCTGCATTGCAGCCTGCCAACCACCATTGAACACGGTGGGAGCAGCAGAAAGGCCCCTAAAAGCGGCGACCGGAATCATATTCTCGTATTCGATATAACCATCAGCAAGAGTGAATGAGAATGTCAGCACGTCACCCAGCTCAAAGGTAGGAAGATCCTCGACAAAGGTATAGGTAATGAGACCATGGCCGTTACCACCATCAGAGAATGTAGCCACATCAGAGGTGTATGTAACATCATCAATGGTAATGGACACAGTGGAACCCAGCCCCTGATACATATCATCCGCACGAGCCAGCATGGACAGACTGGACAGTTCAAGCTCCGTGCCGGAGGTCAGCGTGCTATCGCTGGACAGCATGGCGCCGGTATCCAGAGACATGGGGTTCAGGTCGTCGATAGAATAGGCATTAAAAGCAATCTTATCAACGGTAAGGCCCGTAGACTTTGCCAAAATCTCATCCTTAGTCTGGCCGTAGAAGTTATCAACGGCATCATAGTTAACACCATCAAAAGTATAGTAGGAGCCGAGTGTAATGGCATCAGCGGCCGTAACTACACCGGCCAGTGCCATAAGAGCAACGAGGGTCTTTTTCATATAGTATGTGTCTGTTTATTTTCATCGAGCGGCTATTCCTAACCGCTTTTTGATATTCTATAATTTTCAGCGCGTCATGACAAGGCAAAAATAAGCCTTTTTTACAAAAAAAACGTACACTAGAGACAAGTGAATTTGATTATCGCTTTGCCGAGCCCGTGTACCTAGCTCAGAGCCCCGGATGGAAAAACATAAATGATTTACGAATTTGGATTTACGAATGCAAGGCTCCGGCAAGGGCTTGTGAATAAATGCGCAACGATTTGCAACACGCTTTATACCACCATGCAGCACAAGCCTAAC
>CALABM010000172.1 GCA_937885815.1 uncultured Verrucomicrobiales bacterium | reverse complement strand
CCAAGCTCATTTGCCTGGTATGCGCCGTTGTGGTATGGTTGACGGTGGACCATCTGCAGGTGCGCGGCGGCAATCCGGAATGGAGTATTGATGATATCCGCGTCTCTATTCCCGAATAAGAAAATCTCTCCCTTACGGACGATGAGTAGTTATTTTTTTGCCGGAACGGATACGAAGGTCGGAAAAACGCATGTGGTGTGCGCTCTGCTGCGCGATTTGCGGCGGCGTGGGTATGCTGCAGCCGGATTTAAGCCCGTTGCCTGCGGAGATAGGGCGGAAGCACGCGCCATGCGTGAGGCCATGGGCTCCTCCGATGGGTTGGAAATCATCAATCCTCTGTATTTCCGCGCCTGTGCGGACCCTTGCATGTCTGCGGAGCTGGAGCGGCGGAGTATTTCTGCAGACGAGGTGGTGTCTGCCTACCGGAAGGCCGCTGCTGAGTATGAGCATGTTCTTGTGGAAGGCTGCGGCGGCTGGCTTACCCCGATTGCACCCGGCGTGACTATGGCAGACGTGGCGGCAAAGCTACAACTGCCCGTGGTGCTTGTGGTGGGCAATCGCCCGGGGGCGGTGAATCATACGCTGCTGACCTTGCAGGATATGCAGAGCAGGGGATTAACCTGCTGCGGTATCATTCTGAACCATTTGACGGATGATTGGGATTCCGCCACGCTGACCAACCGCCGCCTGATTGAGGAGTTCACCGGTTTACCCATATTGGAGGAGCTTATCCACGGTCAGGATGAGCTGGATTCCACCATCCTGAAGTGGTGAATACGGGGCTCTCGCCTGAGTACTCACCGTTAGTCTATACCTCTCATTTTCCGTCTTGCCAAATCCGGAAAAATGGGTATAAGGAAGCTGATGTACATGGCCGGAATCGCCGCGATGGCGCTGGGAGGACATTCCCCGGCGAGCGAGGGCGCGCTGCTGGTGGTGGACGGTGCAGCAACGGCTACGCCCGCAGATACTGAGCGAGTGGGGCAGGAGTTCCTCAAAACAACCTCAGACATGTGGTTCCTGCTGTCGGGTATCAATGATAAGGAGGCAGCTGATCAGGC
>CALABM010000171.1 GCA_937885815.1 uncultured Verrucomicrobiales bacterium | reverse complement strand
ACCATCGTGGTACGACGCTCATCGCTCATCGAACCTACAGCTACGACATCCTCGGTCGCCCCACTGCGCGCAATACCGCTCGCAACGGTCAAACAGTGAACGACACCTTCGCTCACAACAACCGCTCCGAACTTATTGGAGCTACGGTGAATAGCAAGGAGTACGAGTATGCCTACGACAACATCGGCAACCGCCAGCAAGCGACTGAGGGTAATGATGTCACCGTGTACGATGCCAACGCACTCAACCAGTACACCTCCATCTCCGAGAACGGAGACGCTGCATTCATCCCACAGTTCGATGTTGACGGCAACCAGACGCTCATCAAGACCGATACCGGCATTTGGTCAGCCCTCTACAACGCAGAAAATCGTCCCGTGAGTTTCACCAACAGCGAGAGCAACACCGTGGTTGAGTGCGCGTATGACAGCCAAGGCCGCCGCGCGTACAAGAAGGTAACAGTCGATGGCAACGTAACGCTCCACCAGCGCTATATCTATCGCGGCTACCTGCAGATTGCCTGCTGCGACCTCACCCGCAGCCACCACCCGGTAATGTGGCTGGTAACCTGGGATCCCACCCAGCCCGTAGCCACTCGCCCGCTGTCTATCCGTATCAACGGCACATGGTATACATACGGTTGGGATCTCACCAAGAACATCTGCGAGCTCTACTCCCCATCTGGCTCTATCTCCACCTCCTACACCTACACTCCCTACGGCTCCGTGACTGCCACAGGTTCAGTTACCCAGCCTATTCAGTGGAGTAGTGAATATTCAGACCAGGAAACATCCTTAGTATATTATAATTTTAGATATTATAATGAAAATGATTGCAATTGGATAACACGAGATTACCCTAACTCTTTTGATTACAAAAACATTTATTCATATTGCAAAAATAACGCAATACTTAAAAGTGATTATCTGGGGTTATTGACAATCATTGTTCATGGAACTATTTTATCCAGCAAAAAAGAGGGAACATGGTGGAAAACAGACGGGGAGTTTGCGAAAAATCTAAACAAGGAAATGACAGATGTTTGGAAAACGAGCAGAGGTCGTGTAAATTATGAATTTGCTTGGAGTGGTAAAAATAATCACAATTTAAGAATGGATGCAGGCATTCTATTAGCCAATTATATTCGTCAAGTCCGATGCTGTTTGCCAAACGAACCGATTACACTAGTTGCACATAGTCATGGAGGCAATGTTACACTGAGTGCATTAAGTGAATTATATAATAATAAAGGAGGAAGCATATGTAACAAACATAATACTGACTATACGGTAAGCAATGTTGTTCTCTTAGGTACTCCACACTTCTATATAGCTTATAGTTCAGGTTCTGAATATGTATATTTACAGTCATCTGCTTTAAGTATGATTAAAAATAAACTTTATAACATATTCACGCTAAGCGACTCAGTTCAGACTCGTTGGGCTGATTTTAAAGATGGCATGTGGCGTTCGGGCAGAGGTATAAAAGTTGATGAATTACCATTGTGGCGAATCCATTATTTATATGTAACCAGGGCTGTAACAAGCCAAAAAATCCATAATATTCAGGTTACTTTTCCTGACTCTTTCTCTACAGATGCTCACAGTATTCTACACAGCTCTGAGATGGGCACACTTGTTGGAAAATTGCTTAAAAATAAATACACCACGCCAGAAGATAATTTGGAATTAACAATTGATGATGAAGGCGAAAAAATCGAGCAATCTCAATCCTGAACACAATCAAACTAAAAGAGAGGGAGGGGAAACCCTCTCTCTCCATCTTACAAGCAATAACCAAACTACGGCTTAAGGGCTAACTAAACAAAACAACGCCTATTCTTTCATTACTTCTTCATAAATATACTTGGTCAATCAATTCTGCCTGATAACCAAATCCCAAAAAAGTAAAAGGTAAATCAATCATGTACGATACAACGCCTAGGGGGTACATAATATATGCATATTTATCTACATATATGGGATTAATCAGACATACATTATTTGGTATTGTAATATCAAAGGGATATTCGACTTTCTCAGCCTGTGCTGGCAAACTTGTGACGAACTCAGGTGTATCTTTTTCTATACTTGGAAAAACAATAAAATCATTTGAATGACGAGTTAGGTGTTGAAACACCTGTGGAGTATGCTTATTTCTTTCGAGTAATACAAAACCTTCTTCCATGATTTCTTCATCGGCTACCCACTCAAATGTGTATCCTTTCCCCAATCCTAAGACTGATTCAACAGGCATACCACTCATTGTTTGCCTTACTCTACCTCTGTACCCACGCACATAATATTTATCTCCTGTCCTATAAATTTCTCTATGGGCATTATCATTTATCCTAAGAATAGCAGCATCAGATACTCTAGAACGACAAAAGCAATATTCGGATACAACAGTCTTACATCCAGAAAGTATGAATGCAAAAATAATCAATAGATGAACATTTATAGTAAAGTAATGCATGAACGTTTGTGTTATAAAGAAACAAGATTGATTATTGTGAAAAATTAACTAGACGAGGTAATAACCTTCAGCAAGCAGCGTATCCCCTTGATTGTTCAGTATTTGATGGGCGTTGTTTACTGATGTTCTCAGTAGCATCTGCACATACAATGTTTGGCATGCACAAGGTAAGAAATAAAAACAATTGAGGCTTCATACGCAAGTCATTATACAGCAAAATTGGCTCATGTCAATTTTTTCTAAATAGAGATTTTTGCATAGGGATTTTTGGGTAAGCAGGCTCCCTTTCTTTGACTGTAGAACTTCCCATTTAAGCAACCATCGCAGGAGCGAACCTTTCTAATAGCAGTTTACGGTTCGATTGTCATGCCATTTTTTAGCGATTTTGTAGCGTGGTTTTGCAGATTTTAAGATTATGATTATGATTTATACCGTTCTACCCTATCTTAAGGCCATCTTCCGGGCTTTGATGTAAGGTGTGATATGTTCCCTTCGACTTTTGGTCACAGGACAGCTTCAATTTCAGCACCATTGAGTAAGGCATCTATATTTCGTCATTTACCGACCAAATCACCAAAACAAAAAGCTGAATTTTGTCTTTCATTTGCAACCTTGTTTTCATAATGTACTATTTATAAATATCTTACAACGCAAGAAAATTTTCGACTCCCATTGACGACCCTAACTAAAAAGGCCAGTGCCTCGCAGAGGTGCTGGCCTTTTTAGTTTTACGGTGGCTCGGATTCGTCACCCCTCGACAATCCGGAGGTTGGAGAGGGCTGGGCGCGAGTAAGCGAGCGACCAGCCCCTGCGCCGGGCAGACACCTCTGCCCGGGAAGCCCGCTAGGGCCGCAGGGGGCGGGTAGA
>CALABM010000170.1 GCA_937885815.1 uncultured Verrucomicrobiales bacterium | reverse complement strand
GCAGAACGAAAGTGAAACGCGAGCTGATGTCTCTGAAGAGGAGATGTTAAAAGCTGAGTAACCAGAACCTAAAGCGAAAGCCAAGGGGAAGAGGCCGGGAACCGAAAGGGAGAAGGCCGAGGCGCTGAGGTAGCCACTGTGAGGCGAGACAGCGAGCGGAGAAAGGAAATGCAGGAAGCTGAGTACCGGAATCGGAAGGAAGGCATGGAAACAGGCCGGACGGAAGAGGAAAGAAGCACCGAAGGAACCGCTGCCAGGGGAAAACGGGAAGAAGGGAAAAGAAAGCGCAGAAGGCTGAGTAGTCAGAAGCGAGCAGAAGCGGACGAAAGAAAGCGGAAAGCAAGCAGAAAAGCCCGGAAAGAAGCGGACGAGAGGAAGCGGAAAAGAAGGGAAGCACCGGTGGAACAGCTGTGGGAGCGAAGCCGGGAAGGATGAAAGGAAACGAACAGAAAGCCAAGTACCGGAAACCGGAAAAGAAGCATGGGAAACCAGGCGGAAGATAAGGCGGAAAACGGGGAAGCCGAAAGGAAGAACCGAAGCACTGGAAGAGCCACTGAGAGGCAAGGCCAGGAAGAAGGGAACGGAAGAAACAGAGAGCTGAGTAGCCGGAAGCGGAACAGAAGCGGACGAAAGAAAGCGGAAGGAAAGCAGAAAGACCGAAAGCGAAAGCACAAGGTAAGCACCTGAGGAACAGCTGTGGGAGCGAATCAGGGAAGGGCGAAAGGAAACAAACAGGAAGCCGAGTACGAAGAACCGGGAGAGAAGACACGGGAAACCAGGTCGGAAGGAACGGGGAAAGCCAAGGAAGCGAAAGCGGAGAGGGCGCACCGAGGAAGCCACTGTGAGGCGGAGACGGGAAGAAAGAGGAAAGGAAGAAACAGAGGCTGAGTAGCCGGAACCGGAAGAGAAGCGGACGAAAGAAAGCGGATCGGAAGGGGAAAGACCGAAAGCGAGAGCATAAGGTAAGCACCTGAGGAACAGCTGCGGGAGCGAATCAGGGAAGGGCGAAAGGAAACGAACAGCGAAGCCGAGTACAGGAACCTGGAAGGAAGGCATGAGAAATCAGGCCGGAGAGAAAGGGGAAACCGAGGAAGCGAGAGCGGAGACGGGCACCGGGAAAGCAGCTGTAAGGCGGAACCGGGAAGAGAAGGAAAGGAAGAACAGAAGGCTGAGTAGCTGGAAGCGGAAGGGAAGCGGACGAAAGAAAGTGAAACGGAAGCGGAAAAGACCGGAAGTGAAAACGGAAGGTAAGCCCCTGTGGAACGGCTGCTTTGTAAATTTCACCTTCTGCTTTAAATTCTGCTTCAAGTTCTGCTAATTTAGCAGCGCTACGTCCGGTCATAACAACCTTTGCGCCTGCATAGCCATATGCTTTTGCTAAAACTTTACCTAAAGCACCTGTTGCACCAGTAACTAATATTATTCCGTGTGGTTCTTTAATTAATTCTTTCATTTTAATCACGTTTTCTCCTTTTAAATTTATTTATAACTCTGTTACCAGAATATTTATGTGATTTTTATATTCTTCAAGCAGTATTTCACAGTATTTTTCCGTCAAAAATCAACCAAGTGATGTGACAGAGCCAAAAATAAAAAGGAGGAAGAATATGATTTATTTTACGAGTGATTTACACTTTG
>CALABM010000169.1 GCA_937885815.1 uncultured Verrucomicrobiales bacterium | reverse complement strand
TGGCCAGATTCCGCAGGACCCAGGGGCTTTCTGCCAGGGCAAGGGACTCTTCAAAGGCAGCCCGGGCACCATCCAGATCGCCGTGGAAGCGGTGGGCACCCATGTTGTGGACATCTATCTTGATGGCATTCTGGATCGCCTCTCTCTTGGATCTTGCATCCGGATATCCCGGTATGAATGTCTTGACTGGAGTGAAGGCTATCAGAGAAAAAATGAGTGTGCAGAGAGTTACTAGGATTGTGACAATAGCCACGAAGAGGGTGGTCTTCGTGAATTGTACTGTGAAGAGCTGTTTGTGCGACTGATTGTCGACCAAAGCCAGACGAAATTTGCCGGCCCTGTGTTCTTTGCTGCTTTTGCTCATATCTGCTTTTTTACTAACTTTGCACTCTATGGACAGAATTATAGGTATAGATTACGGACGAAAAAGAGTGGGTGTCGCGGTAAGCGATCCGCTTGGCATTTTCGCGTCTGCCCTCGAAACGGTACATTCTGCAAAGATAATAGAATATCTCAAAACTTATATTGAAAAAGAGAACGTCGTACGTTTTGTGGTGGGATATCCTATCAACATGAACGGAAGGCCTTCAGAGGCGGCAAAGGATATAGATATCTTTCTCAAACATCTCGCAAAGGCCTTTCCGGATATTCCGGTAACCCTTGAGGATGAGCGCTTTACATCTGTGCTTGCACACAGGGCAATGATCGACGGCGGAATGAAGAAGCAGGACCGCATGAAGAAGGAGTCTGTGGATAAGATCAGCGCAGCCATCATCCTGCAGAGTTATATGGACAGAAAAAAATAAGACTATGATTTTACCAATATATTTATACGGATCAGAGGTCCTCAGACGCGAGAATGTCGATGTGGATCTCAACGATAAGGAGGCTACCCTCAAGCTTATCGAAGATATGAAGGAAACCCTCAAGGTGGCTGACGGCTGCGGCCTCGCTGCTCCTCAGGTGGGTGTCAACAAGAACCTTGTGATCGTGGATGGCCGCGATCTTACCGAGTCATACGAATATCTCCATGATTTCTTCCGCGTCATGATCAATCCGGTCGTGCTCGAGGAAAGCGAGGAGACCTGCGAGATTTCCGAGGGCTGTCTCAGCGTTCCGGGCATCTACGCCGAGGTTACAAGACCGTCTAAGATCAAGGTCGAGTACTACAACGAGAACTTCGAGAAGGTGGTTGAGGAGTTCGACCGCTTCGGCTGCCGAATGGTCCAGCACGAGCTCTCGCACCTCGACGGCAATCTTTTTGTTGATAATGTGTCGCCGATCCGCCGCAAGATGATCATGCGCAAGCTTCAGGCCATCTCAAAAGGCTCGGTACAGACACGATACAAATCAAAAAGATAATGGGAGCATTTCACGCATATGACATCAGGGGAATCTACAATGTGGATTTCGATAAGGAGACTGCCTATAAGGTAGGTTATTTCCTTCCTGAACTTCTGTCAGCAGACAAGGTTCTGGTAGGAAGGGATGCAAGAGTCTCATCACCTGAGATTCATGACTATCTTCTCAAGGGTATCACAGATGCCGGTGCAGATGTGTATGATATAGGCCTCAGCACCACTCAATCTGACCCGACTGATCAGACAGACAGAACGGATGCTGAAAAACTGAAAATCGTGGTTGCAGATGACAACCTTCAGCTGATTGCCAGATTGGAAAAGGAACTTTCTCAATGGTATGAAGTCAAGACTGCCCACAACGGTGCAGATGCATTGAAAATTATTGAACAGGAAGAGATTGACATTATCATCGAGCTGATTGGCGGCACAAAGGTGGCTTATGAGCTGGTGAAGGCCGCACTTCATGCCGGCAAACCGGTGGTAACAGGTAATAAGGCTTTGCTGGCGGAATACGGCAGCGAGCTGTTCAAGCTTTCTTCCAGCATGGGGGTGCCGCTGTATTTTGAGGCCTCCTGCGGTGGTGGTATCCCGATTATTCAGAGCTTGCAGAACTCCCTCATTTGCAATAAGGTGCAGAGTATTGCCGGTATTATCAACGGTACGAGTAATTACATCCTTACCAGCATGAAGGAGCAGGGGCTTTCCCTGCAGGAGGCCCTCGCTAATGCGCAGAAGCTCGGCTTTGCCGAGGCTGACCCCTCTTTTGACATCAACGGCTGGGATGCCGCCCACAAGGCCCTCATCCTCGCCATGCTTGCCTACGGCACCCCCCTCTCACCGGATAAGATTCATGTGCACGGCATTGAGAAGGTGGAGAGCGTGGATATTTCCTTTGCTGAGCGCTTAGGTTACACCATCAAGCTGTTGGTGGTTATCAAGCACCATAAGGAAAGTGACCGTCTGGAGCTGCGCGTGCAGCCCAGCTTTGTGCCGCAAAATCACCTGCTTGCTAGCGTGAATGGCGTGTTCAACGCTATTGCCGTGAAGGGTGATATCGTGGGTGAGACGATTTTCTACGGTCGCGGTGCCGGTAAGAACCCCACTTCCAGCGCCGTCATCGGTGATATCGTGCTGGCCATGCGCGAGTGCCGCCTGAATGGCTACCATACCGGCTTCCAGCCTTACACTAAGGAGCTTGCCGTGCTACCCATGAAGGAGACGGTAACGCCGTACTATGTGCGCTTCGTCATTCATGACCGCCCCGGCATGATTGCTTCCATCGCTACCATGTTCGCTAAGTATGATGTAAGCATCTCCGCTACCAGCTCGAATTTTGGCTATATAGATGATGAAGGCGTGCAGCACAATAACCTTATCTTCATGGTGCATGCTTGCAAGTGGCAGCGCCTCAAGTACGTGCTGCGTGAACTGCGCGAGAATCACATCATTGACCGACTGCCGGTCGTATTCCGTATCGAAACCTTTAACGATTAATTAACAATATGGCACTGATCGTACAGAAATACGGTGGCTCCTCCGTGGGCACCATCGACCGCATCCGCAATGTGGCTCGCAGGCTCATCGAAACTCAGCAAGCCGGCAATAAGGTGATGGCCGTTATCTCCGCTATGAGCGGCGTGACGGATAAGCTCATCGGCCTGGCTCATGAGGTGATGGATAATCCCCCCGAGCGCGAGCTTGATATGCTCCTTGCCACCGGCGAGCAGCAGTCCATCGCTCTGCTCTGCATGGCTATCACGGATATGGGGTACAAGGCCCGCAGCTTCACCGGCGCTCAGGCCGGTATCTGCACCTATGGTACGCATACTCGTGGCCGAATCGATAACATTGACCCCGCTCAGGTGCTCGCCGCTCTGGATGAGGGCTGCATCGTTGTCTGCGCCGGTTTCCAAGGCGTGGATAAAGATGGCACCATCTACACCCTTGGCCGCGGTGGCTCGGACCTCTCCGCCATCGCCATGGCCGCCGCTGTGAAGGCTGACCTCTGCCAGATTTACACAGACGTGGACGGCGTGTACACCTGTGACCCGCGCGTGGTGAAAGATGCGCGCAAGATTCCTGTCCTTTCCTACGAAGAGATGCTGGAGATGGCCTCCAGCGGCTCTAAAGTGATGCAGGCCCGCTCCGTCGAGTTCGCCAAGAAGTTCGGCGTGGTGTTTGAAGTCCGCAATTCCATGAACAATAACCCCGGTACCATCGTGCAAGAAGAAAACTCAGCTATGGAGAGCCTCGTCGTACGTGGCGTCTCAATCGAACGTAATCAGGCCCGCGTGACGGTGTCTGGCATCACCGCCCCTGTGGCTTATACCGCCCTCATTCTTTCAGCTCTTGCTAAGGCTGATATCAATGTGGATATGATTGTGGCTAATACCGCTCATGACGGTCAGGCCCGCCAGTCCTTCACCATGAACATGAGTGATTTGGGCGCAGCACAGGCTGCCCTGAAGCCTGTGCTTCCCCTGCTGGGCGAGACCGCTCGTCTGGAGACGGAGGCCGGCCTTGCCAAGCTCTCCGTGGTGGGTGTGGGTATGCGCTCTCACTCCGGTGTGGCCGCCAAGGTGTTCCAGTCTCTGGCAGACGCCGGCATCCAGACCGGCATGATTGCCACCTCTGAGATTCGTATCACCACCACGGTGGAGGCAGGTGACATTGAGCAGGCTGCCCGCGTGGTACATGCCGCTTTCCATCAGGACGAGCCCATCGCCTGAGTTTTTTCTCCCTGAACGCAGCAGTTCATGCAGTCTGACCCCCCAGCAAGACAGCCCGAGGAAGAGCTAAACGAAGAGGATCTGGAATTTAAGCCGATAGTGAAGTATACCGCTGTCGGTCTGGCCCTCGTTGCTTTGCTTGGAATCGAATACGCCACGTATGCCCTCGGCCGTAGCCACGGCTTTAACGAGGGTGTCACCTCCGGTGTGGTGAGTAAGGCTGTGAATGATGCTGCCGTGGAGAATCTCACACACTTCATGCGGGTGGCCACAGCTGATGAGGCCACCCTGCTGGCCGCCGTAAGTCGGCGAGATGAGGAGCTGGCTTGGATTAAGGACCCCGCCGTTCGCCGTGAGGCTGAGTGGGTGCTGGCCTTCGCCCTGCTGAACCGCCGCAAGGCTTCCGCTGCTGAGGATACGCTGGAGGGGCTTTTCGCTTCCGCTGAGGCGGATGAGCTTTGGGCTCACCGCGCTCTCATCGTGGCTCGAGCCATGGCTGAGGCGGGAAATCAGCCCCTTGCCCTGCATTACTACCGCTTCGCTTCCCGTGCTTATGCCGCTCTGCAGCAGGTGCGCGAACAGGCAGCAGTGCTCTCCGAAATGGTGGGTCTTATCGCGGCTCCCACGGATAATCCCACGGAGCAACTGAAAGCCCTCGGCGAGCTGGAGGATGATATCACCGCTCTGGGGGATGCCGGCAAGCCTTTGCTGGCCGGGCTGTTGGCTCACATGGGCCGCATTCACCGCGCTCATGGCAACAGCGAGGAGGCCATCAGCTGCTTTGGCCGCGCCTTGGAAGGTGCGGACTTGAGCCATTCTCCCGCCCTTGCCGGTGCAGCTGTGAGCATGGGCTCCGCGTTGCTGGAGCAGGGGGATACCGAACGCGCCGCTATTCTGCTGCGTGATGGTATTAGCCGTCTGGGAGAACACCCGGGGGATACCGCCTATCTTCCCGCTGCCCTGAGGGACTTGGCTCGAATCGAGCTGGAGTCCGGCAATCCTGATAATGCTCTTGCGCTTCTGTACCGCGCTGAGGGGGCTGCCATGGGTCGCGGTCCTGAAAACAGACCCTACTGGCTCTTCCTTTATGACCAGCGCGGCTGGATTAGTTTCACAAAGGAATCCTACGAAGTGGCGCTGGCTGATTTCAATAAGGCTCTCATGCAGGAAGGCGTGCCCGCTGAGCACCGCGCGCTCCCGCTGGAGGGTGCTGGGCGCTGCTGCCTGACCCTTGGCCGCGCTGAGGATGCACTGAAGTATTTGAATGAGGCTGCAGCCCTTCGCGCTGAGCACTTTGCCGGTGATCGCCCGGCGCAGGGCCGTGTGTATGTGCTGTTGGCTCAGGCTCATGATTTAGCCGGCAATATCCGCGAGGCTGCGGATAATTACGGAAAAGCCATAGACTTCCTGCCGGATACTCCCGGCGAAGACTCGGACCGCTTCAACGCCATGATGGCACGCGCTTATGCTCTTTCCCAGATGAAAGACTGGAATGCCGCCATTCAGGCTTGGAATGCCCTCCGTCCCCTCGTGGAGCGTGGCAGTGCTCGCGCTGCTGAGGTGGAGGAGCAGGTGAACCATTGCCTCCGTTATGGTGCCACCCTCGCTGAGGAGGTGGACGCTGATGACGATGCTGAGGCTGAGTCCGGGCAATAATCCCTACACCCCCATTACCCGTCACCATGTATCGTCGCTACAGACCCCGCAGAAAAGCCAACAGCCATGTATTGCCGCTGGTGGCTGTAGGTCTCACTGCCGCAGCCCTCGGCATTTGGGGGCTTTTCGCCAAGGGAGAGGACATTATCCGTTTCTTCAAAGGCACGACAGTTGTGGTGCATGATAATTCTGAGGCGAATGATAATCTGGAGCGTCTGTTGGCGGATCTCTCCGGTGATAAATCTCGCCTGCTGGAGCTGGCTGAGGATGCCAATGCTCGCTTGGGCTGGGTGCGGAATGCTGATACGCGCCGCCAGTTCCGCTGGTTCCTCATGATGCGCCTCATTGATAAGGGGCAGTGGGATGAAGCTGTGCGCATTCTCCCGGAGGTGGAGGCACTTGCTCCCGTGGAGGGGCTGGACCGCCTCGCTGCCGCCGCCCTTGCTCATGAGGATTATGATTTGCAACTGCGCTTGGACCGCCAGCTGCAGGAGCAGGCCATTAACATGCCCACCGCCACTGCCCTCTTGCTGCGCTCCATCCGCCGCTCTGCGGAGACTTACATCCGCATGCACAAGAATGATGAAGCCGTGCGTGTTATCTCCCGCTTGGAGATGTCCACGGTGCTGGCTCGCCTTGCGGCAGATCCCGCCCTCGCTGCTGAGGCTGCGGATATCCAGATGATGCGTGCAGATGTGGGCGGCGTGCGCGAGCATGCCCTCCAGATGGTGCGTAACATTCTCCAGTCCGCCGGCTGGCCCTCATGCCCTGCCACGGCCAAGCTCATGCTGGAAGAGGTGTCCAACACGCTGCGTGATAACCCGAATCTTTCCACCACTGCCCTCCGTGAGGTGGAGGCGAAGCTCCTGCGCTGCCGTGATGCCATGCTGGAGTTCCCGGACCGCGAGCATAAGCTTCCTCAGTGCTACACCATGCTTGGTGAGCTGCGCTACCGCATGGGGGATTATCACGGCTGCTCTCAGGCCCTCACCCTTGCCGGTGCTTTCGCTGAGGGCTATGGGGAGATGACGCCTGAGCTGCAGCTGCGCCACAGCCGCCTGCGCTCCCGAGCGAATGAGGCCCGCGGTGCTGTGGCTGAGGCCATGGCTGACTGCCGCTACCTGCTGGAGAATGAGCGCGACACCGCCGAGGTGTTCCGCTGCCTGAATTTCCTCGCAGCTCACACGGAAGGTGCCGAGAAAATCGAGCTGCTTTCCCGCTGCTGGGATATGATGCTCGCCAGCGAGGAGCTCACCCGGAATAGCCCCATCTCCAAGGCTGAAATCGCTCAGGCCATCGCTTCCTATTACGTGGAGCAGAAGGATTACACGAACGCCATCAAGTGGGTCACCGAGAGCGTGACTCTCACGGAGGCTGCTCACCCGGACCTCACGGACGGAAAGCTGCTGCGTGCGCGTATGGAGCTGGCCCTCATTGAGCGCAAGACCGCCCGCAATGACTGGGACGCCATCATTCACCTGCGCGATGTGGTGCGTGCCATTGAGTCCATGAGCGAGGAGGAACGCACTCGCTTGGATGCCGCGGATGCTCAGCTGTACCGCACCGCCGTGCGCGAGTTTGCCCGTACATACGCCATAGCCGGTGAGAGCCGCCTTGCCCGCCAGGTTATCCGCAAGATTCGCGAGAATGTGCCGGAGAAAGTCCGCTGATTTTCGCCCATCCCCGCTTACTGCACATGTCCTCTCTGCATAAAAAAAGCCTTATTGCCACGGCTGCTATTTTCTGCTGCCGCTTTACCGGTCTGCTCCGTGAGGTGGTGTACACCGGCCTGTTCGGTGCCACCGGCGCTCTGGATGCCTTCCTGACAGCTTTCCGCGTGCCGAATATGCTGCGCGATATGTTCGCGGAGGGCGCGCTTTCTCAGAGCTTCACCAGCGTGATGAGCAAGGTGGAGAAGCAGGACGGGCCGGACGCGGCTTGGAAACTTGCCAACCAAGTGGTGGCTCAGCTCATCTCACTCATGGTATGTATTGTGGCCGCGGGTGTGCTGCTCTCCGGCTTCCTCATGCAGCAGCTTTATCCTGAGCGTGCCACGCTGAAGATTCAGTGTGCAGATTCCGCCGCTGCTGCTCTTACCGTGGCGGAGGCTACGTATACCGGCACCACGCGTGATGCCGATGGCCGCGCCGTTGCTACCTTTGAGCTGCCCGCCCCGCTGGCTGATTGCCCCGCTGAGGCGGTGGTGCGCCTGAGCTCGCTGGAGAAATATCAGCCCGGCAGTACCCTGAAACTTTCCGCTCAGCCCACGCCGGGAGCCGTTCGCGTGGAGCAGCAGGATTTCATGGGCCTTGCCGCAAGCCTGTGCCGCATTATGTGGCCCTTCATTTTGCTGGCCTCGCTTTCCGCGCTCAGCATGGGCGCGCTGAATGTCTTCGGTATCTTCGGCCTGCCGAATCTTGCCAGTGCCGCGTTCAATCTCACCACTGTGGGCTTCGGCTGCCTCATTGGCTGGATGATAGACCCGGCCTTCGGCCCGAATGCGCTGTATGGCTTTGCTATCGCCGTGGTGCTTGGTGGTGCCGCTCAGGTGCTGGTACAGCTGCCCGCCCTGCGCCGCAAGGGCTACCGCCCCCGCTGGAGCCTTGGCCTGCGTCTTCAGGCCGGTAAGCTCCTCTTTACGGATCCCACCGCCCGCCGCGTGTGGATGCTCATGATTCCCGGCGTCATCGCCGCCGGAATTACCCAGACGAACATTTTCATTAACACCTCCTTCGCCCTTTACCTGCCCGGTGGCTCCGTCACCGCGCTCTCCGGCGCCTTCCACCTTTGGCAGCTCCCCGTGGCGCTCTTTGGTGTGGCCGTCGGCATGGTCGTGCTGCCCTCTGTCTCCCGCATGACTGTGGAAGAAGGCGGGCAGGGCGGTGCAAACATCGCGATGCACCTTGCTCAGGCCATGCGCTTCGTGGCCTTCTTCGCCGTGCCCTCCGCCGTGTTGCTGGGCATCTGGGGTGAGGAAATCGTCAGCATCTTCTTCCAGCGCGGCAGGTTTGACGCCCACGCCTCCGCCCTCACCGGCCAAGTGCTCAGCGCCTACTGCCTCGGCCTCCTCGGCTATGCCGGCATGAAAGTGCTCCAGCCCGTCTTCCTCGCCTTGGAACGCCCCTGGGCCCCTGCAGGCCTCGCCCTCTTCTCCGCGGCCATCTCTGTGGCGCTTAACTACAGCTTCGTGCACGTCTTCCACTTCACGGAGGTTTCCTGGCTCGCGCTCACCACCTCAGCCGTTACCACGCTGAACTTCCTCTTCTACTTCTTCTACCTCCGCCACCTCCTCGGCACCATGGCCACACGCACCCTCATCCCCGGCCTCCTGCGCATCCTCGCTGCCGGCACGGTGCTGGGCGTCATCTGCTGGCAGATTCGCGGCCTCTTCTTCACGGACTTCCTCCACTGGGGATTCTTCGCCCGCTTTGGCGCCCTTGCTATCGCAGGCTCCATCGCCGGCGGCATCTACCTCGCCGCCTCCTTCCTCTTCCGTGTGCCCGAGCTCGAGGCCTTCTCCAAGCGCTTCCTCAAGCGCCGTAGATAATATTTTATCCCCACTGCTCACATTTTCTGTCAGCCTCCCTTATACGGCTCAAAAAATACTTGACATCTCACCCGCCTCTTGCTACACTCGCTACGGCCCTGTAGCTCAGCGGTCAGAGCAGGCGACTCATAATCGCTTGGTCGCGGGTTCGAGCCCCGCCGGGGCTATTATGGGAGCGGTCGTAACCGAATAAAAATGGTAACGACCGCTCCTTTTTTGTGCCTTGATTTCAGCGGGTTATAAAATCGCAACTCATAACGCAAACCGGACTTCCCGGGCTGATTTTGCATCTATTTTGACCCCTGTTTTACAGTCCAAAGGACTCGCTTAGACTCGTGCGTTTACAGTCACATTACATGCAATTAGCTGAATATCCGTGGCTTAAATGGCAAAAAATCGGTGTCTATCAGTCAAATCACATTGCTTGCCTTGCAAGTGTTGAAAATGAGTCTTTTGTGACGACTTTCTTATAACGGAAAAAGTCATCCGATTTTTATTCACAGTCACAAAAGAAAAAGTAATAAAAACCTTGCATATTTATACTAAATAG
>CALABM010000168.1 GCA_937885815.1 uncultured Verrucomicrobiales bacterium | reverse complement strand
TTGTGTTTCCTATGTGATGGTACTTATTTGTTACTCATGTCTTGGGCTCGCACCGTTTGGCGGTTCGTTTTATTTCCTTGCTTTCTGGGGCATAGTTGATATACTGAGAGAATAAGCCGATGAAACGAATCTTTTTCTCTACAGTAGCACTTCTTGCCGGCGCTCTTACTGCACCGGCTGCCGAAGTTTGGGCCCCCGGGGTTTCTCAGGACGGGGGATGGTATGATTACCACAAGTCAGGCAGCAATGACGGAATCATGGCGGATACCGCCATGTGCTGGGCAGCGTCTGCCAGTAATGTTATCTCTTGGTGGCAGAATCTCAACCTTTCCAGCGTTTCTTCCTCCGTTCCCCAGAACGCGGAGATATTTGATTTGTTCCGCGCGATTTACACCAACGGAGGCGGAAAGGCGTACTACGCCTACGAATGGTGGGTAAATGGTAATTGGTCCGCCCCCGAAGGCAGCGGCTGGGCCGGCATCGACAAGGGCATGCCGACAGAATACACGGCATACGCCAATGGTGGATTCCTCAGCGATGTGTATGATACGGACATGTACCCCATCACCATTGCCACGAGCTCCAATAATCCTTACGCCTACAGTGAGGCCGTGGTTGATGCTCTGAGCAGTGGTTATGCCCTGACGCTGTCTGTTGAGAACTCCGGGGTGGCTCATGCCTATACCCTCTGGGGGGCAGAATATGAGATAACCTCCAATGGCTACGAACTTACCGGCGTATGGCTCACCAATTCAGACGATATCAATAACGAGCCCGAGCTGTTCCGCAAAGATGTTATCTGCACATACTCGGAGAAAAACGGGGGAACCGGCAGCGTGGCATTTGATGAAAACATGGGGGCAACCTTCTCTGTGGTTTCCGGGCTCCGTAGCGCGCCGCCCGCTGTTCCCGAGCCGGCAACCGCCATGCTGGGAATTGCCGCCTTGCTCGGCCTGGCTGTCAGACGTCGCCGCTGAGACTCCCCACAACAATTTCACGCAGCAGAAACGGCGTATCCCACCGGATACGCCGTTTTCATGGTGCGCCCATGCTGCGGAAGCCCAGGCCTGATAGCGAGCTTATCATCCTTTTCCTAGCCGACCTTTGAGGGGGGCTGGAGCCGTTCGGTCAGTATGCTACTTTGGGGGTGTCAGCTTTCTCCTACGGCTTGCTAAATGTCCTCATCCTTGCGCTTTGGCTTGCCTCAGCAATTAACTGGTGCTAGAATGAGAGCATGGCAAATGGTGATAACCGAGTCTGGAAAATAGGGTCGAGGTGGGGCAGTTCCGGTATACGGGTTCTGGATATGTTCCTGAACTATGACTGTGCTTTTTTCGGGGGCGCTCACGACTCGAGCCGGATGGGAAACTGGCAGGATGTCCAGCCGGGGGATTATCTGCTTGTAACTAATGGCGCCATACCGGTTGCCATTGGCAGGGTTATCACTCCGTTCGATAATTACCACGCGCAGAAAGACATTCGTTTTTGCGATGTGGAATTTGCGCGGCTTGACCAAGAGGATATTCAAATATGCAAGGTGCAGTATATTCACCTCAAGCCGGATGAAATGAAGCAATCCCTGTGGGGAAATGACGGTCGGAAGCGTTTTTGCCGTCATGGCAATGCCGAACAGGTCATTGCGTACTGGAACAACCATTACCATACCGACGCGCAAAATGATTTCACGTTGCAATGCCGGACTGTCTGCCTGTGTGGTGCTGCCCCTGAGCAAGCTATTTTCACAGATAACGTACGGTACAGAATACCGATATACCAGCGCCCGTATTCTTGGGGAGAAAGCGAGCTGCGGCGCTTGTTTGAGGAACTGCGCAGCGGTTTTGAAAAACAGGAAACTCTGTTCATGGGCACCATACAGCTCTCTGCCCCCATACGGCTTACGGATAGAAAGCAAGCACATGCAGAGTGGGCATATGATGTCATTGATGGGCAACAAAGATTCAGCACCTTCCTCATTACCCTGAGCCTACTGGAGGATGAATTGAATGGTGAACGCCGAATACGCCCGGAGCAGTTCATTTCCCGGGTGAACCGAGGCGCGGCACAGAGCGACCTCGAGGAGTTCCGTAAGTTCCGGCAAGATAAAGTCATGCAGCCGGAGCAAGGCAGAAACCCATACATCCGCAACGCCTCCATTATTCAGCATTTGCTGGAGGAACTCATCCTGACAGAAGAAGCAGCCCGTGCCACCCGCTACCGAGAGTTTCTGGAATATCTCGAAACAAAGCTTCAGTTTGTTGTGGTAGAAACCCACGCCGGGCTTTCCAAAACCCTCCGTATTTTCAATACCATCAACACAACCGGGTTGGATTTGGGCATGACCGACCTTTTCAAAATCAGGTTCTACGAGTTCAGAAAAGATGTGTGCGGTGATGACGAGTATGTGTTCAATGAACTATCATCCATTTATGAACAAGTGGAGGAACACAACAGGAGCCATCCCGACAGACGACAACATTCTATGGGGGAGTTGCTCTCCATTTATCAGTACTTGATTGTAGCGCGCTGTGAGTTCAGTACAGAGCAGCTCCGCATGTCGGCGGATACCTTCTTTGAACGGCTCTTTGATACTCTGCTGGGCACCAAACACTGGGATGGCTTTAAGGCGTCCAATCCGCTCATGCTGGAACTGCTGCAGGAAATGCTGAGCCCGGAAACCCTCGCTGGGCTTTACGAGAGTTATAAGCACTATATAAGCAAATATGAGCAGGATGCAGATTTCCGGATTCTCACCCACCTGTTGGCTGGGACAAGGTATGGACAGAGCTGGAAAATGGCCGTTGTTGCCCATCATAACGGCTTGCTGCTCGAGGATGGTGATTTGAAGGATTTTGTGTGCGACCTGCTCAGAATTCTGACACCACCGAGCTTGTTATGGGCCAAACAGGTGTCAGGTGTATGGAGCGGATTGCACAAAATTCTGCTGAAATTGGGACAGTCGGGAGCAGGCCCGGCTACAGCTATCACGAAGCTCTACACCACCTGCCGCGAATCCATCTACCCCCATTTTGATGCGCAACAAGCATTTGCTAGTGCCTGTGAGTACCAAGTTACCGGATATCCGGTCTGGAAACTTCTTCTTTGCCGCCTCTGGGAATATATTGAACAGTCCGACGCTCAGTCGGAAGGGCTGTTTGATAATCTGTTCCGGAAGAGCATCGATATTGAGCACATTCAATGCTACACAGATGCTGAAAACGCAAATGAGGTATGGGACAAATGGGGGCCGGAGCTCAACAGAATCGGCAATCTGGTGCTGCTGGAATCCTCGCTGAACAGAAGCATTGGCAATGATAAAAACAGCAAACCACAAGCCTACGAAGACAGTGTCTATAAAACCGCGCAAGCTCTGGCCGGCAAAGTGATGAGCTGGAGCCTGCAGGATGCCATTGACCGCCGCGCTGAAATGACTCAAAAACTGGCGGCATTCCTTTTCCCAACAACAGGAAACGGAACAGTATAGCACCAAGCACTAGGATACATCATCAGGGTGTAAAAATTGCTGAGCCTTATCTGTATCGGGCAAGCGGGATTCTACCCTCCTCCTGCGCCGCCGAGAGGTGTCTCGTCGGCGTAGGGTCGGCTCATGCCTCTGGTATTCACCGCCCACCTTGTCTCGGCGTAGCCTGTGAATCAGGCGAAGACGGATCCACCAATGCATACTGCCTTGGAGCCGTGATAATATACCTTGGCTCGCTTGCAGAGCTTCTCGTGTATCGTGACGGCATACTCTTTACCATCGTGGCACAGGGCAATACAACGGGGATTTACTTCCGCAGTGACAATAAGCCGGCAGAGGTTGGGGAAATCCAGGTCTACCAGCTGTTTCCTGATTCGTTCCTCGCTCATGCTGCTACGTTCTCCTCGGTTAAATCCTTCAGTTCCACAAGGCCGATATTGTCGGTTGCCGGTGTCCATATCCATTTCCTGTCGCAGGCCTGATACAGATAGACATATTCGATGTACCCACCTTCAGAGCGCATGAGCTTCTTGTACTCATCCAGTGTGTCGAAGTGTTTGGTGTCAACGCCATCCTCGTGACGATCTCGTCCGTAGGCTACGACAACACCTTCCTGGGGTGATTCGAAGGTATGTTCACCTTCCGCCGGCTTTACAGATTCAGCCAGCGAACTGATATCTCCCAGGGCAATCAATTCCCGAATTTTCTCCGGGGCTTGGTAATGATGGAGAAGGAGAGCCCCGTTGTATGACGGGTAGCCGTCCCAGTGACAATAAATGACATCCAGACTTCCATCTTCGTTCCAGATGCCGATGTGCGATCTTGTACTCATCGTTTGGTCGTTGTTGGGTTATATATTGGAATGCTCACACATTCAATGCATGAGGAGAGGGCGAAATAACCCGCTCATGCATATATAGCCCCCGGAACGACCGTTTTTCACCGGCATTCAGGAAAAAGATGGTTCTATGGTCATGGTGTCATTGATGAAGACCATTTACGGCAATTTACACGTAATTCATCGAAATCTCAGGCAAGAATGAGCCCCGGCAGACCAAGGGCTCCACTTCGAGCAAATCCTCCCCTTGCAGCTCAGTTTTGCGCTTTCCGAACTAACAGCTTGCAGCGCCTCCCGGATTCTGGTAACATGACACCGTAACAAATAACCATCTTCCAAATACTATGAATCTGAGACCTTTTATCGCAACGGCTTGTTGTATGCTCTCCCTTTTTTCTGCAAAAGCGGAGGAGATAGTTTACCCCGGCAATCCGGACCACCCGGGCTTCGGGAATATGATTTACTTTGAATATGACAGCGTTCTGATTCGTCTCATCCAGCAAATGGATGGTAGCGAGGCTTCCCGTCAGGCTGTCATTACTCGTATCAATGAGCATCCCGAGGAAGTGAATGACTGGTGGAATCATGATGGCTGGAGTGGCACGCCGCTGACGGAAGCCATGCAGAGAAAAGACAAGGAAATAGTGTCTCTGCTTCTCGCTAACGGGGCAATTCCTTTCCCTCCGCCCGGTGGCTCCTTCTGGAAGAATAGAGCTGAGGGCAACCCGGATTATGCTGAGATTCTCTCTATTATTCTGGAAGCTCAGAAGAAATACCCCGTTTATTCCGGTTTGCTGTACTCCGATGCGTATCGGAAGCGTCACAGCAAGAAGTAACGCAACCATAAGCGACCCAACAACGGGTCAAAAACACCACCTTGCAGCCTAGGATTCCTCCTAGGCTGTTCACTTGTCAGGCCGGGGCTCCATCCTACCCTTGCAGCTCTGTTTTTGCGCCATCGGCACCAAAAATGCAGGAAACTCGCAACAAAATGCCATCCACGCTTGAACCGAGGGGCGGGAATTGATATAATGCCCCGTAACAGATACACGCTTAGTTATGACCATCTTCCGTAAAATCCTTGCCACCACAGCCATCTGCCTTGCGGCGGGTGCAATCCTGAATAGCTGTCAGGAAATAGAAGACGGCGTCTGCAATGTAACCGGAGTAAAAGCGCCAAATGACTGGGTCCCCACGACTCCGAAAAAGGTTATCAGCTTCTCTCAACCGAATGGCTGGCAGGTTCGGACGACATTCTACGACTTATCAAAGACTGCCCCCTTCGCGGCCTACTGTGGGCAGGAGATACAGTTTTCACCGGCCTGTGCCATTAAACGCGTGGACTTTGCGGGCGGCATTGAGTATTCGTTGATTGACCACATTCCCCTCCCCGGTGGAGTCATTGATTTATACTCCGTGCCTGTGCAGAAGGGCAGGCTGCTGGCTGTGCGCGGAAAATGCATAGAGGAAGCCCCCGAGGGCTCCGATGCCTTTACCATGACCGACCGCATGGTGGAAGCTCTGATTGAGGTACAGCATCCTGGTGATACGGTTAATCAGGGCAGGCCCCTGTATCTGGTGTACAATCTGGGCCACGAGGGAACAAAAGATGATGATGTGTACACAAACATCAAACGCGCTCCGTGGGAACATGCAAACACGCCGGAGACTCGCAGCATTGTATCCCTTTTTGAACAGCTAGAAAATACTTCTGACAAGGGGGAGTAATTGTTTGCCCCCCTTCTCCGCTCTTGCCCTTAAATTTCAAGTATCCCCGTGAGAATCAAACAATACCCTAACTGTTTCAAAATCCGCTCAAAGCAAACCACAAGGATTACATTTAGGATATAACGATTGCAACGAATAATAAGCACCGTTAGCGAGGCCAATAGCAACAAAAAGTAAAACGCCCAAGGCGATTCGCCGTAACTTTCATGGCAGCAAATGCTTCCGTTCAATGAAGACAAAACGTGTTTTTTTAACAGCAGAGACTACTACGCTCATGCCTAATTGATAAGAAAACATCTCCCACAGGCGCAGCAGAACAGCCTGCCACGTAGGCAGCAAGCGCGGAGTTTTGCCCACCACCTCAATACTCCGCACCGTTATCTCTTTATCTTTCACGCGTGAACCACAGAAACATGCGGCAAATCCCCCGGCTCGCCACACATCCACAGGCCTAATTTTGCCACTGAGAACCTCTCCTCTCCACTGGTAAGTCACCCGCAGGTCGGGTACATCGCCACGTCTCACCCGCAATTTAGTACAGGGAAATTCGGCAGGGGCATATGGATGAGCCATTCTCAACGCCATTCGCATATTCTCTTCCAAACTTTTTAGGTCTCGAACATTGAAAATTTCTAGCTGAACCAATTCGTTGTGTATACCCCAGCGACAGCGCACCGGCACCACAGCTTGGCACAATTCCCCCTCACGGCGCGCGTATTCGGCCACCCAATCTCGCAGTAACTGTCCACTAACGCCGCGTTGATATGCCCAATATAGAGCATTTTCGGCATCCTTTTGCGTAAATCTGCGGGAATAATACGACCTCTCGGAAGTAGAAAGTGCATAATAAAGATTCCAGGCATTTACCACACCAAGCGGCAGTATTCCCTCTTGCCTCATTTGCTCCAACAGCTCCCACATGCGAGCACTAGTCACTTTTTTGCCATGCGTTCACTATATCAGACAGAGAGAATCATGACAACCAAAAAGGGCGATAACTTACCTCCGCGCTTGCACAGAATGGAGGTAATTGCTATAATCACTTGTAACGGATAATAGCCCTTCCTACACACGCCAATGATACGCCGAATCTTCATCTCCATCCTAGTGCTTATACTGGTGGCCGTTGTGGCAACTATCGGGCTCCTGCAATTACACCACAATGCGTGGGTAGCACAGGGAGAATCACCCGTCCTTTGGGATTGGACGCATAGCTTGCTGGAAGGGCGTATTCCCTTTGCCGTGGCTCAATATGTGGCCGTAGCGGGAGCTTTTGCTCTGGCTTGGGTGCTGTGGTCCAGCAAATGGCGACTGT
>CALABM010000167.1 GCA_937885815.1 uncultured Verrucomicrobiales bacterium | reverse complement strand
GAAGAGTGTTTTACTGAACATGAGTGTTTTACAATTTGCGGCATATGATCATATCTTCTAAGGGCTGACCGCACGGTCAGCCCTTTCCTCATCCTCCTCTCACCCGAGCGCCTTGCTCATCAACGCGCCGGTATCCGCCTTACTCACCGCATCGAGATGGCTGTAAATATTCGCCGTCGTGCTCATATCCGAGTGCCCCAGCCATTCCTGAATCTGCTTCATCGGCACGCCCTGCGCCAGCAGAACCTTAAAAACATCATCAACCGCCAGGACCCTCAGAACACCACCGGCTACCGCGCCCAGTTCTGCATGGATCACCTCGGCATGTATGATGAAATCAACGCCATCCTGAAGGGAGGCCGCGAAGGCAAGCTCAGCGGCAAAGACCGCCGCTTTGATGAGGCTGAAGCATACGTGCGCAGCGTACTGGAAAGCCCCCAGCTGAGCGCTGATGAGCGCCGCCAGCAGTGGCTCTCCGGCCTCTCCTACGTCATCCGTGAGCGGATTCTCTCCACCACCACCCCGGAGAATCGTGACGTGGAACCTCTTCTGACCGTATTCCGCGAAATCATTGCCATCAATCCGGATAACCAGTACGGCAAGGGCGCCGCTGCCTTCCTGCACTACTGGGATCCCAGCACCTACAATACCATCACAAATGGCTATTACTCCCGCGGGCATCAGACCCTCCGCTTTGAGAAAGACTGGCACGTGGACGTGACGAGCTCCATTAACGGCCCGGGCACCTACGTGTTCTCTCTGGTACCGGTGGAAAACGGCCGCTTCATCAGCCGGAACTACCGCCTCGCCGTGAATGGCAAAGTGGTGGCCACTGCCGCCATACCGCCCACGCAGGATACCAAGAGCGTGGAGCTGCAGGTGCCCGCCATTCCTCAGGGAGCCACCGTGGAAGTGTGGCTTACCGCCAAATGCATGGATGGCTGGATGGAAGCCTCCGGATTCATCCGCATGGAGAAAAAATAACAGCTGTAAACCAACTGCACGCGCAGGGGGAATATCCCCTGCGCGTTTTTTTTTGCTTGCAGCCCCTAAGCATAATAGGTAAACTAGGGGTGCTTCCCATACCGGGATAAGACTCACTTTAATATATGAAAGCAGGAACTATAGTAAAATCGGCACTGGCCCTTCTGGTTGTAGCAGGCGCCACTTATGCCATTAAGCCTGACCTTTTCGAGCCCTATCTGCCCGAAGGTCTCAAAGGTCTGCTCGGCTCTGAGAGCAGCAGTAACAAACCCGCCACCGCAAGACGCGCCCCCATCGGCATCATCCGCGGTGCTGAATGGGTGGATTGCACAGCCGTGCGTGATAAAGTAGCCGCTGAAATCATGACACGCGTTGGCAACATGTCTGACGCTGCCGTGGCAGAGTTCATCACTAAGCCTGAAAATCGCCTACTGCTGGCCCAGTGGGTCGTGGCTGATGCTGAGCTGAGAGGCTTGGAAGATGAAGCCAAAGCCGCAGAAAAGCGTACCGCTGACCTCGAGAAGCTCCAAAATGAGCTGACCACCGCACGCGCCGCCATACCTGAAGGAGTTGAGCCCCCCGCAGCTGTAGCCTACCGGCTTAACGAGCTTGAGACCAAGATTTCCCGCCTAGAAGCAGAAATCGCCGCTGCTCACCTCCTCAGCCAGAGCGCTGCCGGCAAGGGTGGCTCCAGACTCATGGAGCGCATCGGTGATGACCCCGAATGGCTCGGTGAGTTCGCCTTCAGTGGTGAGTGTGTACGCCCCGGCATGGCACTGGCCATTCTCAAGCTGATTTCCAAGGATAATCCGGACATGGTGAGTAATTCCATGGTGCGCAGCATCGCCACCGCCACAGCGCTGGAGTACGCCAAATCCGGCTGGAATATTGCAGACGCCGTGGAGCGCGCTAACTTCTACATCCAGTCCTGGAAGAACGAGCGCCTCAACACCGTGTTCGACACTCTTCCCATGTGGCAGCGCCGCATGGTGTGCGGCTGTAAGGGTGATAACCCCTACGGCAGCATCTCCAGCCTCACTTGGTCTCAGGAGAACATGAGCCTGCCCGCAGACCGCTACAGTGGCTGCTGCTGGCGCTGCTCCTACCGCCTGAATAACATCTATGGCGATTCCATCCACGGCCCCATGTACTACGCGCCTTTTGAAGGCTCCCTCGGCACCAACCGTGCAGCCATGACCTTCCACATCGGCGGCGTGTGCGGTAGCCTTTCCCACTTCGGCGCCTTCGCAGCCTTGGCCAACGGTGTACCGGCTATGACCATGGGTGAGCCCGGCCACTGCGCCTACCTCGTGCTGGTGGGTGACAAGTGGACTCCCGCCTACTCCCTGACTTGGGACCGCGGCCTGCACTGGCAGATATTCCGCAATGTGTACTCCTTCTCCTCCCTGCACTCCGCCACGGAGCTTTACTCTGAGGCCCAGAAGGAGCAAACCTCCCTTTCCAACGCTTGGCGCGTGCTCGCCGGTATCAAGATGGACGCCGGTGACCCCACTGCCGCCATCAGCTGCTACGAGCGCTCCCTGCGCACTCAGCCGCGCAACTGGATGGCTTGGCGTGAATGGATGGAAGTCCTCACAGAAAGCAACGCCTCCGCTGATAGCTGGGACCAGCTGAACACAGCCATCTGCACTCACCTCGTGCCTCTGTACCCGGAAATGGCCTACGAACTCATGCAGAAGGGCATGGTGGACGGCATGGCCAAAGCCATGGCAGATTCCCCCGAGCGCCTGCGCAAAGCCCTCCTGCTCTTCTGGCAGAGCATTGACACCATGGGCCCGGACCGCTGGCACATTGAGCGTCTGGCCAACAAGCAGATTGAGGCACTCGGCCTGAAGCCTGCTCAGCCGGAGGCTCTCTGCGCCTATTACTCGGACGTGCTCGGCATCCTCATCAGCAATTCCAAGTACGCTCCCACTATCCTGAACTGGGGTAACACTCTCAGCGACCGCATGGACAGCCGTGGCAAGGGCCTTCTTACTCAGGCCATGATATCCGCCATCGGCAAGAACGACAACATGAGCGCCGAAGACCGCATCGCCCTGCTCTCCCCGGCCGTACTTGCCGCCGAGAAAAACCATGACCTCACCTCCTTCCAGGCCATCGGCCGCATCATTGAGGACATGGGCCATGTGAACACCGGTGTGAATATGCCATCCTTCCAGCCCTTCCCCGGCAAGCTTGCCTCCGAAGGCGGCCTCACATGGATGAGCTCCACTTCCCGCTGGGATAAGCCGCATGAGCACCCGGGCCTCCTCCTCCCCCACGGTGGTACCTTCCACACCGCTAAGGATAAGGATGCCTTCGTCGTCGTTCAGCTGCCCCGTCAGGTGAACGTGACCGGCGTTGTCCTCATCCTTACCCCCGGTAATATCCACCGCTGCAACAACATGGTCATTCAGGTATCCGAAAACGGTACTGATTGGACGGACGTGAAGGAGGTCGGCACCTGCCGCGGCAGAGTCATGCGCGTGGACCTTGGTGATAAACTCCCGCTGGCCAAGTATGTGCGTATCCTGCGCAGAGGTGGCCCCGAGTTCTTCCACCTCAACGGTATCTACATTTACGGCAACCAGGCAGCCTGATTCCTAACCCCATTTTACATAACATGAAACTCACCAATCGTTTCTTCGCCCTCGCCCTGGCTCTGGCTCCGCTCACCGCCGGTGCCTACCAGACCGCTGAGACAGTAGAGCAGGCCGCCCCCATCCTCACGGATGACGGCTATGCCATCGTCATGTACGCCACGGACTGGGACCGCAACAGCAAGAAAACCGCTGATGCCATGCTGGCGGACCCCGGCGTTACTGCCGCTCTCGGCAACGCCGTCGTCATGACCCTGGGCGTGCCGAATGTCACCCCCAAGGAGGAGCATGATGCTAATAAAGCCCGCTTCGGAAATCTGGATCTCAGCTTCCCGAACGTATACCCGGCCATCATCCTGTACAGCAAGAGCGGCCAGCGCCTCGCGGATATCTGCATCCGCCGCGCAGAGCGCAATAACCCCGCTGCTGTGGCCGCCAGAATCCGTGAAGCTATGAGCGCCGCTGCCCGCCAGCGCGAGCTGATGGCCAGAGCTGAAGGTGCCCAGGGTGTGGAGCGCGCCCGCCTGCTGGGACAGGCAGCCGCTGTACCCGGCGTCAACCGCCCGAATAACATCGGACGCATCCTTTTCGTTTCTGTGTTGTAATAATGATTTGGCGTTTCCTTACCCACAAACAAAAAAGATACGAATCAATCTATCTTTAATTTTATTTTCAATGCAGCTTCTCTATTCTGTCAATAATCTGCTTCTCCTGTTTAACGGTACCGGACCATCCGGAACCTCCTGTAATATACACCGTGAAAGATGAATTTCAATTAAAAATTCCATAATAGTTCCATTTAATCCATGAGATTAGTCAAAAGGTATAACGGGGAGCCGTTGTTGCGCTCCCCGTTATGAAATAAAGAGACTTCCCCGGCTGCAATCAGAGCCGGGGAAGTCATAGTGGGTAAATATATGATTAAATGCAGGGGAACCGTTGTTGCGTTCCCCTGCATGGAATCCCTTTTGATATATTGTGAGATGTTGCGGGTGGAGCAGTTGTAGCGAGTCAGGTGAATAAAAAAATCGCCGCCGCCTTGCAAAATACGGGATCATGCAGTATGTTAGGCTATTGTTAGTTTATTGTTAGTCTATCTTGAGCTGACTGC
>CALABM010000166.1 GCA_937885815.1 uncultured Verrucomicrobiales bacterium | reverse complement strand
CGTCCCGGAACCGACAACGGCCACGCTGAGCCTCTTGGCTCTCGCCGCCCTCGCCACTCGCCGTCGCAGAAAGTAAGCTCTGGAACCTAGTTCCACTCGCACCGCTCGCGCTTACACAGTGTGAGCGGTGCTTTGTTTTTTCTACATTATCCTCATATCTTTGACCGTGAATGTTAGCTACAAACTCATGCGAAGTTTGTCTTCCATATAGCTCCAAACAGAGCATAAAATCTATATTATTCCCGCAAATATTGTCATAACATTTATTTTTTATACACTTTTGATTTATTCTCGTCTTTTCCGCTTGACTTACCATTTTCAAAGAGTAAAGTAGAAGGTGACTTTTTCTATTTTACACCATGAAACTCCATCTTCCTAAGAGTCTCAGAAGTGCCGTTCTCGCCTGCTTTGCAGTCGTCAGCGGCTTCGCAACCACAGTGAGCACCGGCGTCATCGTTGGCGGTGCCGTAACAGCGGCATTCGTGGCGCCACAGGCCCAAGCTGATTACACCTGGATTGGCGGCACCGGCGACAAAACCGCGGCAGACTGGAATAATGCCGAGAATTGGGACCTCGGCGGAGACACATTTGCCAGCTCCGGCCCCGGCACACCGTATTCCAATATGTGGGAAACCATCATTGTGGATGGTGCAGTCACCTTCGGCAGCGAGACCGACCGCACTCTGCTGCTGGAAGGTTGGCAGCCGAAATTCACCCTGAACAACGGTGCCACTATGTATGGTGAGATTAAAAAGATCCAAAGCACTGGTGTTATCAATATCGACAATGGCTCTCACCTGAACCTTGTCCATATAGGAGCTGGCAGCAGCACTGGAAACAGCACCATTAACATCGGCGCCAACAGCTCCTACACCCTGAAGCTTACGGAAAACATAAGCAAACACAGCATGGTGGTGAATCTGAACGCTCCGACTGCAGCGATGAACTTCACTGCAGATTCTGCACTCACCCTCAGCGCCCCCATCATCATCAAGACCGAGCTGAAGGATATTGTGGGCGGCACGATGGTTTCACAGGCGATTGGCCTGACTGCCCAGAATGTAACGCTGAGCAATGTTTCCATTGATATCGGCGAGGGGTGGACCCGCACGGAATCTGAAATCACTGAGGAAAACTATCAAGACTTCAGCGGGTACTATAACCTGAAGGTGGATGCTAACGGGCAGTATTACGTAGTTCGCTACAGCGCTTGCAAATGGACCGGCGGAGACCTCACTTGGGGGACAGACACAGCATTCTCCAATGGCACTCATACCCCCGGCGACGCCGTTAACTTTACCACGGCAGATGCCACGGTAACCCTGACCTCCGATGTGACGGCCGGAACCGTATCTGTAGCTGATGGCATAGTCGTAAGCATCAGCGGTGAATATGCTCTTTCGACCAAGACTATTTCAGTAGGTGCCGGCGCAACTCTTCGTCTTGCCACCACCGGCAACAGCAACAGAGCACTTGAACTCGGCTCATTGGCTACCCTCTCTCTGGCTCCCGGTAAGGAAGCCACTCTGGCAGCTGTGCTGGGGGCTGCCACTATTTCCGGAACCGAAACCGCTATCATTGAAGTGAGCGGTGAGGGTACATACCTTACCGGTGTAGGCAACAAGTTCAATTCCTATGCGGTCATTTCCGTAACGGAGGGCGCCAAGCTGAATGCTGACGGTGCCGGCTGGGGCGGCGAAGGCAAGCAGATTATTATTTCCGAAGGCGCCACTCTGGAGCGTAGCACAGGTGATGACATTTTCGGCTGGGGCTCCTCTCAGAACATCAGCATTCTGAGCGGCGGCACGCTTGATATGGGCACCACTCGCGCCACGATGGATAAGAACGACGTCATCTCCCTTGATGGCGGCACAATTGCCGGCACTACCACGGATTACCGTGGCTCTTTGGATTTCTACCAGGGTGGATGCACCATCACTGCCACCAACGGCAGTGTGATTAGCGCTGCCATCGGCACTCAGAAAAGTGATACACCTGTCGTCTTCGATGTCACAGCTGATGCAGCAGATGCACCCGGCCTTACCATCAGCGGCGAGCTGAAAAACAGTCTTTCTTTCCGCAAGACCGGTGCCGGTACTCTCCTGCTGACTGCGGCCAACACATACAACGGCACTGCTACTGTAGAGGAAGGCACACTCGCGATTGACG
>CALABM010000165.1 GCA_937885815.1 uncultured Verrucomicrobiales bacterium | reverse complement strand
ATGTGTGCGCCTTCTGCTCGCCGCTCCGGGGATTGATGTCAACAAGGCAAATCAACGCGGCACCAGTCCCCTCAACTTTGCTGCCAGAAAAGGCCATACGGAATGTGTGCGCCTTCTACTCGCCGCTCCTGAAATTGATAAGAGCAACTACTCTGAGCTTCATCTCGCCGTGGCTAGCGACAATGTAGACGAGGTAAAGCGCCTACTGGCAACAGAAGGCGTAGATGTCAACACCGCAACAGCTGCAGGTGAAACAGCCCTTATCCAGGCCGCTCGTAATAATAACATTGAGATTATGCAGCATCTGCTGGCTACCCCGGGCATTAATATTAACAGCAAAGGTTTTCTGCAACAAACAGCCCTTAACCTTGCTATTCTCCATGGTAATAATGAAATGGTGAAACTTCTGTTAACCCATCAGGACCTGGATATTACCACGGGTAATCCTACCCGATTGGCTGCCGCAAATGGCCATACCGCATGCGCTGAACTCATCCGGGCAGAACTCAGCAAGCGGCTTGCCCCGCAGCGTGAGGCAGCCCAACAGCAGCTTCAGAATCAGTATTATATCTCATCCTACCAGTATACTTCATATCTTTACTCTGCTATCTTCAACGGGAATATTGAGCTGGCAAAGCTCATTATCCGGGCCATGGAGCCTCAGCCCACGCTCGAGAACTCGCAATGCCTTCAAACCGCGGCAACGAACGGCCATACTAATTTCATCAAACTCCTGCTGGATGAAACCACTATTGATGTTAACAGCGGAAGTGGCTATATGTATGCAGCACTTTATCAAGCTGCATCTAATGGCCACGCGGATTGCCTCAAACTCCTGCTGAGCGCCCCCGGTATCAACATCAATCTTCAGTGGGGTTACAGTAAGTATGCAGCCCTCCATATTGCTGCATCCAACGGCCACACTGAATGTGTACAGCTCTTAATCAATAGTGGGGCAAACGTAAATCTGAAGGATAATAACGGCAATACGCCTCTCCATGTGGCAGCAGAGAAAGGAAAAACCGAATGCGTTAAAGTCCTTCTGACAGCTCAAAATATTAATTTAAATCAGCCTAATAACTCGGGCCGCACGCCGCTCAATAATGCGGCTTACGCAGGCTACACCGAGATTGTGAAGCTGCTACTCGCCACTCCTGGTGTCGATGTCAACAGCACGGATTCGAACGGCCGCACGCCGCTCAACAATGCGGCTGACGCAGGCCACATCGAGGTTGTGAAGCTGCTACTGGCCGCTCCCGGCGTCAATATCAACCTTGCTGATAAATCAGGGCGTACGCCTCAGCAGAATGCCTCTTCATATTTTTACGCGCCGAATAAGGAGACATGCGCACGCCTTATCCGCGAGGCAGGCGGCCAATAATCCCTACGCATCAACTCAGTCAACATCTCCCGCAGTGGGCACCCTGCCCGCTGCGGGGCTTTTTATATCATCCGGCGCACCTCACACACTCAAAAAAAAGAACGCCCCGGTGCACATGGCACGGGGCGCTGTTTTGTATATCTTTCAGTAAATCCGTGAGAAAAGAAGCGGGCTTAGAAGTTCCAGCCCAAATCCACACCCACGGTGAAGATGAAGTGATCCACAGCACCGATGGAAAAATCGCGGTCAATCTTACCGGCGTTGCTGCCGGACCAGGAAACCTGCATCCACGGCACAAGCTGAGCACGGGCATCACGGCCCAGAGTTCCGCTGTGCGTAAAGAGAGGCAGAGCGGCGCGCAGGCGGTAGGCATCTATGCCGTCAGCACCGGAAGCCCAGTAGGAGAAGGAAGGTGCAATACCGGCAGAAAGCTCCAAATCAGCCCCAAGCACAGCATCGTTAAGCACATTGGTGAAGCGGTAACCAAGCTCGATGTCGCCGTAAATGCCATTCAGCCCCTTGAAGGCCCAACCCCAAGTCATGCTGCCAAAGAAGCCGCGCTGGTGGTCATTGAAGCTCAGCGTCAGGTTCAAATCCTGAGAAAGGCGATGAGCGGCGCCATCATTATACTTGGCCATAAAGCCCTCAAAGCCGCCGTAACGCAGGGAATACCCCACCTCAACCGTGCAGTTCGGGAAAATTTCCTTACCGATAGCATAGTTGAAGTTCGCCAAATCCGTATCACCCAGATAGTCCCCTGCACCCCAAATGATGCCGTAGGAACCACTCAGGCGCTGGTAGATACCACGGTTAAACATATCGCGGTTCGGCAGAATGTAGCTGCCGGACACGCTGGAATAACCATAATTCGTCAGGTCATTCGTAAAGCCCATGCCGCGCACATTGTAGTTGCTTGTGTAGGCATTCAGGCGCACATACCCGTTATTGCCGCTGTTTACGGAAGGAGTCATGGGCGCAGCGGCCGTAGGCATACCATAAAAGCTATCATCCAGCATGCCTGCTGTCGGCGCGGGGGCGCTGGGCTCTTGCTCCCACGGCTGGGGAGGAGCGGGGGCCTCATACGATACGGACTCGTACGTCACAGGACCATCCGGTATCATGGGAGGCATCTCAATGGCAAGCACTGGTAGTGTAAAGCTCAGTGCTGTAAGTGTGCTTTTCATCATACGAGGATATCTTAACTTTCTTAAGAAAAATTGCAAGTCTAAAGACGTAAATAACATGGTAAGACATATATTTTTAAGGAAAAAGGCGTTGACGGGCGTATCAATAGCGGTTAAAATAAAGCCATGAAGACATATCGCATACTGGCAGCTATCTGCATGATGATGAGCCTCAGCTCGGGGGCGGAAACAGCCGCTCCGGCACCGCTTCAAGCCAGCTCCGTGGTGGATTTAATGAAAATGGAGCAGGACGCCCGCTGCGGCCAAGTGGTGGTGACCTGCCTCGTGAACGGCCAGCCCATGCGAATGATGCTTGACACCGGCGCCACGCACACCGTGCTGCATGAGGAAAGCGTGGCCCGCCTGCGGAACGTGAGGTGGATAGACACCAGCCGCATGCAGTTCCGCGGCAACTCCAGCCAGAAGCCCAAACTCATTCAAGCCTCCCTGCGTGTGGGGCCCGGCCGGGCACCGCAACACGTAGCGATGGTGGTGAACTTGGGTGCCGTTCGCAGCATGATGGCGGAACCGATAGACGGCATTGTGGGCATGGATATTCTGGGCTCTCTGCCCTTCACCTTTGATTTACGCTCCGGCAAGATGTACTGGGGCAGCCCTGAGGGGGCCACGCTCGTGCCGCTGCATGGCAGCCGTGATGATAACGGCCGCATGATGATACAGGTAAACTGCGAAGGCCACAGCATGGAACTGCTGCTTGATACCGGCAGCAGCATCACCCGCGTGTACCGGAATGACTGGAAACCCGGTACGGACCGTGAGGTGGAAGCGCAGCTGGGAGATGTGGACAGCGCCACCCGCTCACGTGTGATGCGCGGCAAGGCGGCAGACCTCGAGCTCGCACCGGGTATCATCTCCCCGCAGGTTTCTCCCCTCATCTGCCCGGATGATGACCGCTCCATGCTGGGCATGGATGCGCTGCAGAACCAAATACTCGTCCACCTGCCCGGTAGAAATACCTTCTACGGCTCCTTCTTCCTCGTACGCTGATTCTGCCACACACCATGCGCATAGCCCTCACAGTCCTGCTACTCATCATCAGTAATATCGTCATGACCTACGCTTGGTACGGCTCACTCCGCCGGCCGGGTGAGGCTGTGGATCACGGCAACTGGTGGAAGCTGATACTCTTCAGCTGGGGGGTGGCATTCTTTGAATACTGCTTCCTCGTGCCCGGAAACCACATTGGCCGCTCGGCCGGGCTGAGCTTGGCTCAGCTGAAAATCATGCAGGAAGTCATCACCCTTTCCGTGTTCGTACCCTTCATGCTCTTTTTCATGGGTGAGCACTGGAAGTGGGATTACCTGTGGGCCTTCCTCTGCGTGCTCGGAGCCGTATTCTTCGTAAACCGTGAAGCCCTCATGGCATCATGACGCCCTACAAACTTGCTAATTTACAAACCAAACACATATAATACCTGACACATATGAAACCTCTCGTACTTTTGGCAGCCGGAGCGCTGCTTTTGAGCTCATGCAGCCTCTTCGAAAAAGGAGAATACACCCCGCTGTACCTCACTGAACCCTCCCCCCTGGATCCTCCCGGTACTGATGACGCCCGCGCCGCCATGCGTGCAGAGCGCGTAAAGGAAGGCACCTTCAAGGCAGGGGATACCCCGGAAGTGCAGCAGGGCAGAGCCTATCTCCTCTACCGCAACCCGGATTATGATAACCAGACCTCCGGCCGCATGGTGGAAACCGCTAAGGTTAAGGTTCTCTCCTGCGAGGGTACTTACTACTTCGTGGAAACGGATGACGGCAAGCGCGGCTTCCTGCGCGAGTCTGACATGGTGAACCCTGAAACCATCACCCTCGTCGGTACCACGGACCTCGTGCCCATGCCTGTGGGTGAAGGCCTCCTGCCCGGTGAGGACGGTGTACTGCCCTTCGAGCAGGCCCCGCTCTCCCCGAACGCTGAAGGCGGACAGGTACGTACGGATAACCGCGGTCGCAACGTTGTCATCGTAGGCCGTAAGTCCAACTCTCAGGAGTTCGAGGCCCGCCGCCGCGCCCTGGAAAGCGGCGTCTCCATGGATGGCACGGAAACCGCCACCCCCGTCGCTACTCCCGCCGCTACAACTCCTTCACCCGCTGCTCCCTCCCCCGTAACCGAGGAGGAGGATTGGGAAGAGCTGCCTGAGCCCTCCGGCTCCGGCAACTAATAACTAAGCTATAGCCAAAGCCAGCCCCGCCCTGCTGCGAAAACGGTCATGAATTACGGAGCGCTCACAGAGCAGTTCCTGCTGTACCTGGCAGCCGAGCGCGGGCTGAGCGTGAACTACCGGGAAGGGGTGCGCCGCAGCCTTTCCCGGTTTGCACATTGGTGCACCGAGCGCTCACTGGAGCCGGCGGATATCACAGAGCCGCTGCTGGCAGAATACCGCTTGAACCTGCACAACAGCGGCCTCATGCCCTCCAGCTGCCGCATTGCCATGGTGCACCTGCGCCGCTTCTTCCGCTACTTATGCAGTAGCCAAATTATCCCCTCCAACCCCGCTGAGCTTGTGGAGGGTGGCCGCCCCGGCATGAAAGTGCCGGAGACCCTCGCCGCCGCTCAGGTGAACACCCTGCTGGAAAGCATAGACCCGCAGGAAATCCCCCTCGGCGCGCGAGACCGCGCCATGCTGGAAATGCTCTACAGCAGCGGCCTGCGCGTCAGCGAGCTCATCAGCCTGCGCCCCGAGCAGGTGGACTGGGATGAAATGTTCCTGCGCGTGCTGGGCAAGGGACAAAAGACCCGCTATGTGCCCCTCGGCGGCATGGCTGCCACCGCTCTTCGGCATTACATGCAGCACGCTCGCAGCAAGCTGGTGCACTCCAGACGGCGCGCCTCCACACTCTTTCTCTCCGTGCGCGGCACTGCCCTCACCCGCGAGCGCATACGCCAAATTATCAAGGACCGCGCACGCGCCATCGGCCTGCCTGAGAATGTATACCCGCATATCATGCGCCACTCCTTCGCCACGCATCTGCTGGAGAATGGGGCGGACCTGCGCGTCATTCAGGATATGCTAGGCCATGCAGACTTGGCCACTACACAAATTTACACCCACGTGGAGAAAAAGCGCCTCGTCTCCCTGCACCGCCACTTCCACCCCCGCGGCAAAATCACCTCCACACCTCAAGAACCGCCTCAGGAAAGCTAAGCATAATACTGGGCAAAGGCGTTCACCCCCACCAACAGCAGATAAAGCACCACACCAACGGGCAGCGCCAGCAACTGCAGCAGCAACCAGCTGCACCACCACGGGCCCTGCTTCTGCTGCGGATTCATGCGGTATGCATTCACACGAAAAGCATAAAGCCCTAGTGCAATGAGGGCATTCCCACCACAGGCTGCCAACATCCCCAATAAATACGCAGCATGAGCACCGCGCGTGGCAAAGAGGCCGGCCACCAACAACATATAGCCACCGCCAGCCATCACAGCGCCGCCATAGCGCAGCACCGCAGCCATCAGCCGCTCCCTGAATGTCACCTCCGGTAATATCTGCAAACGCATGGCAGCATTATATTCCCGCAAAGACTATTCGTCAAGACTCTTAAAAAAATTCCCCGCGGCACCATGAGGTACACGCGGGGGAATTGTATGATGAAAGCGATGAGCCTATCAGCCCTGCTCCTTTTCTTTACGAGAGGAGCCTCCCAGAGAGAACAAGCCATCCAGCAAATCCAGCAGCCAAGAAATCAGGCTGTAAATAAGCCAAATGGCAATCGGCGTTAACACGGCAACGGCAAGAGTCGTAGCAGACATCTCTTTCAGGATGTCAATTTCGCGACTGTTCATCCAACCGCCATATCCGAGTTCTTCCATCTCCGACTCCTCAACTGCAATCTGAATCTGGAAAATAATGTTGGAGATAGCTGAGATAACCATGATAACCGGTGCCAGCAGGAACTGAACCGTAGCCCAGCAGCGCAGAATGAACTTCAGCAGGTTGTTGAAATCTCGGCCGGGATTACTTTCCTGAGGCTTAACGGCCACAATGAGCTTGTCAGCGTTGAAGCAGACATACGCCGTCACCACACATACGCCCATCAAGCCAAGGAAAGCAATAACGGCACCAAATATCTCCCCATATACCATATATCCCGCTACAACAAGATAGGAGACAGCTGACAGCAATGACAGGTACCCCACAAGCCTCGGTGCAGCCATAGAGGAAAGCACCACGCGTGGCCCCTTCAGCAGTGCAGCAAGCATGCTGCACACCAAATATACCACATACTGTGTCAGAGCACCACCTACCAAGGCAATGAGAATACCCACTATATCCATCGAGCAGATGGCGCACAACACAAGCACCGCCCAGCTGACAAATGCTGTTATGGATGACACGAGGTTAATCTTCTCATGCAAGGCCTCTTCAGTATCCCCAAACCAACGCGGAAGCTTAAACACGCGTGCAAGTAAACCATCTACCCACTGGTTGTAACTCAGTAACTTCATGAAGTCACACTTCGATGCAACCATAGCAACGGCAGGCGTGGGCTGAACAACAGGCTGAACAACAGGCTGAACAACAG
>CALABM010000164.1 GCA_937885815.1 uncultured Verrucomicrobiales bacterium | reverse complement strand
GGGCTTCCCGTGAGGAGCGGGACGAGCCGGGCCCAGCACAGAGGAAGGATTCCGGTGAATCGGGGCGTTCATGCCACCGTGAGGACGCTGGTGCGGCTTGTGCCCATGATCATAGCGGGGAGGACTGGCATGGCGGTGCACATGGGGCGGATAATGATGGTGGCCATGGTACCAGGGAGCAGGACCCCAGTCAGGCACAAAGCAGCTGGCCGTAATCGCCGCAATGGTGAAAATGGCGGCACCGGCTGCCGTGTAACCATACACAGGGCGGCCATAGTAATAACCATAAATGGGGAAGCCGTTGGCGTCATAGCTAGCGGCAGTCCAGGACACGGATGAACTATAGCCATTCGTAGAGTAGCTAATTGAGCTATAGCCATTCGGGTATATTTCGCAGGAGGCCACTATCAGAGAGGCGCAAGCAAGCACTGCTGCGGAGATGTGTGATATTTTCATGGTTTTAAGAGGAATTAGAGGTAAGACAGCTTAAGGGTTATTATTATTCAATAATACTATTAAAAATTTCCTGAACGGTATCACCGAACCACTTACTGATGTCCTCGGTGTAGATACTCAGAACCACACCGAAGGCGATGAGGGCCAGCGCGCTCAGAATTTCCTTTATATACTCATACATGCTAATAATCCTTTCATATTCGGCACATTACTCGATAGTCACTTCCACGCGGGAGACGTTCGAATAATCGATTTCGGGCTTGCCGTCCAAGTGCTGAATCATGCTGCGAGCGCCGTCCAAATCAATGGCACGGCCGGGGTCAGCCGGCAGCGGAGTGACAACGGACATGAGGTATGAGTTCGTAGCCATGGTGTAGGTAGCATCGGGCTGGATGGGTGTTCCATCCTCCAGAGTGGCGGAGGTAATACGCATGGGCTGAGACTCCGCTGCGGGTTTCACGGCCTGATAACGCATGCCGGACACACAGGGAGCACCATGGTGATCACCTGCGGGAATGACGTTCAAGAAGGAAATGAGCTCACGGCCTGTCACGTTCACGATAACGGTCTGATTGCAGAAGGGATCCAGGCGGTAGCAATCCGCCACAGTGAAGGGGCCGGCGGGGAACTCTTCCAAGCGCACATTACCCATGTTCACGATGGCCACATCCGTACCGGCGCAGGCGCGGAGGGCATCCGCCATCATGCAGCCGAGGCTCTCACGGCGGGTGATATCCTTACTTACAGTAGTAAGCTGGCGCTGCATATAAGGCATGTTCTTCACAGCGTCCACAGCAGCCAGCATCTCCTCATCTGCGGGGACGTCCGCGAGAGGAATGAGCTCCGCCTGCTTGCTTACCACGCGGCCATCCTCCACCTCAAAAGTAAGGCGGGTAATGTACTTCACCTTATTCTCAGCCTGTGTGATAAGCACGCCATTCTCTATGTGGCCGCCCTCCACTCGTGTATGGGTGTGGCCACCGATGATGGCATCCGCCTGAGGAAACCACTTAGCTAAGAGGATATCATCCTCAAAACCCATGTGCGTGAGCAGGATGAGCACATCACAGTGCTCACGCAAGCAGGTGTAATCAAGCACCGTTGATGAAAGCGGGCTACGGAATCTGAAGTTCTTCAGCTGGTCCGGGTGGGCATCCGGAAGGCCGTTGTGGCCGGTCTGCACCAAGCCCAGCACACAGATGCGCACCCCATCACGCTCAAAGAAATGATAAGGGGCAATTTTCAGCTCCGGGCCGGAAACCGTTCTCACATTCGCGCACACAAAGGGGAAGTTCGCGGCGTTCACGCAATCCCTCAGCTGGTCTGGACCGGCGTCAAACTCATGGTTGCCGAGAGTGGAAATATCAAAGCCGAGCTTGTTCATGAGCTCAATCATCGGCATACCGGATTCCGGCACATTATCCACATACGGATTACCTGTGCGGTTATCACCGGCAGACATCAGCAGCACGCCGGGGCGAGCCTCACGCTCAGCACGCAGGAAGGTGGCCAAGCGCGGCAGGGCGTCAATGTTCGCGTGCATGTCATTAAGGCCAAGCACAGTCACCTGTGCTGCAAAGGCGCTGCTCAGAGCAGCCAGAAGGGAAAGAAAAGGAAGTTTCATAGAAAAATCAGAGAATAAAAAAGATTAGGAAGGAAGTGCGGTATAGACGCGGCGCTGCTCACTCATAGGGCTATCCGCCGCTATCACATTTCCCCAGGCATCATACAGCTCGCCGGTCGGAAGGGGGGTGTGCGTATCAGTACAGTAGCGGCGTACGGCATCCATTGCCACAGCTCCGCTGAAAATAGTCACCGGCGTATCATTGACATATACCAGCATATGCCTGTGTGTGTGAGTAAGGATTCAGAAATGATGCGGGGCGCCGAAGCACCCCGCTTATAATTGATTTCAGCTGTTGGTTTACTTGGCTGCGGCGGCAGCTTTCTTCTTCTTGATAAGCATCACAAGAAGAACGATGGCAAGGGCCAGCAGGATGATGCCGATAACCGGGCGATAGAACAGCCAGGCAATAGCGATAACTACCAGAGCCGTGATGGCGGAGATGAAGAAGGCAATGATGCCGGTACCGAACTCCAGGATATTGCCCAGAATGGGCAGCACATCACCCAGCACGGAGAGCGGGTTGAAAATCATCTTGAGACCGATGAACATCATCAGCCAGCCCACGAAGCGCAGAATCCAAGTCATCATGTTGTTGGAAGCATGAGCATCGGCGAACATGCCGGCCTTATCCACGGTGCCTGTCTGCAGGAGGTCCACCTCATAGCCGTTCTCGGCAGTGTAGGAAGTGAAGGTGTTACCGGTCTGCTTAGACACAAGGGAAACAGTGGCGGTAGCAGGAACATAAGTCCAAGTGATGCGTACATCACCCACCACAGGAGCAGCGGGATTAGCCGTGCCGGTAACTGTAGCCGTAGCGGCACCGGCAGGAGCCATGCCGGGCTGGCCGGGAGTGGGCAGAGTAATCTGCACGGTCTGCCAGCCGTTGTACTGGATAGCATAGCGGCCATTCAGCAGCGTGATGTGCTGCAGGGAACCATCAGGCATGCAGATGTATGCCTTGTCGCCGACGCATACCACATTCATCATACCCATATTGCCCACCTGAGCGGTACCCTGTACGGGCTGGGACATGGTGGCAATGGGAGTGGACATGGGAACAGGAGTGGCCACCGTGGTGGCGCCGTTCGGCTTGGAAACCATGTATGTGCCATTCGGCTGCAGCACGGCAGGATACAGGGTGCCGAGAGAGGCCTGCACATACATGAAATTGCCATTCTGAATCAGGTTAAGCTGCTTGCCGGGCTCATCGGGGATATTCACCACAGTAGAGATGGGCAGCTGAGGAGCGTACTGCTGCATGGCAGGCTGCATACCGGGCTGCATGCCGGGCTGTACAGGCTGGCCGGGAGCGGCAGGTGCCACATAACCTACGGGATGGCCAATGTAGACAACACCGGCAGTATCCTGCACGGTGATGCGGCCAGTCAGGTCTGCAGGCCACTGCACATTAGCAAGAGGTACAGGCTGGTTACCGCTGATGCTGGAGATTTGAGACGGAGAAAGCATGAAGGCGCCAAAGTTCACCATTGTGGCATTCACCGTAGCATTAGCACCATTCAGGCCGGTACCGGTTGTCACAGGATATGCCACCGTGTTAAGGCCGCGATAGGCAGGATCATGGAACTTGGAGCTATCCACAGGGGTGCTGGACCACTGAGCGGAGTAAGAATAGGTGGTGGTCTTCGTCACGGAACCACCCACATTCTTTTCTTCACGCGTGGAGGAGCTCTCTACCCACTGGTAGTATTCTACCTTGCGGGTGAGGCGAATGGCATTCAGACTCACGCAATTGAACAGGGGGTCCATCAGCGTTTCCTGAGTGGAGGCCATACCGGTCATGTGCACCAACTTGCCCTCATTAGCGGGGTTAATGGTGGTGATATCCTTCACTTCCACACAGGCAGCCTCGCCCTCTTCGAGCGCTTGGGCTGTCTTCACGGCGCGGCCTTCGTTCCAGAACAGCAGGGGAATGCCGGCCAGGAACAGAACACCACCGATAAGAACTCCCTTAAAGGAGTTGCCGAGGCGGCTGCCCCAGCTTTCGGTTGTAACTTCTACAGACATTGTTTTATATCGAGTTTGGTGTTAGTAATTGCTGCAAGCAGCGGGATTAGTTCAGGGAGAAAGAACCGGTATAAATGATTTTTTCTGCCCAGATAGTTGTTGGCTTACCTGTCACAGTACAGGTAGCCGTTCCTCCGGTGGGAGAGCTAAAGGTGAGGTCGAAACTGCGTTCGTACCACATATCAGGATAGCTTCCGTGAGAGAAGGAAAAGGAGTAGGTGACACGGGCAGTATTCTTGCTCGTGCGAGTGTAGGACCATGAGATTTCGGTGCAACAGCCATCCTCATTCTCCGTCTTTTCACCCTGATTGCCGCCCTGCCATGCCACGGTATAAGCTTCCTCACTTCCGGGAGTAAGGAATTGGTACATTTCCTCCTCGCGGGTGCCAACAGCCTGCACCACCTGTTCGGAGGTGCAACAAAAGGAAAGCTGCATGCCCGCCACGCTCTCCGGGGCAAGATTATCCATAGCATCATAAGCAGCGCGGTCTCCCGCAGCAGCGGCCAGTGAAAAATAGTAGTTCGAGCGAGCGCGGTCACGGATCACTCCCCTGCCTTGGCGGTACCGCCAGCCCATCCAGCGGGCCGCCTTGGAATCCCCGGCAGCAGCGGCCTGCTCATAAAGCTCAATGGCACGGGCGGTGTCAACAGCGCAGCCGTTGCGGCCTTCCGCATAGTCCACCCCCAGCTCACGTATTTGCTCAGGCGTCATGCCGTCAGTCTCATCATCACCGGTGGGTGCACCTTCTGTGGCTATTCCCTCAGCCTCGGGCACCTCAGGCAGCTGCCCATTGTTATCCGGCAACTGCGGGTTCGTACCGGCCTCCAGCAAGTAATGCTGAGCCAGCGCATGAGAAGTATAGTGCAGAGCCGTGCGGCCCTGAGCATCTCGCACATTCGGTGTGGCACCCATCTTCAGCAGCATCTGTACAGCTTCAGCCGGGCCATACGGCAAATCTACAGCCTCACGCTCACCATAGCCATGCAGCTCATCATCCACCAGAGCACAAAGAAGCGGAGCACGGCGCCCGGGCACTAAAGTCACTTCACTATCCGGGCTGATACCGCCTCGTATCATCTTCTCAATACGAATCAGACTATCTCCGCGCCGTACAGCCTGCTCCAAATCACTCACCGAAGCAGCTTGCACAACGGCTACAAGTGCCGGTGCCAGAATAAGAGACGTTGTGTAGCTAATTCTCATTTTATTCGCTGATATTTAAGAGTTTTTTTACCCTCCGGAAGCTTATGTGATGGGAACATTTTGCCTCATGACCACACATAATAATCAGGAGCTATACCCTCTTCCCTATAAAGCTAACATTTATACGCTCCGATGTAAAGAATATTTCCCCCAACTGCCACATTTTCTATGAAAAAGAAACGACAAAACACCGGTGCAGCCCATGCTGCACCGGTGCTGATTCACAGGCACATACAATATTCCCCTACTCAGCGCGCGCTGCGCAGAATAGCATTAATCGCAGCGGCGTTTCGCCCGCCCACACAGTCAGCTACAGTAGCTCCTCTAGCGGTGCGGGCACGCACATTCGCCCCATGATTTACCAGCCAGCGTACCAGCTCTACATGACTAAGCCCGCAGGCGTTATGCAGGGCCGTAGTACCATTGGCATTGGGAATGATGGTATCTATAGGAGCTCCCTCCATAATTTGAGGCAGGACGGTGAGCAAGCGCCTCTGGTACAAGCGCTCCACGGCGGTTGAGTATGTGCGTGCTTCAAGCTCACGCACCAGAGCGCCCAAGCCGTCATCTACACTTTGCACAGCACCATCAGTTTCTTCCGCATTCGGCATGGTGAGAAGCCCTGCCTTTGAGGTGCTTTTGCTTACGCTAAACTCGGCCCCACGAATATACCAGGAGCCGCCCTCGTCGTGCCATTCAATGCTCGCCGTGCCCTTTTGAGATGAATTGAAAGTGAGAGTTACCTGCACATGCATGTCATTGCCGGTGATTTGGATGCAGGAATCCTCCGGAATGTATGTGACCTTTACCGGAGGCCAAGGGGATTCCGGCGTTTGCTCCTGCAGTTGGTAGCGGTATTCATTGCCCCCTCCCGCAGGGAACTGCATCATCATGGAAGTGACTCTGCATTCATTCCATGCATCCGGTCTCTCACCGCTCTCAGAGCGGGCTTCCTGTGCCGAGTAAAAGTTCACCACCACCAGTTTTCCGCCCATGGAAACGGGTGCAGGATGAGCAGCAAACGCTGTGCTGCATGTGGCTAAGAGTGCGAGTAGAGTAATACTTGTTTTCATGGTTGTATTGATAGAATCTTCTATTAAGAGGTTGAGGGATTATCTAATGTATTTAGCGCGCACCGCGCAGAATAGCGTTAATTGCCGCGGCATTTGCCCCGCTCACACAATCAGCCGGAATGGCACCGCGCTGCGTGCGGGCGTTCACATTCGCTCCATGATTTACCAGCCAGCGCACCAGCTCCACATGGCTCAGGCCACAGGCATAATGCAGAGCCGTGTTGCCACGCGTTTCAGCGGTGGTAATATTCACGTTCCCCGTGCGGGCAATGAGAGGCAGCAGGGTGAGCAAACGCTCCTTGTAAAGTCGCTCCGTAGCATTCCGGCAGCGTCGGGATTTCAGCTCATTCACCATCCGCTCCAACTCGGCATTCTGCGTGGAAGGAGTAGCCGCAGCTGCACTGCCGGAAGCCCCGCCCTGAATCGTCACGCGAATATTGCGCACGCGCCCGGCATAATTACCGTGGTAAATGCCTTCCGTAGCCACCGCTGTGGTGGGGGAAGTAAAGGTGAGTGTGATACCACGTGCCACGTCCACTTGCTGAGCCTGCCACATATTCACATCTATCTCACCGGTATCCCCCCCTTTGCAGGTGTAAGTGTATACCCCGCCCTGCCCGGGAGAAGTAATAGGCAGCAGACGGCGGGAGGCCTTAATCTGCACGGCACCGGTGGAGAAAGCCTCGCCGGCTCCACGTACATTCCGCCGGGCCTGTTCATAACTCACCCAGCCGCTGGAACCTTCATCCATGATATCCGTACAGAACTCTGCCTGCGTATAATCCAGCACCACCACAGCCCCCTCCAGATGTGACGGCGCCGGGTACGCACTCACGCCCAAGGCCGCCGCCACACTCACAAGCATTGATTGGAAAATTGTTTTCATATCCTCGTGTTTATCACATTTCTCCCCCTATGTCAACCACACATCAGAATGACATTGATTTGTCTTCACACGTACGCAAAAAAAAGCTATAACTGGGACGTGCCGATTTGTCCACGCTGCAATGCCACTATCCACACGGGTGCTGAAGAACAGTGCCCGGCGTGCGGTTATGGCATGGCCCGAGCGGACTCCGTATTCGGCATGAATGATGTGGAGTTCACCCGCGTGGTGGATGAAGCCGGTGCACTCACGCACCAAGAGCGCATGGAGCTTCTGCGCTATCTGGCCGGGCTAGAGCGCCGCATTTCCCCCGTGGCCCTCTGCGTGTATATCACGGATCACGGCCAGCCGCAGGAATTCCGCCCGCATGCTCACTGGGTGCTGAACCACGCCCGCATACATCACCCCTCCTTCGGCAAGCGCGAACAGATGCGCGCCATCGAGGACGCTGAACTGCGGGAACGCCGCCCCGGCGAGGCCCGCCCGGTGGAGGAAACGCCCTCTTGGATTAGCAGCACGTGGCAAAACTTCTGTGATTGGCTGCGGGATATCTGCCTGCCCACACCTCCCCCCACCCGTCAGGATTGGATGCTTATCCTCGTGCTGGACGTGCAGCTGGAAATAGCCTGCTTCACATGGGGCTACATGCTGGATCCCTACATTAACCCGGATAAAATCACTTCCACCATCATCAGCGCACGCCTTCAGTTCCGAGAGCGCGCTTTCATGAATGCCCTCAAGCTGGTCATGAGAAAAGCTGCCGGCCAGCTCGCTCTCGCCACCCGCAAGGTGAATAAAACCCTGCGCCAGAATACTCGGCGCAAGCTGAAATCTCTCGCCCTCTTTGCTACTCTCGGCGCAGCCCTCTGTGCCCCGCATGCTCAGGCACAGGAGCCCCCCGCCCCCGCAGCGGAAGCTACAGCTGAAGCCCCGGCCGAAACTCCGGCGGAGGCTCCGGCTGAAACACCGGCACCGCAGCCGGCACCGGAACCGGCTCCGCCCGTGGTACCGGGTGTACCGGCAGGGTACAATGTGGAGCCTCGCTGGTCCTCCACGGATTATGCGGAACTGATGTCCGGCAACCTGCCGAACGGGTTGAACCTGCTCATGCCCGGCGGCAAACAGCGCAGTACCTCCGGTAGCGCCACCACTTCCACCTCTTCACGCGGCGGAAAAAATCGTGCTGAAACCGGCAATGAAGAAAGTGATACCACCGTGCCCGGCCGCTACTGCCGGCTTTACCTCAGCCCGCACGGCACGGCTTTGCGTGACCCTCAGCAGCTGCTCACGGATGTGGAGCGGGAAGATATCAGCCACCTTCTCCGCGAGCTGAACGCCAACTCGAAATTCCACATCTACGTCTCCATCTTTAAGGCCGGGCAGGAAATCCCCTGCGAGGTATCAGCCTCCAATCTGGTGCGCAATATCGCAGAACCCGGCCAGTACACTGTGCTGCTCCAGTACTGCCTTGGCGAACCGCCCGTCATAGATATCGGGTACAGAGAAATCACGCCCACGGATGACCAAATTCGCGAGTGGCAGGAAGCCCTGCGGCGCTGTATTTCCATCTCCGGCAGCGGCGTGGAAGGCCTCATGGCCTCCATTCACTGCCTGCATGGCATCATCACCCCGCTCTCAGCTAATTTCACACCGCTGGATACGGACAGTGCCCACAGAGTCACCCGCGTTATCCTGCCGGCTGAAGAGGAAATCAAGGTAAAGGAAGTTACCTGGAAAGATGAGGTGAAGGCTTGGGTACTGGCCGGAGGAGCCACACCCTATGTTATAGCCCTTGTAGTTTCAGCGGCTATGTGTTGGCTGATATACTTCCTCTTCATGTGGAACCGCAGCTGCGGCCGCCTGTACGAATCCGAGCCGGATTACCGCTTGGCCTCGCGCTATGGTGCAGGCGTTTCCCGCTTTGTCCGTTACCTGGAAGGTAAGGAAGCAGGAAAGGAAAAGAAACCCCTCTGATTCACCGGCCGCGGATTTCCCTCCGCGGCTTTTTTTGCACCGCTTACTTTTTCTTCAGCAGGTTAATCTTATCACGCAGCACGGCTGCCACCTCGAAATCCAGCCGAGCCGCTGCTTCCTTCATTTCCTTCTCCAAGCGGCGAATAGTTTCCTCCACATTCCCGGCCTCATCATCAGCAGCCACCAGGGCGGGCTCGTCAAACTCATCCTCATCATCCGGGGTGTACAGGCGCAGGGTGCTCTGGTCCGCACGAGCTACGGTATGCGGTGTAATGCCGTGTGCCTCATTGTACGCCTGCTGGATGGCCCGGCGGCGGTCACTCTCTTCCACCAAGCGGCGGATGGAATCCGTGATGACATCACAGAAAAGCACGCACTCGCCATGCACGTGGCGAGCGGCGCGACCTGCGGTCTGCACCAAGCTCGTCTCATTGCGCAGGAAGCCCTCCTTATCCGCATCCAAGATACATACGAGAGATACCTCCGGTAAATCCAAGCCCTCTCGCAAGAGGTTGATACCCACCAGAATATCCACGGTGCCGCTTCGCAGCTTGCGCAGAATTTCCACGCGCTCGATGGCATCCACATCCGCATGAATGTACTCCACACGCAGCCCGATGTTGCGCAGGTAATCCGTGAGGTCCTCGGCGGTGCGCTTAGTGAGAGTCGTTACCAGCACGCGCTCGCGCACACTCACACGGGCATGGCAGAGCTCGATGGTCTTATCTATCTGCCCCTCCAGCGGCAGGAGGGTGATTTTCGGCTCCAGCAGACCGGTGGGACGTATGAGCTGCTCTACGATGAGAGGCTGGCCAAGCCCGCGCGGGTTAAACTTCTCAACGGGGGCAGACGAGGGATGCGGCGGCACGCGAAGCTCCTCCAAGCGGTGGAAGAAGACGCCGCGGAAGTCATCCGGCGCTTTCGTGATGGCCTGACTGGCCTTCTCACTGCGGGCGTGTGTATTACCGCGTTTAGCCTTCAGCACGGGGATGTAGGAGGGATTGCCCGGCACGCAGTTCACGTACTCGAAGGGGCCAGGCGTGGCGCTCACATACACCAGCTGAGCCTGCCGCGCCATGAACTCATCAAAGCGCAGCGGGCGGTTATCCAGCGCAGAGGGGAGGCGGAAACCGTGGTCAATGAGCACTTGCTTTCTGGAGCGGTCACCCTCATACATGCCGCCAATCTGCGGCACGGTGGCGTGGGATTCATCAATGATAGTAAGGTGATCCGCCGGGAAATAATCCTGCAGGGTGGACGGCGTGGAGCCCGGTGCGCGGCCGGCAAGGTGGCGGGAGTAGTTCTCAATTCCCTTGCAGAAGCCAATCTCATTAATGAGCTCCAAATCATAATCCGTGCGCATCTTCAGGCGCTGGGCCTCGATGAGCTTATTCTGCTTCTCAAACCAAGCCATGCGCTCCTCCAGTTCCTTGCGGATGGAAAGGATGGCGGGATGGCGTTTTTCCGGTGAGGAAACGTACTGCTTCACCGGGAAAAAGAGGTAGCTGCTCATCTTATCGCGAGTGCGGCCTGTGGTGGCATCAATGAGCGAAATCGCATCTATCTCCTCCCCGAAAAACTCCACGCGGATGGCCTCACCATCACTCTGCGCCGGGTATATCTCCACCACGTCCCCACGCACGCGGAAGGTACCACGGCGGAAATCAAAATCACTCCGCTCAAAGAGCAGCTCCGTGAGACAGGCCAGCATGGCATCGCGGTCCAGCTCCTGCCCCACGCGGATGGAAAGCGTCAGCTCCCGGTAATCCTCAGGCGAGCCCAAGCCGTAGATGCAACTCACACTTGCCACCACGATGACATCTCGCCGCAGCAGCAGCGAGCGCATGGCATTCAGGCAGAGGCGGTCAATTTCCTCGTTAATCGCGCTGTCTTTCTCGATGTAGGTATCCGTGCTGGCGATGTAGGCCTCAGGCTGGTAATAATCAAAGTAGGAGACGAAATACTCCACCGCATTATGCGGGAAGAAGCTCTTCAGCTCCGAATACAGCTGAGCCGCGAGGGTTTTATTATGAGAGAGCACCAGCACCGGCCTATCCTGCGCAGCGATGATATTCGCCATCGTGAAGGTCTTGCCGCTGCCCGTCACGCCCAGCAGGCACTGGTGCTTGTTTCCTGCGTCCAGAGATTTGAGGAGCTTGGCAATGGCCTGCTCCTGATCTCCGGAAGGTTGATAATCCGTAACTAGCTGAAAGATGGACACGTCTGAGGATGTGCTTGGTAAGATGAGATGGACGAGTTTGCGGCTCGTCCATCTCATGAAGGTTTTCCGTTAATCAGTGCGAAGTGATAACTGCATTCGGCGAGAGGCCGTAAGTTTGCGGCTCATACATGAGCTGTCCCTGAGCAGGCGGCGCCGTGGACACACCGGAGCGCTTCACACGGGCGTAGTAGCTCATATTCAGCAGGTCACGGCCACCCCAGCGCGTGCAGAAACCACGCACGCGGTCAGCAAGGTATTCTTTCTGGTCAAACCAATGGCTCCATGCACGGGGCTCCAGCCCGGCAGCCTGTGACGGCACTTCCGGATTAATGGCCTCCATACAGGCGGGCAGGTAGTCCTCCAGAATGAAGTACTCCAAGTCACGGTCCGTCTTGGCGCAGGTAAGCGTCACGCGCACCACGTCGCCCACGTTGAACTCCGTAGCCTCACGCCATACGCCATCCTCCCCACGCTTCTCGTAAATGCGGGTCACCTGCAGGCCATTCTCCGTTACGCCGGGGTATTCAGTCTTCTCCGGCAGGGCGCGAGCACGCACAGTGATGTAAGCAGTGCCGGCAGTAGTGCTGAGCACCGTGGCTGTCTCGCCCAGGGTGGCTGCGGGAGCTGGTGTGAGAGTGGTGAGGCCGTTACCGAGAGTCAGCTGGCGGCCATCCTCCAGGGGGATGGAGGCGTCCGCGCTGCTGTCCGGTGTGCGGCGCAGGTACTCATGCAGGGCAATGAGCATCCAGCCGCCATCCCAAGTGGTGGCGTGGCGATAATCATGGCCCACGGCACGCATCCAAGCGAGGAAGGGCTCGTGCAGGTTCTCCGGCTCAGCAGTCATCTGACCGAGGAAGCGCAGGGATGCCACGGCATAGCCGGAGCCCCACCAGCGGCGGCTGCCGAAGATGGCGGCCTGCTCGCTCTCCTGCTCCGCAGAACGCAGAGCGGTGGCGAGGGCCTCGTTTGCCAAGTCGGCATCACCAATAGTGCGGCCGATGGCATACAAATCAAACGGAGAGAACGTCACCGTCGGCTGCGGACGGCGGGAAAGCTCCAGCTGAGTACGCAGGTATGACTTCAGGGCCTCCATGGACTGCTCAGGCACGTCAAAGCCATTCTCCTGAGCCAAGGTGAACACAAGGCCGGTATACGCAGAGGCCCAAGGGCTGCTGATGCGTGCGCCGTACCAGTACGAGATGCCACCATCCTCCTGCTGGCACTTCAGCAGGTTAGCAATACCGGTTGACACATAGCGACGAGCCTCAGCCGGCTCCGTCTGAGCCATGATGGGGCTGAACGGTGCCAAGCGGTCATAAAGCATCCATACCATCATGGAGGTAGCACCATAGTGCGTGCAGGGATAAGCCGTGTTCTGCACCAGCTCCATGCAGCCGTACAGGTGCAGCAGCGGGTTGGAGGAAAGGAGAATCTCCATGCTGCCACGACCGGAACCGGCCAGCTCAGGCGCCAGCAGACCGGCCACGCGCAACGGCTCCTGACCAGCGGCCAGCACGAGATGGTGCGCTTCCTTCAGCAGCGGCGCCGGGAATCGCACATTGAAGCTGCCTTCCACAGCATCACCGCCCGCGCCGGAAACAGCCTGCCAGCGCAGCGTGCGCATACCCTCTTCCGTAGCTTTGTAATCAAAGTACAGCGTGGCCGTGCTCTTAGCCTGAATCGTAACCTGCTGAGGAGCCTCTGCTCCTTCCAGTGTAACAGTCCATGTACCCTCGGCATCCGTAGAGTTGGAGATGGTGAGGGGCAGGCGCAGGTGGTCACCCAGGCTCATGAAGAGGGGCGTGCCGGGAGTCAGCATGACGGGCTGATTCACGATGAACTCTGCCTCGCCGTTGCCGAAGGTCTTGCCATCCGCACCCAAGGCCAGAGCAAACACCTTATACGTGGTGAAGGTATCCGGGAGAGTCAGCTCCACGGAGAAGCGCCCTTCACCATCCGTAGCCAGCTCCGGTGCCCACACGGCCACCGGGATGAAGTTTGTGCGCAGCCTCGGAGCGGTAACTACTCCACCGGCCTCAGTGCACTCAGCGACACAATCCTCAGCCACGGCCTCATCTTCCGCCGCCCAAGCATCACTCTCCGCTGCCTTTCTGCCATTCACCGGGGCGGGTGCACCGTCCATCGTCATCGGTTCAGCGGATTCCTGTGCGCTGTACGCCATAGGAGCAGGAGCAGCGGCGCCCATGGCCAGTGTGCGACCGGAGCGGCTGTTACGCATTATCATAGGACGAGCTCCTCCCGTTGTGAAAGTATTCCGGTACATGCCCCAGATACCCGGCAGGAGGTTCATGGACGGGCGAGCGTTCGGCTCATAAATGAGGCTGTGAGTGCGGGGAGCAAACGGGGATACCCACACATGAGAGAAACGCAGCAGGAGATTCGGCACGGTGTGGTTATCCACAGAGAGCATGCCGGCATCCACGGCGAAGAGGGTCACCTGTGCATTCGCAGGCCGGCCATCCGGCCCCTTCACCGTACCGGAAAGAGTGACTTTCTCGCCGGGACGCAGATTCTGCTGAGGTGTGGTGATATCCACCGTGAGGGCTGCTTGGCGGTTCGGCACATTAGCGGAGGCAGCGCGGGAATCCAGCCTTGTGTAAAGGCCATCCTTCTGCAGCATCTGCATGAGCACGGCCTGAACGCTGCCGAACTCACCGCCCTCCAGCGGCAGCACCAGCTCATTCATGCCTTCCTTCACCTCGGTCACCGGTAACACGCGAGTGCCACGCACCGAGCGAATGACCACCACGGCCTGCCCGGCACGCATGAAGGCAGCCTGCACGCGCAGCTTGTCATCTTCCAAGGTGGCGGTAGCAGAGCGGTTCACTCGGCGGTAACCGGGCATCCAGTCCTCATCTACACGCGGAGCGTAGGTATTCAGCTGCATGGAAAGCGGATTTCCGGCAGCATCCACAGCAGTAAGCTCCACAATCATGGGCGGATTCGTATGCCGCTCGGACAGTGACAAACTCTCCGCGAATGTTCTCCAGCGCTCAAACATGCCTGTGGGCACGCCGTTCACAGCACCTGCCGGCACTGTGATATCACCCTCCCAGAGCGGAAGGCGCACAGAATCACGGATGATGATGCCATTCGGCAGCTTGCTCTGGCGCGGCAGGTAGGAGATGAGGCGCAGGTGCACCGCCTGCTCACGGTCCAGCACGCGAGGTGTGGGGGATGTAGTGCTGTTCAGCACAAGCACATCATGCTCTCTGAGCTCAGCAAGGAAATCCGCCGGGTAATAGGGCTTCATCTCCTCATTCAGGCGGCGCACCTCGTGGCGGTCATTCATCACTTCACCGCTCACGCGCACTACATTATGAATTTCACCCGCCGTGAGCTCAGGCAGCTTGCCGGTATAGGTGGCGGTGCCGTCCTCACCCAGTGTAAGCTCATAAGACTGGGCGTCAAACTTAACCTGTGCCGTCCCGCGTGAAGCGTCCCCGGCCAGCTGCAGCACGATATCCAAGTGCACATTCGCACGGCTCAGCGGCATGCCATTCATATCCGTAGCGCTCACCTTCACGGTGTACTCGCGGGGGCGAACGCGCTCCATGCTCACCTCCATCTTCACATCAAAGGAATCACGGCGGAATACCTGGCACGGCACAAAGAGATAGGCACGGTAATCACCACTCTCTACCAGCACCCGGTAATCACCCGTCACGTCTTCCTCTCCCGCAGGAAGGTCAAAATCCATCTCGAACGCTCCAAACGCATTCACGGCCACGCGGCGGTCCAGCATGCGAGTGCCATTCGGCCGATTCACGGAAACGGACACACGGCGAACATTGCCAAGGGATGCCTCACCCTTGGCGCTTACTCGGCGCAGAATACCACGCAGGTGCACCGTTTCGCCCGGGCGGTATGTTCCGCGGTCACGCACGACCTCGATGCGGCTATCCGTATCCAAACGCGGATGGTTATCTCTCCAAAGGAAAGTGCCATAATCCTCACCGCTCTGCAGGACGAGCCAGCGTGTGTTATTCGGGCGGCCGCCAGTTCTGACAGGCACGGAAGCCACGGCGTTCTGCAAGGCCACAGGCTCACGGCCGGCCTCCAGCATGCTGCCCTGCATCACAGGGGCGCCATCACTCAGGCGGGTGAGAACGATAGCCTCTGCACCGGCGGTAAGCTGAAGGTCGGTAAGCTGTACGATGTACCACTGCTCCACATCAAAAAGAGCAGAGTTTGCGCCCACGCGCTGCAACTGTTCCTTCACAGCGGGAGTAACCGTACGGCGCACAGAAATGATATAGCAGCCGGGCTTTGCCTCGCCACCCATGAGCGAGTTCAAATCCACAAAAGCCTCGGCAGAGCTAAGGCCATTCATGCCCGCAGCATTGAAGCTGAGCTCCTGCTCGGAACTGAAAGCCACATCGTTCATGTAAGAGCGCAGGCGCGCGAAATCAGGGGGAGATTGACGGCGAAGAGCACGCTCCTCTGAGCGAATCGCCTGCTCACTCACATTATCCGCCCCCAAACGGCGGCGAGTCTCCAGCAGCTTCAGGCGGTACTCAGTCTTCGCACGCTGAGCTTCCATGCCAAGCCTTGTCTCATTCAGCATACGTGCATATTTCAAGAACTGCTCGGCACTGAGGCGAGCAGCGCTCACGCGCACGGCGCTCTGGTTGAACAGCGTAAGCTTCATCCGGCGGTCGCCGTTCAGGGGCAGCAGCAAAGGCCTTTCCGGCGTGCCACCACAATCCAGCGACGGGCATGCTGGAGCGAGCGATAAGCGGCAGCACTGGTCCTCACGGCTCGCCGCACCCAGCATCACCTGCGTGCCGGCTTTCATCGTCAGCTCCACCACCTGCGGCAATGAGGCATCACCGCTTACCAGAATGCGGAAGGTCTCACCATACGGCGGCTGAAAGTCCACCGTACGCACCAGGAAGTCACTTACGCCGTTATGGGGGACAACAGGAGAAACACTGGAAGGCTCAACATCCGAATAGGTAAAGGTAAGCGTCTTGCCATCCGGCAGGGTAACAGTCTTACTGCGGCCATCCTCGCTGTTCACTGCCGTGGCCTCCCCCACCTTCAGCTCCAGCCCGCGGAAAAGCTCAGGCATCTGCTCCGTGAGCACAGGAGCATTCAGGTTCACTTCTATGGCCACTCCGGGGGCAGCATCCTTCACCTCGGATACCATGGCCGTTACTTGCATGGCCGGCACCACGGGGCGCTCCACGTAGCCGGTAGAAGGCTTCAAATCCCCGCTGCCGGGGGTGACGACAAGCTCCCAATCTCCTTCTCCGGAAAGCTCACCCTCAGCTTGCACCAGCACATAGCCAGCAATGGGGGTTTCAGGCGTCATCGCAGCAAGTTCTTCGGAGCTGATATCCTTCAAATCGCGACCGGGGAATGCGAGGCTGAGCACCTGATAGGGGTTAATATGCTTCACCTGAGCCGGTGTCGGCACGCCGCGCATGGTACGGCCATACTGCTGCTCCGGGCCTCTCCGCAGAACCTCGCGGAAGGTGTATGTCACCTCACTCTGAGCAGAAAAATCAAGCTGAGCGCGCGTAATCGGGTTATTCACATACACGCAGGCAGCGGCGTTCGGCAGGCCGACATTCGTGCGCATCTGCGAAAGCTCCTGCCCCTGATAGCTGAACTCAAATGCCGGCTGGGGCATCTCACGGCCGCTGAGGTATTTCGCGGAACCGGGGCGGAAAGCCAAGCGGTAGCGGGTGCTGCCGTTGAAACCTTTCTTGTAGGTGAGAAGAAGGCGGTCCTGATCCACCCAGCGGGCATCCGGCGTAAACTGAGCATCACCCGATATATCAAAGAGGTTCAGGCCTCTATCCTCGGCGGAGAGCTCCGCATTCACGCCATTCTGTACCACACTCAGCGGCACCACGGGCTCATCAAACTTTATCACCGCTTCACGTCCATTCCGTGAATGGTGAACGGAATCTGCCAGGGTCAGCCCCGGCCAAACTGCTGCTGCCAGTAAAATCTTTTTCATACCTTAGTTACTGTGTTACTGTCTGAACTTCATCCCCCACGCAGGCGGAATGAAGAAAAAAATCATTCTGTCGGCCATTCCATGCCGTATCCATGCTCAAATACTACCATACAAGTACCACATGGCAAGCAAATTATCACCCCCTTACGCGTATTATTATAAAATACAGAGCCGCACCGGTACGGGTGCGGCTCTGAGAAGTTTTGCTGATGAGCTTATGCTTCCGAGGTCATGCCTTTCAGGAACTGCTGCAAAGCATCGGCACGATGGGAGATGGCATTCTTTTGCTCTGCTGACAGTTGAGCCATGGTGCAATCATACCCGGCAGGAACAAAGAGCGGATCATAGCCAAAGCCATGCTCACCCGCGGGCGAAAGGGTGATGGTACCCTCCACCTTGCCGGTATACTCCGCCAGCACACGCCCACCCTCAGCCACGCACATGCAGCACATGAAACGCGCCGTATAAGGCGCCGGAAGAGTAGCAAGCTCCTGCAACAAGCGCTGATTATTAGCGGCATCATTCCCGTGCTCACCCGCATAGCGGGCAGACATCACACCGGGAGCACCACCCAGAGCATCCACGCACAGGCCGGAATCATCCGCCAGCACCATACCCGGCAGCAGAGCTGATATACCGCAGGCCTTCAGCGCGGCATTCTCCGCAAAAGTAGTCCCGGTCTCCTCCACCTCAGGTGCCTCCGGAAAATCTGCAAGGCTGTGCACCTCATACTCCTCCGGCAGCATCGCTGCAATCTCCTGCACTTTGTGTGCATTACGTGTGGCGACAATCAATATCTTCTTCATGATTCAAAATTTCAGTTCATTTCCGTAGGCAGGCACACATCCTTCTTGAAGTAGCGCTTCATGAAGAAATAAATCACAGTAAAGCCGAGCATCACTGCCAGGGCATCACTTACCACCTGAGAATACCAGATACCGGGCTCGCCCATGTACAAGGGCATGATGGCCAAACAGGGCAGCAAGAAAATGAGCTGGCGGGTAAGCGTCAGGAATATACTCATGACCGGCTTGCCAATGGACTGGAAGAAATTACTGATGACCATCTGTGAGCCCACGAAGGGGAACACAAGGCTGATGACCGTAATGCCATATGCCGCAATCTCGATAATCTGTGAGGCATTCGCATCCTTCTCCTTCACGAAAAGGCTCACTATCTCACGCGGGAAAATCTGCACACACAGCGTACCGAACAGCGTCACCGCACTCGCAAACAGCATGGCATAGATCAGCACACGCCGCACTCGGCAGAAACGCCCCAGCCCCAGATTATACCCCGCTATGGGCTGCATGCCCTGCGTGATACCCGCCACAATCATCACAAAGAAGAAAATCACGCGGTTCACCACACCATAGGCACCCACACCCATCTGGCCATCATAATGCAGGAAAAGCTTATTGAACACCAGCACCACCACGCAACCCACGATATTCAGCAAGCAGGGCGGCAGGCCAATCGTGCAGATACGCCGCGTCAAAGGCCAGTTCAGCGCATAAATTCCCTTGCAGAAGCGCAGTACGCTCTTCCGCTGGCAGAAGTGGTACAGCACCCACGCCAGACCCACCGTCTGCGCCGCAGCCGTTGCAAGACCAGCACCCGCAATCCCCCAGCCAAAGCTGTAAATAAAAAGCGGAGCTATCGCCACATTCACCACCATGGATATCAGCAGACTCACCATCGCCTTCTTGGGATATCCACTCGCACGCATCAAGTGGTTCAAGCCCAAGAATACGGAGTTGAACGGGAACCACAGCATCAGCACTGTCAGATATTGCACGGAAGGAGTCAGCGTATTCTCATCCGCACCGAACGCGCGCATAATATCATCCAACCACGGCAGGGGCAGCCAGCCCACCACCACACTACTCAGAAAACTCAGCAACAGGCAATGCCCCAGAATCCGCTCTGCTCTCCGGTACTTACCCTGCCCCAGCGCAATACTTGCACTCGCCGCACAGCCCAGCCCCACCAGCGTACCCACGGCCACCATCAGGTTCATCACCGGGAATACCAAGGCCATGGCCGTCACCGCATACGCATCACACCACTGCCCCACATAAATGGCACCCACTATGTTATAAATGGACATCGCCGCCATACCCACAATCGCAGGCAGCGAATAACTCACCAGCAAGGGCCATATCGGCCGCTGCTCAAGCTCCAAAAGTTTTTCATCTTTTGCCATAGCAATATAAAATTATCCTTGTTTATTTCCTTTAAATGCTCAGTTTATCGCCTAACCGGCAAACCTGATACCTACACAGAGCAGACCGAACAATACACGCTGTCCCCCGAATTAATGAGAAAACAGCCCCGGGCCTCATGCTCCTTACCCTTGCTGCTGACACAATTTCTTGCAGAGCCTTTTCTTCAATTAGTTCCCCCACAGGCGGCAGCTCAGATAAACTGTCGCCGTTAACACACTCGCGTTCTGGGAAAACCCTCTGCTTCATTCGCATGCTCGGTCTGCAAAAGCAATTATAGCACATAGCCCGCTCACTGGCAAGGCACATTTTTACATCCGCCTTATCTAATACCCCACATGTAACCCAAAGATTTTTCCGAAAGAAGAAAGGGAATTTGATTTATAAAGTCTGGGGTGATTCCCGGCGGGAGAGGTGAGGAAGGCTGAAAGAGGGGTGAAAAGCCTTGAAACGCAGGGGATACGGGCGCGATTAGCGGTTGAGGAAGTAAGTGCGGATTGCACCCGGTAAAAGCGGCGAGACTGTCGAATAGGTGAGGAAGAGCATCGGCAGCGAACGGCAAAAAAAACGCCCCGGCAATTAAGCGGGGCGGGTGTAAAAATGGGCGGCATCAGGGCTGTGGAACCGGTGCCGCTTTTGTGCGGCGGCGGGGTTTAACGGTGGGCGTGGCCACCACGTCCCCGTGGTAGTCTACAAGGCGCGGGGGCGGTACTGTGGAGCGGCTGACATGCACGCGGGCGGGGGCATCAATGCCCAGGGCGGCGGATTCTTTTTTGTTGATTCTGCGCCCGCGATTTTCCAGGGTAATGAGCAGCTGGCGAAGTATATTTTCAGGCACGCCGGTGAGCATGGCATCAAGATTCATGTCCGGAGTCACCCAGGGGCGGCGGGCTTTACCCGCCACCACCTTGGCAACGTAGGCGCGCGGGATTTCCCAGTAGCGCACCACGTTGCGGATTTCATAGATGAGAGCCTCGGCGTCACTCTGCGGCGTGTTGTCTTCCTTTTGCGTGCCGCCGTAGCAGGCGGCAAACGCATTCAGGAGGGGCACATAGTCCGTCTGATAGAGGGTGCGCCATGAGGTACGCCCGCCACAGTGCAAGCCGGTGAACTCATGCCGCCATTCAACGTATGAGCCCAGGGGCAAGCCCATGCCCTGGAGGTGCTTGTAAGCGCGGGAGCTGACAGCACCCAGGGTGGCAAGCTGCTTTTTGGAAAGCGTCTTCATGATTTCGGGGCGTCTTTAGGCTTCACATAGAAAGTATCAGCAGCGGTGATGGTGAGGCCATAGTCCTGCAGTTCGTCTTCGGAAAGACCGGCACCCAGAATGGCGGCCTTGTTAAGTTCGGGCGCACGGTCACGCAGCCACTCTGTGTGTTCCTCTTCCTGAAGCAAGGCCACGATGTCTGCTTCCGTCTTGCCGTCCAGGTAGCCCAGCTTAGGCTTGCCGGCACGCATGCCGAAGGTGGCGGCGGTGCTTTCTCCATACTTTTTGCCGGGCGTGAGCAGGCGCGCGCGCACCTTGTCGCTGGCAAAGTATTTTTTCAGGGCTTCCATCTTGGCCTTGTAGTCTGCCTGGAGTTCGGCAAGCTCAGCTTCGGGCTCTTCGCGCACGGCCTGAAGCTTGGCTTCAAGTTCGGCTTTCTTTGCCTCAATGGCGGGCATGAGCTGTGCCACTTCATCCACCATGCGGCGGAAGGCCGCATCCGTCTTTATTGTGTTTTTTGCTTTCATTTTTGTGCTTGTTTTTGGTTTTTGCTCGCAGATCCAAATCAGATTTGCGGGAAAAGTGCTTAATCAGGGAGCATGGAACGGCGTGCCACCGGTGACAAGGAGCCCAGCGGAAGCAGCTCTTGCTGCACTGGTGTGCGGCGTTCCTCTTTCTTGTCCAGGATGGCCAGGAAGCGCACCCATGCGGCTTGCTTGGCGGCATTCTCTTTGAGCCAACGCATCAGGGCCAGAGCGTCACAGATTACCACGCGGCAGCAGCCGTGCTGTTCGCTTTTGTACTGGATGGCCACCTCTGTGGGCTCGATGCCCGCCGTGGCGTAGATGCCACGGCGGTGCCATTGCAAGCGGGCGAAGATGTCACCCAGCTGCTGGGCGGCGGCTACGCTTTTGGCATTCACGCAAGCCCCCTTCCCATGCGGCACAGGGCCGCGCTGAAGTGTTGCAAATCTACGGCGGCGCCATTGAGGCGAGCCTCCGCCACGGCAAGGCGGACAATGGCCAGCAGGGTGCCGAAGCAGTTTTTTCGTGCCAGGGCGTGGACGGTGCGCTCAATGTCCGGCGTGGGTGCAGGCAGCTGGAATGCCTGCCAGATGAGTGCCACGTCATTGGTCGTGGGCGTGTCCGGCAGCAGCTCAGAAAGCCCGCGCCGCTTTAATTGGTCAAGCTGGCCGGCGTGCGGGGAGTTCGTGAATTTGGAGCCGTCCAGGTCAGTGACAAGCAGCACCACGCCGCAGCCGGTCAGGTCACGAAGGCGGCGCACGATGTCCAACGCGTCTGCGCCCTGCTGTCTATCCAGAGCGAGGTGGGCTTCATCCACGATAATGAGGTGGCGGGGGGAAAGCGCGGCGCGGACGGCGTACTGGGTAGCGGACAGGGAACGGCAGGAGCTACCGGGCAGGCGCAGCGCCTTGGCCAAGTCGCGCAGCATGCCGGACATGGTGGGCTTAGGCATGAGCTCCACCAGCAGGGTGGTTTCCGGGTAGCGTTCGCGGTAGGCGCGGGCGGCGGTAGTCTTGCCAATCTGGGAGACGCCCACCACCATATTTATGAGGCGGGCAGCCTTGGCGCAGTCGCAAGCATTCCATACACGCTGCATGATTTCGGTGGGGATGTACTGAGTATTGCCGGCCATGGCAGCAGATGCCTGGGCGGTGATGCGTTTGCGCTGTTCATCCAGCTTGGCGAGCTGCCGGGCGGCGTTGCCCTCATAGCTGCCGCGAATCAGGCCGCGAAGTACCTTTTCAGAGAGCCCGAGCTGGCGTTCGGCTTCATTGAGGCTGCCGCCGATGGTGGGCAAGAATTCACCTGTGAGCCATTGGACGGCGGGGTGGTGTGTGGTGGTAGTGATTGCGTTTGTCATTGTGTGTGTCATTGGTTATGGGTTAAAGGAAAGTGGGGGCATCATAGCTGCTGGGCAGCTGGTATTCATCGGCAGCGCAGAGCGGCTGCGGCAGGGTGGCGGCAGTACGGCGGCGGGTTTTCCGCAGCTGTGCGGCATCTGCCACGGCGAGCGGGTCTACCTGTTCCCCTGCAAGAATGCGGCGATTGTAGTCTTTTTGGATAAGGAGAGAAGCGGTATCGGGTGCCATCATATTATCGATGCGGGCCAGCTCTTCTGCGCGGCGCTGCACCACATCACCAAACATGCGCAGGCGTGCGGCTTCATCCTTATGCTGTACGCGGTGCTGGCGCTGAGCAACGCCCCGCACTACGTTGCGCTCATCCATCACAAAGAGGGCTTCAGAGAGCGGATTGAGCACGCCATACCACTGCTCAGAGCTTGAGAGCCGCAGCTTGCTGCCGTTAGCGGTAACAACCTCATCGGGGAACAATAACTC
>CALABM010000163.1 GCA_937885815.1 uncultured Verrucomicrobiales bacterium | reverse complement strand
GCGCATTGTTGTTGCGTTTGAACTGGATGCGCTCAGGCTCGATGTAGCAGTACGTTTCCGGCTCCAGCTCGCTACCCTCCAGATTCAGCGTGACCGGAGTCTTGTTGGTTTCGATGCTGTTGTGGAAGAGGTTGAATCGGATTTCATCGGTGCGAGTGATGTCTTGCAGTCGGATAGCCGGGCAATGGGTGATGCCTATGGCTTTCATGGCTCGGGTGCGCTGGTGACCAGCAGTCAGGATGCCGTTCTCGCCATTGATAATGACTGGCTTAATCACCCCGAACTTCCGCAAGCTCTCCTGCAGCTTGATGAACTTGTCCTCATCCAGCTTACGAGGGTTGTAGTCTGCCGGGGCTAAGGCCGACAGCGGATAGGAGGGTATGAACTCCGCTTTCTTACTGTTTTCAGCTTTCATGGGTGTTCTGAGTGGTGGTGTTACGGAAGCGAGAATCGCCGTACTCCAGAAGCTCCAGTACAAGGCCGTTGTAGTTGCCATGTTCTGCGCTGTAGTTCTTCAGCATACGTTCAAAGCGTTCTACTTCATCCGGCTGCATGTAGGCTTTCTTAGCTCCGTAAGCAATGAACGGCATGGTGGTGACTGTGATGTCGTTGTCGGCGTCCAAGGGTACAGCTTCAGGGATGTCCTCGATATCCTCTGCCTGAGCCAGCATGGTGCTGATAGCAGCATCGTCAAAGCCTGTAAGAGCCAAGTCAATCTCACCCTCCAATTCCTGCATGAGGGTGTTAAGCATCTGCTCATCCATATTGGAGAGTTCAGCAATCTTGTTGTCGGCGATCATGTCGGCCCACTCTGCGGCCTCGTTCTCGTACTCCTGATAATCGACCGGGACAGAGTCGAGCCCCAGCATTCTGGCAGCAAGCAAGCGGCCATGGCCTTTTACCACGAAGCCGGAGCGGCGGCTTACGACAATCGGGTTGCGCCAGCCTTGGTGGCGTATGATTTTCGCCAGAGCGATAATCTGGTCTTCCGGGTGGCGGTTCGGGTTGCGGGGATTCTCAATCAGGGAGTCTGTTGCAACGATATCAGTGTGGGAGCAATAAATCTGTGGAGTGTCCATGCACTCCGGCGGCTTGTCAAAAAAGGAAGTTCGCTCGGCAACCGAAGCTACCGAGCGACCCAACTACCCTATGAATTGAGCATTTTAACGTCTTGCTCTTGACAGCTAGAAGAGTAACACAATAACTTTTAGGAAACAACCTTAGAAAACGTCAGCTCGTAACATTTATGCACTCGAACATTCGATTTGTCGCTGAGTTTTGAGACTTTAACCTGCATTCGACCCCCGATTTGACCTCAATTTGACCTCGATTTGACCTCGATTTGACCTGCATTCGACAGCTCTTTAACAGCTGTTTAACCTAAAATCGGGCAGTTTAACCGCTTTTTGACCGCTTTAACCGCAGTTTGACCTTAATTTGACCTGAATCTAAGCTCAATCTGACTGGTGTTTGATAGCGATTTGACCTTGATTTGACCTCAATTTGACTCCTATCTAACCCCGCTTTAACCCCGATTTGACCTCAATTTAACTCGAAGAATCCGGTTAAATCAGGGGTTAAAGTCTCTGTTTATTCGCTCGAACTCACGCTCTCTGAGCCTACAAGCTTGAGCATGATAGCTGCGCAGACCTGCATGGCCTCACAGTCGAGATAGTGGTTCGGGCGTTCACCAATCTGCTTCCATATCCAACGTCCTTTATCGTAGGTTCGGCTTTCGGAGTCCAACATGTCGAGATACTCGGTGGGCGCATTGGATGGTACTTCCCACAGGGGCGCGGTGACATTCTTGCGCAAGCGGAAGAGTGCATCCTTTACGTTCAGGTTACTCCAGAAGTACATATCGCAGAAACTCTGACCTCCTTTGTTGTAGCCGAGGTTGATGCTACGCTTAGGCGAGTAGAATCGCTCAACAGTCTGCCCGCCGCTGGGGCGATGTGTGAACGTGTTGCGCTTATCACCCATCAGGGCAGTCCAGCCATGCTCCGCACAATGGGCATACACCTCGTACGTTGAATAGCCGGCATCCACAAAGACAAGATTCGCGCGTACCCCATACTTCTCCTGCATAGAGACAATATCCTCCCACGTCTGCACATGCGCGCAGTCCATCATGCGCGAGCTGCCATCCAACGCCCACGAGCGTACCACCACATAAAAACTTTCACGCTGCACGTCTACAGTCAGGAAGCGTAACGATATACCGCCGATGTTGCCCTCATTCTCCCAGGGCTCACCGATGCGGTAATCAGAGGGTGTGGTTTCGATATGGTAATCCTCCTGCACATCATTCCACGGCAATGCGAGGCGCTTCTGGTAAAACTGCTGCAGCTGGGTATAGTCGCCTTTACGCGCCGCAGCCTTGGCGCGGAGGTATAGCTCAGCCAGCATGCCCCAGCTCATGGTAGCCAGCGCATTCCAATGAAAGCCCACGTATTCGGAAGCTGCATTAGGATTCTGAGCTACAAATCGACCTGAAGCGTTGAGATCACGCCGGACATCGTCTCTGTCCTCAAAGTGCGCTTGGCAATGGATGCAGCGCATGTAAGTGGTAGCGCGTACCTTGCGAAAGTCATAGTTACCATCAGCATCCTTGCAATCCTTTGCCCATTCAACGCAAGTCCACGAAAAGGCCTGTTCCTTACCACAATGCGGACAGGTGAACATCCACTCTCTCTGGTCGGTCGTACCGAACTTGGTGTGCGTATCGTCACCATCGAAGCCACCCTGTGAGCAGAAGATACACTTGCCCAGCCATCCGAAAGCGGTGGTACGAGCTTCAGCTTCAGCCATGTGGCCTTGCGGCCAACGCCATGTTTCGTCACCAATCAGCCAGCGGATAGAGCGGCGCTGCAGGTTGCTCTTGTTGTATGCGCCCTCCACCCATAGAGTCATGCCGTTGGCAAAGTGGATGGTGGTATTGCGCATCTTGTACTTGTCTGCCGGGTACAGGGCTTTGACTGGCTGGCAGCTATCAAAGAGCTTACGCAAGCGTCCCTCTGCTTGGTCTTTGGCGTCATCATCGTTCTGATCCAGCCAGAGTGTAGGCCCAGGCAGGTTGGATATGATGTAGCAGAGAGCTACCTCAATCGCGGTGGACTTGGAACTCTGCACAGCTGCAATGATTGAAACAAGGCGGGTACGCGGATTCACCATTTCCTGCATTACTTCCTTGAGCATAGGAGAATGGAGGACTCGGAATCTGCCCGGGATAGGCGAATATGGGATGCTTTCAATATGGTGTTCAGCCCAAGCCCATACATCTTGGCGGTCGGGTGGAGTCCATGCTTCACGCCACAGGGCTTCGAGATATTCGTTCTCGGGCATAATCAAGAATCTGTTTGAGGGTGGCGGGGTTAATCTGCGGGGCTGTCAGGCGAATGACAGTCCAACCTTGGAGCGTGGCCGTGAGGTACTTCTCGGCATCATTGAGGAAGCCTCGGGGTGTCAGATGCCGACCTCCACTCCAAACGCCGCCCTCAATCTCAACGAGTATGTGGGCATCTTCCCAAGCAAAGTCCGCACGCCAGCGGCGGGTCGGTACAAATTGATACTCGCGTTTCAGCACAGGGCCACCGAGCGCATCCCACATGCGGGCGAAGCGTTCTTCCAATACCGAGGTCTTTTGTTTAGCTTTAGGTGGCACATGCTCTGGCGGGTTGTCAAAAGTCAGGGCGTTAAGCTCTCCTTGTTGCCGCCGGAGTCCGCACCTGAGCCATCGTGCAGAGCCGTCAACACTTCGTCTATCGCCTGAGCCAGAGCCTCCTGTATGCTCGGGGCATCTTTCCCGGCCAAGACAGGTGGCATCTCTTTTTCAAACTTGGAACGCAGTAGATTCACCACGCGCCCGCAACGGCTCAGCCAAGCTTCACGCACAAGGTCTTTGCGGATGTACTCGCCCTTGCGGATAGCCAAGCGGAACTCTTTTTCGTGGATTTCTGCCATGAGCTTGCGGACTTTCAAGCCCTCTTCATCGCCGGGCTCTGTACCATCCAGCCGTTTCTCGTGCATGAACTTACGCCATGCAATGACATCGTGCGTGCCATTCGGCTTAGGCTCCGGCGCACCCTCCAGCTTACGCCAGTTGCCTATCGTTCTCCGGCATACACCCAGAGCCGCTGCCAAATCAACAACGGTCTTGGCTTCGGTAATGGTCAGGTCACCCTTTTGGCCGGGGCTATAGGCGATGGATTGCAACAAATCTACTTCGGCCTTGGTGAGTGTCTTTTTGGACTTCACCTTGGAAATAGCTTGCTTGATAGCATTGGCGCGGTTGACTTCAAGGACAGTATCGGCTTGGGCTGGTGTAACGATATTCGACATAAAGGGAATGCCCCTTGCGGGGCGAGGTTAAAGGTTAATGTTGTTGCTGTTTAGTATTCTTCCGGCAGTAGCGCGGTGGTTCGGCTTCTGTCCCACTCCGTGATAACCCAGAGGACACGGCCATCCTCGAACTTGTATACGCTCATGACTCTTCCGGGGTCTTTGGGATCGAGGGCGGCATCGTTGGTCTTTTTGTCCTCGTCACAGCAATCGCCCCAGTCGCCGTAGGAGTGGCGCTTCATGCACTTGGCTATCTCTTCTTTCGTAAAGGCTTCATCGGCTCCCATAGTTACGACTGTTTGCCCCAGCTTCACCTTTACCCGGCAGGCTTCTATGAACCACGGCGGGCGTACTGTACAGGCGGTGTGTTCCCACCAGACTTCCTCCAGCTTCTCCGGGCTTACGTTCTCCGCTGTGTCGAGTAGCAGATATCCTTTCTTGGATACATAGCCCCATTCCAGCTTGCGGGTTCCATCCTGCATCGCGAAGATGCGTACCTCGTTGGAGTGGTTGCTGGCGAAGCGGCGCGGGTATCGGAATACCAGCCCGCCGAGCTGCTTCTTCTCTTCATTTGCGGTCAGGGCTAGGAAGTCCTTGCAGCCGGTGCAGACGATGATGTTCTGTAGACCGCCCGCCAGCTCCTCCGCTATCAGGAGTGCGATTTTCTGGGCTTGTGCTTCCTGTTCAGGTGTGTATTCGTTGCTCATGGATTCTGTGTTGTGTTGGTTATTCGGGGAAATTGGAAAGCCACTCCTCTTTCATGTTCTCTGGGAAGTGGTGAATGATGGTGGAGATAGGCTGTATATCGAAGTCCTTGGTTACTCTGTACCATTCCAGCTTGCGAAGCCCATCCGGCAGGGCTATCACCCTCGCCATGTTGGCGCCGTTGTGAGTCTGGATGCTGCCGAATGTTACTGTGATACCCCCTCGATTAAAAGAGTCAGGCTCGTGAACGATAACCTGACTCTCTTTCGGTTGCTTGGATTCTCCCCAGAGTTCGTATTGCAGGGTTTCTGCATCTACCAAGGCTCCGGGCCACGCTGTCTTGATTAGCTCTTGCATATTTATAGTTAGCGGTTTATCGCTTTCTATACTGTAGCATATTGAGCGTACAAGTCCAGCAGTTTTTTTATTTTTCTTCGGCAGTAATAGACTGATTTTCTGCGTTTAAGGCTTTCAGCCTTTCCGTGTCCTCCTGTATTCTGCGTGTGCTTTCCTCCATGTTTTCCATGAGCTGCTGGTGACAGGCGTCAAGCTCAGCTCTCAAGCGCTTAGACGTGAAGTGCCAATCTACGCAGCAGTACAGAATAAGCGTGCAGCCAACGGCTGTAAGGATGTAGTCAAGCAAGTTGCTCTTGCGGGCGGCGGTGGCGTTGTCTGTGTTTTTGGTATTCATGATGTGTTGTGTTTAGTGTTGATGAAATGGGAAAAATGAGGGGCTGGAGGGAGCCGTAGAGCGCATCAAGCTTCTACCGAAAGGCGTGCAGCCGTTGAGCAACGACCCTATGCTCATTTGCGCTCTTGGCAAGCCATCCGAGACGCTCTTTACTGAGGCGAGGTTTAGCATCTGATTTTACGAGAGTTAGATGAACTTTTCTCAGCTTGCCATGAGGGGCGCTGACGCGCCCTACAAGGCGTTGCAAAGTGGGAAAGCATAAAAAGTGTTTCGCGCGAGAAGTGCGCTCGCACAAGCCGGGGCAAGTCTAGTGATTGACAGTCAATAGATTCCTTAGATGGCGATGGCCACCATGAATCCGATTTTTTGAGGCCAGAAGCCCCGTAATTCGGCTTTTGCGGCGGCTGAGCGCCCGCAGAACTGGCTTTTTCGTGTTCCCCATAGGCAGGTTTAGCTGGTGTCAGGCGGTGGTTACGGCTTCGTCAAGCTCCTTCAGGCGGAACATGATTTCCTCATGGTATTCCAGCAAAGGTTTCAGTAGCTCAAGCGCGGCATCGCATTGTTCGCGAGTATATTCGCAGGGCTCTTGCTTTGCTGCCCATCGGCCGAAGTTGAGTGCGTCCCACTTAGGCGGGGCATCAGGGCTCACTCGCTCCGGCAGGTCGAGAATACCCAGTCGGTCTGGTTCTTCGCCTACAGGCGGGCGGCTCATGTCTACCTCGGGTTCCTCTTTGAACTTGGTCTTGTTGAGTTGCTTGCGCAGGGCTGTACATGTCAGCTTATCCTCGGCTGCTTTCTGCAAGACTTCCTCGCGCTGGTCAGGGTCAGCATCGGTACGAGCTATCTCCTGATGGTGCGTGAATGAAAGAGCTGCATGGCGCTTGTCTACCGGGAACTTCTTACAGGTCAGTACGATATCGCGGAGCGTACTGCGGGACAAGCCTGTAGCTTGCATGGCTTCCTCGTACTTGCCTGTGGTATACTGGTTACCCCAACGGCGGTCACCGAGCAGAAGAATATCGCCCAGTAGCCAGCAGCTCGATTTGTTGATGGACAGCACAGTACGGAATACTGCATTGTATTCATCAGCCGTAATGTCCTCCTTGGTGATAATCAGACCATTACCACTCATCTGAATACCTATCACGCCGGACTCGATAATGCCGGGTAACATTTTGCTTGTCGTGTTAACACGACAACCACTTTCTTCGATTGCTATTTCAGAAGTGTTTGTTTCCATATATTCTGAAGCGTTGTCAAAATCAGAATGAAGATTAGCGGCGGCGATTGCTGAGACGATAGGCTTCACGAGAGGATTGCTTGCGCTGGTTGCCCATAGGCGGTAAGCCCAGCTGCTTCTCAATCTGCCGGACGTGGTAGTGGAAAGCTTGCTTGCTCATCCCCATCTTCTTCGCACATTCCTCGATGGTAGTGCTTCCTTGGTCAAGTAGGTAGTTGAGACAGGCGGCGCGAAGCTTCGGGTTGCCATCTTGCGTCAGAAAGGCTTGCAGCTCCTGTACATCCTGCATACCGAGCGTGGTGAGAATCTCGGCGCGATTCTTACTGAGCTTGTTGCGGAGCGGTGCTGCTACCAACTGTTCTTCGCTTTCTATTTCCATGATTTCCTGGGGCTGCATCTTGAGGGGGATGGTGTCAAGGCTTCGGCTGCTAACGTCCGTATCAGGTAAGGCCTGTAGAAGTCCCAAGGCTTCGGCGCGTTCACGCTCTGCCGGGGAGAGTGATTGCAGCCAAGCTTTGGCCTCGGCACTCTCGTAGGCTTCTTCGTACAGCTTACGGCGATAGGCTTCCTTGATGGCGTATGAATCGTTCTTGGACATAATGAGGTATGGTGTCAAAGGTTGTAGGGTGCGGCGGCGAGTTGTGACACATGACAGATGACACTTTCGTTTTTAACGAGTCCTATACACGTAAATATAAATTTTACACGTATACACTTCTCATTATTCTTTTCTCCCCTATATACTTTATCTGTACAATAAAGTGTCACAAGTGTCATTGAGGAGAAAAACAGCTTAATAGGCAACAGCTTAGCAGAATGACACTTTGCTGTGACACTAGATTTCTCCAGTGTCACAGCTTCGCTAAGTGTCACGAGCCAAAGAGCCTTAGAACGGGCAAAGTTCATCGAGTTCTCCTTCCTGATTGGGGCTGTTAAGGTATTCCATGAAAGCCTTGCGGTCGATAACCCACTCGCGTGCCTTAGACTGGCGGTCATAGACGAGAGGGAAGTCCCCGGCGCTGGCAAGCTTGCTGATACGCCGACCGATGCTCGTGGGCGTTACAGCGCCTCGTATCATGTCTTTCAATCCGTCCTGCAGCAGCATTTGTTGCATGAACCACGTAGACGAGCCCTTCAGCTCTTGCAAGCTCTTATCCGCATCGAAGCAGTCCTTTACGAACAGCGTCAATATCTCGCGGAACGAGGCTGTAGGGCTGGAATCTGAAGCCTCTGCAAGCAGCTCAGGGTGCAAATAATTGCGCACTCCCCATCTGGCATCACCCACGCAATGTTCAGGTATCTCCCAGTTGAGTAGGAATGAGCAAAGTGCCCCCATCTCCGCTTTAGCTTTAGCGGCGCCATCGGCATCATTCATCGGCTCGTCAGTAGTCTTGAACAGGCTGAGCTTATCGCGGTTGGATAGCTCGATATCAGGCAGTAATTGAAGGGAATCGGGGTCGGTGTTGAGCGTGACAATGATGCGGCCACTCCAGTAAATCCCGGTAGCGCTCTTGTATTTGCCTTCGCAGGAATGAAAGTGGTTTGCGGCCATCTTCTTCAAGCTCTTGGCGAAAATGGCTCGCTCGCGGTAGTCGCCCTTGGACACAGTATCGTTGAGTGTCCACACGCCGCTGCCCATGAGGTGGTCATTGAAGCGAGTCTGCCCGAGGACGTACTCGCTGGCATCAACCGCACCACCCATGCTTGCACCATACAGACACTCACTCAGGAAGTTCTTACCGCTGCCCACGGATCCTGCAATGAAGATAGTATGGCCGTTCTTCGGCTCGCCCTTGTAAGCGTTTCGGTAGGCGTATGCCCAAGCGGCCATGAATCGGTCGCGCTGGATGATATCAGGGAACAGGCGTTCCATAAAGGCTGCTATCCAAGGGAAGCCATCGCCCCACTCCTGACCCTTGCTCAAATCAGGTTCATGTACACGCAGGAAGCTGGTATTGAGTCGTGCTTCGCCCTGAATATGAATGATGCGCTCCTTGCGGTAGATGAATGGACAGGCTGCCGGAAGCGTGTTGTAGGTGGCGATTTTCGCTACCAACTGCTTCACCGGGCTGTCCTCACCCTCCTGTTCAGGCTTGCTGTTAAGGCCGTATTTCTCTGTAGCCAGGGATTCGAAGTTCTGGCGGTTATAGGTGAGTAGGCAAGGCTTGTAGCTGCCGTCTTCCGCTCGCAGGTTGTTGCAGACGTAGAAGGTGTTGTTGACCATGTAGCACTCGCTCAAGGCCTTGCCGAACGTGTCGGCGCGAAAAGCATCGATGAAGTCAGAGCCGAAGATGTCTGCCCACGATTGGAACGGGAATGGGCCTGTGAAGCATATCATGCCATTCTCTTTCACTATCGCGGCGGTGGGGCAATCAGCCAGCGGATCCCAAAAGCGCACACCTCGCGCACCCAGCTCAAACGCTTTATCGCCGCCCCACTTCTTGTCCCAGCCGCGCTTCTGCATTTCCTCCCATATACGCGCGAGAGGAATCTGGGTGCCGGTGGTCGTGAATTTGCTTTTCTTCAGAGCCTCGTCCAGCCAGAGCAAGGACATGGACTCTGCGATGGGCTCCGTGCTGATTTGCTGCCAGTTCCATCCGGCGTGGTAGTATTGCGAAGTGTTGTAGAAAGCCTTGCCGTCCAGCTGGCCGTAGGCGTTCTTAAGCTTGAGCTTGCGTACAATCGTCTCCAGCAGCGCCTGTACCATTTCGGCGTTAGGCATCAGCGGCAGCGGGGCTTGCAAGAACCAGACCGCATGAGTGCCGCCGGAGTAGGAGGAGCTGATGAAGTTGGGCTTGATAACGAGCTTTGCGGTCTTCTTCATACGCTCCTCGTCAGTCATCACCATATCATAATCAGCCACCACGGCTATCATGCTGACGGCCGGGTTCTCGCGGCTCACCATCTCCTGCTTATTCATGCCGCGGATGCCGCTGAACAGGCAATCTTTCGTAGCCGGGTTGCAGATGTAGGAGCGGTAGGCTGCTTTATCGCGGAGCTTGTCGTGGGCGATTATGCGCTGTTCCCACGGCTGGCCGAAGCTCACGGCAGAGGCCATCAGGTTCGGGCGCATTGGCAAGGCCGGGAAGCAAGTTGAAGCGGCGGCAAAGGCATCAGCAGAGGTATCAGAGGGGACAGCCGAGGGGACATCACAGGGGACATTTTCGCTGTTTTCGGGGGACAAGGGGACAGAGTTTGTCCCCTCATCGGGGGACACATTGCCATTTTCAGGGGACAAGGGGACAGCATTTGTCCCCTCTGTTGTCCCCTCACTTTGTCCCCTGTGTCCCCTCGATTTCCAATTTTCGCGCTGGCAACGCTTCTTTATCGTGTCGGGGTTGAGCCCAAAATGCTCGGCAGTCTGCTTGTAGCTGCGGCAAGTGAGGTAGAATTCACGCACCAAAGCCCAGTCCGTAGACTGAGCCTGGGTGTTGTTGCTGTTGGAAGGATTTGAGTCCATTGTGGTCATTTGGTGTAAAAGGTTGATGAGGTGGTTTCAGCTGCGAGGGGTAGCCCCTCCAGCCACTCTGGTGCGGTGGTCATGATGCGCTGCACATCCTTTAGCGCGGTGTCAACTTTTTCGGTCGGCACTTCCACTACCACCTCGTCATGGATGTGCATCACAACTCGATACCCGGCGGCATCCAGATTCAGCAGGATCTCGCCCAGTACATCGCGAGCGGTGGCCGATGTCAGGTTCTCTGCCAGCTTGCCATCAAAAAAGGCGCAGCGCTTGCCTTGTACTTCTGCGCTCATGCCTTTGGGGGTCATGGCGAGATTGCGGTAGTAAAGAGAGCGGCCGGAGGGCAGCGGCAGAGCGAAGCAAGCCTTGCCCTTGTTCACGTTAAAGGCATGGTCCAGCTTAGCCCAGAGCTTAGTGATAAGGCGGTTGCTGTTACGGAAGTCTCTCACGATACGCTCAGCTTCGCGCTCAGAGATATCCAGCCCCGCCATCGTCTTGGCGATCCTGACGAACACCCTAGCACCGGCGCCATAGCCCAGCCCCAGCACACGAGCCTTGGCCAGCCGGTACAGATCAGGATTAGCGTGCTTCAGGGGCTCGCTGCCTGTATATCCCATAGTGGCGCGGGCGTGGGCTTCATAGACCGAGATGCCTTTCTCCAGCTCCTCCATCATAGCGTTGTCACCCGCCAGCCAAGACAAGACACGTTGCTCAATCTGGCCAAGGTCGCTAATGATGAACGTATGGCCGGGGCGCGGTACAATCATCTTGCGCAGATCCACGCCGAATTGAGCTACGCGCGGCAAGTTCTGGATGTTGAAGCCGCCATCGCCGCTCCAGCGGCCTGTGTGAGCGCCGAAGTATTTGAGCCCATAAGAGAATGTGCCGTCCGGGCGAATGCGGCTCTCAAGGGTTTCCAATTTCTTATACAGAGTGTTGGCTTTGCGATAGTCTCGCATTGCGCCCACCCAAGGAAACTGCTCGCCGTATTTCTCCTCCCAGGCAGTACAGCTGTCGGAGTCCTGAGCGAGTGAATCAGGTGCTGATATGCCGGCTTTGGCGCATTCCAATTTCAGATTCTTCAGCGACAGGATAGGCTTGCTGCCATCAGCCCACGGAATCTTGCTGACGGCTTCATCCATCACGCGCAGGAGCTTCTGCTTACCCTCGGCCAGTAGCTTCTGATCCACGTACACGCCGTAGTCGCACATGTCGCGGGTTAAGGCTGACAGCCTGCGTTCCTTGTCGCTCCAAAGTGAGCCGAGCTTGGAGTACAGGTGGTAGCAGTACCAAGAGTCTTTCAGGCAATACTCGCCAAGCTCCTTGGCCATGCCCAAGCGCACAGCGTCTGCCCACGTCTTGTCTTTCATGTCGGTGCGGGTTTCCTTGCTGATGCTGATGCCAAAGGCTCCCTCCACAGATGCCTTCAGCGAGCGGCCGTAGCTGAGCGCACTAGCCATATCAGCGGTGCATACCCAGTCCACCTGCAGCTCTGCCGGGACGATACCAAGCTCGCGCAGCCTCTCGAAGCATGCGCGGTCAAAGCGGGCGTTGTGGGCGCAGAGCGTGCAGCCCTCAAGCATCTGCCAGTCGAAGTCTTCCGGCCTACCTACATACGCAAACTCTCCATCTGATTCAGGAGAATAGATAGAGACGAGGTAGATAGAGGCCGCAGGATCACGCAGATAGTGGTACAGGCCGTGGGTGTCGATGCTCAGCTCCTTGCCGTAGTAAGTCTCGAAGTCTATCGCAAAGACCTTGCCTTTCTTCGCTTCAGGTTCAGGCTTCATACTCGTACACCTCCTTTGCTGTTACAGGTTGAAAGCCGGGGTAGTAGATACCCGGATGCAGGATACAGGGCTGAATCTGGCCATTCACTTTGCCCCAGACAAGATGGAACGAGCAAATGGCATCCCCCAAATCAGAATGGGGGATGCTGAACTCGTCCCGATTGCCAGCGATAGAAAGCTGGTGCTTCGGGTAATAGCTCATCAGGCGTTCTCCTTTCTATCAATTTTTGCCTTTTCATCGGCTTCACGCGCAGCCTTGATGGCTTCGTGGCACAGGGCAGACAGGCGCATCTCGCGCTTGGTAACTTCCTCGATGGCCTTGGTCAGACGTTCATACTTCTTCGTGTTACCACGCAGCCCGGCTTCGGCTTTGGCACAGGTTAAGCGCAGGCTCAGGAGGCTCAGCGAGCGGGCTTCAGTAGCGTAAGCATGGGCAAGGTCATCCTCGGCAGTACGAGGTTCAGAGTACAGGCAGCAGATAAGATTCCAGCCTTTTACACGATTTGCCTTGGCTACGGCCTCAGCACCTACTTCCTCAGCTATTTTAGTAAGGTTCTTAATATCCATTGTTGAGTAGCCCTTTGTTCCTTGGGCTACTCCTTTCAGCAGGGGCAAATGAAAAATTCGGACTACTTTCTGCAAAAAAGTGTTTTGCGACTGCTATTTGGCGATTTGCTTGTTCAGGAAATGGAGGTCGTAAATGGGATGGCGAACTTTTTGATTATTGATACTCAAGAACAAGTGGTGCTGCTCAGCCTCGGATTTTATCACAATACTTTGGAATCCTGTATACCGAGGATTCTATGGTATTTACATTCGATATAACATTGGGTGGCGAAAGAATCCTCGCCAAATTAGACACAAACAGCAAGAACTACGACCTTGAGTACAGGCAGTATCTCCTACTGCAGATGCTTGCCAAGACTATCAACAGTCGTAGGCACGGAACGGATAAGTGGCTCATGAACAACCAAACGGCCTATGATTTTGGCATAGAACTTTGGATGAGCTTGTGCAGCTTGGCTTGTTTCCGTTGCGAGATGGATGTCTTTGAACCTGTCATGCAAGGCCTCATCATGAAACGCCTTGGTGACTACGGTGAGGCATCCCGCCGGGGGACAGGGAAAAAGTCATCGGCAATGGCATCGGGCAGCGAGAACTTCTGCCAGTTCGATGACTTTACCGATGATGCTTGGGATAAGCCCGGCGCTGAGTTTACAAGATGGGGTGATGTGCTTTACGATGAGAGCGTACATGCCCCCGATAATGCAGCTAGCATCAAAAACGATGCAGCCATAGCGATGCAGTATCTGAGTAAACTCGATGATAGAACCCAGATGTGCTTTATCTGGCACGCAGAGGGCATGAAAAATACGGACATAGCTCAACTACTTGGCGTAGATGAATCCTATGTCCGTAAGTTAAACAAGTCTACTGCTGCGCTATTGAAAGCTGAATTGGCTAAGGCTTAATCGTCATCCACAGTTGTGGTACAACTAGCAAACGCTAATCTGTACCTGCCGGGGTTCTCTGGTATCTCTTCCCAGACACAATCATTTGTGCCGAAGAACAATCCGATATCATCATTCAGATTTTTACGAGAGCCAGAGGACCCCGTTTCTTTCAACTCGAAGCCCATATCCCCGCTACGCTCATTCGCCCTGATAAATCGCAATAGCGTGGTGAAATTGGGGTGGTCTTTCACCTTATTGGGATTTCGCTTTGGCCGTTTTGGCTGAAGCATCACAAGCTCGTCAAGTGAGAAGCGCTTCTCAACGCCAGCGTAGCGAATGGTTGCGTAATCACAACCCAAGATAAACTCCACCTGCGATAAATGGCGACATCTCTCTTCAGGTAACCCGAGCGGCCACCTGTGCCAAGGCGGTGTATCGTTGGACTGGAACATGAGCGTATTGTTCTCATTGATTTCACTTTCTACCGGCGCGATCTCAACAAGACGCTTTTCCGCAATATCCCAGCGCAGTAATTTACCGAGCCATGCGTGCTGAATATAGGACTCCTCAATTTGTTCTTTGTACAAATCGGGAGGGGATTCGGTAAACGTCACCACGGCAATCGAAGAGTTGGTCACATTGTTGCCCTTAAATGCGGGGTGCCAGTTCGTACCAGTTGCCAAGAATACTGTGACACCGAGGGCATTCAGCTGCCCCAGACGATGGACGCCGTCACCCATGTCATCCATATTGAGTCTGGAGTTTTTCATGAGTGCGGTCTGAATGTCTTTCAGCAAGGCATCTTTGTTAATGGGCTGAATCTCGACTTCTGACGGGTCGATGTCAGGCCCAGCTTCTATGCCGAGTTCAACATTGATGTTGCTGCCATAGTAGCTGTCTGTAGCCTCATTATACTTCACGTCCCACTCGCGGCCATACGCATCCGTCCACTTCTTCTCATATTTAGGAGAAGCAACTTCTTTCAGTATGCGAGGATTCACGAAGTCACCGACACCTGGGGCAAGCGAGTCAAGCACGTTATACAGGTTCGCTTTGCTGACTTCTCCTGTTTCAAGCAGAGTCCTTACAATGGGCCAGAACGCAGCAGGTATTGCAGCCTTACTCTCCTTGCTGCAATACTCCTTGATGGGGTAATGCTTCTCAAAGCCACGTCTGCGCAGCCAGCTTCTTACCAGCCCCATCTTACTAAGCATGCTTACAAACAGGCCCTTCTCTTTGTCAATCTTTACAGTTACCCTGTTCTTGCACCCCTTTATTCTCAGGCGCAGGGTAATAGACCTGATCCAAAGAATATGGTCTTTGCTAAACTTCTCCCAAGTGGCACAGATATCCCTGTCTTTCGTATTGTTTAAGGTGAGCTGGTCACCCTCCGCGCCATCCATGACATCGCACTTAATGGAGACGATATACGCTTTGTTGATAATGGTGCTATAATCGGCAATACTGAAAGCCTTTGCCAAGCCATGTCGGCTGATAGGGTCAAACCAATACATCTGGCCTTGTTGGAATAGCTCCTCATGGCCGCAGAAGAAATTTGAGAATTTCTTGGACAGTAGATTATACATCCATTCAGCACCAGACTTGATACGCAGCATTCTGCGCTCAGTATCTAAGACAACGATGCTTCGCGTCAATGGTGGATATTTGATGGTACTGGCCTTACCATCTTCCATTTTCTCCCTAACCACAATGCGGCCGCTGTGTTCAACCAGAGCCCAGATTTCGCCATCAGCGGATTTCGGCTGAAGCACAACATGGCAATCGGTAGTGTAGTGATTCTTTTCGAATCCTGCGTTAAGTTGTGCCTCAAGGTCTTCTTTTTTAGCAGCCAAATCCTTATCATCAGGCACTTTGAAAACAGGCAGCTTAACAGAGCCATCCTCTTTCTCTTCCGCAAAGTCACCAAACCAATGGTAGTCACGATTGGTGGCAGAATCCAAGGAGTGTATGCGCGACACTATGATTGCCATAGCATCGCTCACTTCCTTGCGCTCATCTGTACACAATGCTGCGACAAGCTCCAGCTGTTCGCCAATGTTGTACCCCGATGCGCGTAGGCCATCGCCCCATTTCTGAGTGATGTCTTCTATGTATGTGCTCACCTTGCTGTAGTTCTTATCTACCAGCACGATTTCATCAAGCACGTTTGCAAGCCTACGCCCGGCTTCTGTGTCTGTACTCAAGCTGAGCAAAATATCGCGAATGCGGTCAAGATGGGCCGTCTTTTCTGCGCCCTCAAGTTCAAAATTGAACTCCAAGCCTCTTTCTTTGAAAAGGGCTGTGTATGGGGTGAACAATACCTTACAGGCCTTGTCGAGTCGGTATACGAGTCCGACGTCTGAAAAATGATTGATAATACTTTCCTTACTCACTTAGTGTTTACTCCTTTGCCATATTTTATGCCTTACCAAGGGTGATGTCAAGGTGCGCACAGGGTGCATACGCAATTATGGCACAGGATTTTCTGCTTTTGTACTACATATTGTGGTTTTTGTTGCAAAAATAGAGCATTTTCCACTGCCAATAATTTTTTTTGCAGAAAGTAGTCCGATTTTTTGAAGTCGACCTGCTGAAAGGAGTGAAAGCCAAAAATCATGCTTAAACTCCTAGACTATCAGAAAGACCACGCCGAGAGCATCGAACGCGCTCTCCTCAGCCCAAACCGAGTGGCACTCGATGCCAGCGACCCCGGCACAGGCAAGACCTATATCGGCTGCGAAGTAGCTGCCCGCCTCGGCATTCCCACCATCATCCTCACCCCCAAGGCAACTGTGCCGAGCTGGGAAAAGGTATGCAAGCTTGCCGGAATCAAGCCGCTCCTTGTCACCAACTACGAGAACATCCGCAGGGGCAAGCTGGATATCTGCCGTAAGACTGATACCGGCTATGAGTGGCACGTCCCGCACGAGACACTTATCATCTTTGACGAGTGCCAGAAGTGTAAGGGGCGTGACTCCCTCAACGCTCGCTTACTCATCGGAGCCCGCGCTCGTCATTGCCGCATCCTCCTGTGCTCAGCCACCGCCGCCAGCAACCCGCTTGAAATGCGAGCCCTCGGCTTCGCCCTTGGACTCCACAACCTGTACAACTACTGGTACTGGGCTAAGCGGAATGGCGTGCGTGAGGGCTTCTTCGGCATGGAGTTCAGCGGCGATGAAGAGTGCTTGCGCCAACTGCACAACGCTATCTTTCCGCTGCGTGGTAGCCGCCTCCGCATCGCCGATATCCCGGACTTCCCGGAAACCATCATCGAGCCCGCCATCGTTGAGACTGGTAAGGCCAAGGCGATTCAGGACGAGTACGACAACCTGAAGTACGAGCTGCGCAAGGCAGAACGTGAAGCTGATGGTAACAAGCTCGATGAGATCGCCGAAGCCCTGGGCTCGAAGAAAGCCAGCCACCTGACGCTTGTCCTCCGCGCCCGCCAAGCCATCGAGCTGCACAAAGTGCCGGCTATGGTGGAAATGACCAAGACCGCTATCGAAGAGGGGCAGAGCGTGGTCCTGTTGGTGAACTTCACCGAAACCATCTGCGCTCTGGCTGCGAAGCTCAACTGCTCCGACATCATCTGTGGTGGCCAGTCTGCGGAAGAACGCCAGTCCGTTATCGACCGATTCCAGCGCAACGAGATTCCGGTCGTCATTGCCAACATTCAGGCTGGCGGCGTGGGCGTGAGTCTGCACGACCCGACAGGCAAGCGCTCCCGCCTGAGCATCATATCGCCCACATTCTCCGCTGCTGATCTGCGCCAGGCACTTGGCCGAGTGCATCGAGCCGGTGGTGCTGCCAGCATCCAGAAGATTTGCTTCGCCGCCGGAACCTGTGAGGAACACACGGCTCAGGTCTGCGCAGCCAAGCTCGCCCACATTGACCTGCTTAACGATGGCGATATGCAACCCTTTCCCATTCAATGATAACGATTTTCCCCTTAACCCAAGAATCAATCAAAATGGATACAACCGACATTGAGAAGATGAAAGCCCTCGGCCATGTGATACGCCACTTGGCCTACATGGAGGGAGTGATGGAGACCAAGAGCAACAACGCACGCAACTACGAGATGCGTAGCTTTTACTCCGAACTGAAAGACATGTGCGAGGATGTGGTGCTGCGCTTGCAGTCACGCATCGAAAGCATCGGTAACGAGCCTGATAGAGAGGAGCTGTTCCCCAATGGCTAAACACGCAAGACACTCTCCGTCCTCACTCGGCTACAAGGAAATATGCCCGGCCTTTTACGGCAAGAGCGGCACCAACGCCGCCGCCGAAGAGGGTACGCTCATGCACGAGGCTCTGGAGACGGATGACTACTCGAAGCTCAATGAAGAGCAAGCCTTCCTCTGCGGGCTCTGCCGAGACTACCGCGATGGCGAGCTCGCTAAGCTGCCCGGCGCTGCCCAGTATCGCGAGCTTCGCCTTACCATCGCTGACGGCCTCACCTATGGTACTGCCGACTTTGTTGCGGTGGCCGGAAAGGTGGGCGTGTTGATGGACTGGAAGTTCGGCTACGGCTCCATCGAACCTGCAGAATCGAATGCACAGGGCTGTGCTTATGCGCTCGGCGTGTTCGAGAAGTTCCCGGAGCTGCAGGAGCTTAGTGTTCACTTCGTTCAGCCCCGCCGCCAGTACATCAGCACTCACACCTACACCCGCGAGGACACCGAGCGCATGAGACTCCGCATTGACACCATTGTCCGCAGAGCCAACGCCAAGAACAAGGAGGAGCAACCGGGGCAGCAATGCTGCTACTGCCGCAAGCAGGCTACCTGCAAGGCACTTCGCAACCTCGCGCTGCCCATCGCCAGCCGCTACGCCGGACTCGCTATCCCCGAGGAACTTCACCCCTCCAACATCTCTGATCCGCGCATGATGGCTCAATGCCTCGACTGTGCCAAGGTGCTCAAGGAATGGATTGACTCTGTCAACTTCCACGCCATCGACATGGCTCTCAATGGTGCTGAGATCCCCGGCTACAAGCTCGCCAATCGTGCTGGTCGTCGCACCATCTCCGATGCACTCGCCGCCTTTGGCGCGGTAAAGGACAAGATTTCACCCGAGACGTTTATCGAATGCTGCGGCAGCGTGAGCATCGATGCCCTCGGCAACAAGATTTCCGCTATTGCTCCTCGCGGGCAGAAGCAGAAAAGCAAGGATGAACTCGTCTCTCAGCTCACGGAGGACGGAATCATCATGACAGGTGCGCCGAGCAAGTACCTCAAGCGCATTTAACCCCAAGACAATCAAACACAATCAACCCAAATCAAGTAATCATTATGGCTAAAATCAAAGCATACGACATCAACGGCTCTGAGGGTCAGTCCTCGGAGGTTATCAGCCCCGCTACCACCACCGCAACCACCACCGAGCTTGCCGCTCCGCAGTCTGCCACCCTTGGCACCATTGCCGGGGAGATTGAGAGTGACGATATCGTCATCCCTCGTCTCAATCTTGTGCAGAACGTAGGCAGCCTCGCTGAGTTGTTCAATGGCGGCGATCTGGTGCTCAACAAGGAAGTGGTGCTGCCCGCGCCCTTGGAACTCACCATCCTGTCAGCCCGCAAGCAGTTCGTGCAGAATCTCGACTTCGATTCTGACGAGAAGCCCCAAGTGTACAACACGCTTGAGGAAGTGCATGCCGCTGGCGGTACGATTGAGTGGGTGGGCAACCAGAAGCCCAGCTTCACCCCGGTGCTGCACGTGAACCTCGTGTTCAAAGCACCCGCCGGGCTCGATTATGCGCTGCCGCTTGAGTACAACGGCGATGCTTATGGGCTGGCCGTCTGGACGCTGCGTGGCGTGGCTTACACACGCGCTGGTAAGAACATCCTGACCGCAGCTAAGTTCGCTCTGCGCGATGGCCTGTTCAATGGCAAGTGGGAGCTTACGAGCAAGCGCGAGAAGTTCGGTCGCAACAGCGTGTTCGTGCCGGTACTGCGAAATGTTGGACGTAATACGCCTGACTTCGTGAACTACCTCCGCACGATCGGCTGATAGAAACAGGAACCCTGGGGGCGGGTAGGCCACACACAGGCTTGCCCGCTCCCTGCAATCCCCTTACTTTAGCTCAACTCATGAAGCAAATTGGTATCACGCCCCTTGGTCACACCAAGGCTCACGACAAGCTGGCAAAAGCGCTTGCCCCGCTGATTCTGCGCATGCTGAAAAATCCCAATATTGTGTTTGTGCGACCGATAGGCACAAAGTCCCCACCTCATTAAAAATCAGCGAGTTAAATACAAGAAAAATATAGACAAATAGCTCAATCTGTGCTAAAGTATAGGGTACACTAAAGATTTACTATTAAGCCTTTACAACAACAAGCATGAGTCAAACCATCACAAAACTGACACCAGAGGAAGGAGCTGCCCGCATAGCCGCTTTGCAGGATATGAAAGTCCGCGAACTCCGGCGCGAGTGGGTACTCCTATTCGGGAATCAACCCTATACGACCAGAAATCGCCAGTTCCTCATCAAGAGGCTGACGTGGAGAATCAATACCCTCATCAACGGAGGGATATCCGAGCGTGCCATGAAGCGAGCCCACGAGATTGCAGACGAGACACTCATCCGGCTGAAGCCTCGCCGATTCAATGTAAAGCCGATGGAGGTAGTCGATACCAGTCATCCTGAGAATAACCACGCCAATACGCCCGCAACCAATCTACCTGTCGGCACAATCATACGCCGCCTGTACAAAGGCAAGTACCACGAGGTCACAGTCATCGGCAAAAACATGTTCGCATACGATGGCGTGAAGTACGACAACCTGACCGCGATTGCTTGGAAAATCTGCGGCTACGCCAAAAGCGGCAACTACTTCTTTAACCTCCCCATGACTCCCAGAAATGATGACAACAAGTAATCCAGTAATGCCAACAAAGCGATGTGCTATCTACACCCGCAAATCCATTGCCAAAGGTCTCGACCAAGAATACAACTCTCTTGATGCCCAATTCGACATGTGCATGGATTGCATACGCCGCCATGAAAAAGACGGATGGGTGTTCGTAGCTTCATTCGTAGATGCGGCGGTGAGTGGCACCACCGTACACCGCGACCAGCTCAACATGCTCCGACATCAGGTTAGAGCGGGCGAGATTGATTGTGTAGTGGTGTACAAGCTCGACCGACTGAGCCGAGACTTAGGCGACTTCACCACGCTGATGAAGGAGTTTAGTGACCACAATGTGGCATTTGTCAGCGCCACCCAGTCCATTGAAACGCACACGCCGGAGGGTAAGCTTTCCATGAACATGATGGCCGTGGTTGCCGACTACGAAGCCGCCATCATTCGTTCCCGACTCAGGGATAAAATCAACGCCTGTAAAGCACAAGGCCGTTGGGTATGTGGCAGTGCGCCCTACGGATACAAATGGCATGAAAAGAAGCTCGTGGTCGATAGGCTGGAATCTGCTACCGTCCGCTACATACATGAGCTTTATATAGGAGGTAAAGGCCCAGTAGTCATTGCCCGGCAACTCAATAAAGAGAAACGGCTGTACCGCAAGAACAAGGATAGCGGTGAGCGTATACCTTGGAACAGCCAGACGATTAAGCGTATCCTCACTCACTACGTTTACGCTGGCTATGTGAAGACGGATTCTGGACTCATTCAAGGCATCCACCAGCCAATCATAGACCAAGAGACGTACGAAAAAACGTGCCAGAGAAATAATGAAGCACGAGAGCTGCGCAGCGGGCTGGATCAGAAAGAACACAAGGTTATCTACCCGCTCAAAGGGATTCTGAAATGCGGCAAATGCGGAAGGCTATATCTTGGCACATACACCATCAAACGTGGAGTAATGCGCCGCTATTACACCTGTGCAGCCAACAGGCACGACTATTTGCAGGGCTGCGCCTCACCTCACTTCGGAGCAGACCAGATTGAGGAATTGTTGAAAGGCTATATCCTGCGATTCAGGGACAGCCCCCAGGTACTGGCAGCTCTTATCCGGCAGCTGCCCGATGAAGACGCAGGGCGAATCGCAGACGCGCTCTACAGCATCGACTCGGCATTAGGTGACTCAACCCCGCGAGAATTGCAAAAAGTATTCCAAGCCGCATTTGAAAGCATCGTTATCAACGACAATGGAGAGCAGTTGGACGTGACCCTCAAGAAAGGACTCGAATAAGATGAAACAAGAATCAAGACAAGACACGATATCGCTGAACAAGCTCCGGCGCACCAGAAAGGAACCCGAGCCGCAGGTTCAGGTGGAACTACCAAACATTCATGCAAAATCTGCGCCGGGTATGGTGGTTCCCCAGGCAAATTGCGATTTTTCCATCCCCATCATCTTCGAGCGCAATGAGGAGAATGTTCGTATTGTACGGCTGCGCACCAAGATGGATGACTATATTGCCCAACGCAAGACAATGCGAGTCCCGACAAACAGGGCAATCAAAATGGCCAACGCCATCATTCTTGAGGAATACCTGACCACCGGGAAATATGGCTCAGCCTCGAAATGTGCGGAAATGCTGGGCGTATCACAGCCTACAGTTACAGGGATGCTCAACATGCTTAACCTCCCACCAGATGAGATTGAGCGCATCCTCTTTGAAACTCATTAAACAAAAGCGATATCGTGCACCAAGGAGAAGCCCCGGCATCCACGCTGGGGTTCTCAATTTTATCGAGGGTTGGGATTAAGCCTTATTGCGGGGCTTGCTGGGGAGGCCGAAGAATGTGTTGCCGCTGATCTGGTATCCGGCTGCTTTCCAGCTGATGTGCGTGAGGGTCGGATATACCTCGCCGTTCCACTTGTAGCCATTCTCGGTCACCTCTACTTCAATCATTCTGCGCTTGTAGATTCGGATTAACTGGTCACCGGGCTCCAGCTTGATATCATCGCTACCGGGGGTGAGACTCATAGGGGATTGTCCGGCTTTTTTCAGGTTGTAGGTGCTGAGCTTGCTCGGGGCTTCTTCGGGCTGAGCGGCCTCAGCGGCGGATTCCTGTGCCGGGGCTTCGGCGGTCGGCTCCACGTCCGTCACGGCCTCGTTTAATTCTTCTGCAAGCTCGGCTTCGCGGGCTTCTTCGACTTCTTGCCACAGGGCGGCTTCGATTTCAGCATCGTTGGGAGTTTCTGTCTGAGGCTGCTGCTCTTCATCGTCCATCAGCCACGGGGGAATGACCTCTACGCGTTGAATCGCATCGTTGGTTGACCTGCGGCGAGGTTTGCGCT
>CALABM010000162.1 GCA_937885815.1 uncultured Verrucomicrobiales bacterium | reverse complement strand
TTCAATATCAGCCCCGGCTTCCAGCAACATTTCCACTATCTTATATTGCTTCAGGTACACAGCCAGATGCAAAGGCGTGTACCCTTCAACACATTGGAAAATGTCCTTGCTTCCCGGCAATAACTCATGGCTCATGGTCTGCACACGCTTTTCCGTATCGGCTCCCAATTCTAGGCATTTGCGCACGCCATTCACATGGCCATGCGAAATAGCAATCAGAAGAGGCGTGTAACTGGTCCTGCCTGTTTCTTCGCACAGCAGAATGGAATTGTTGACATTCTGCTGTGTCAGTACCTCCCATGCAACTGTCTCCTCGTTGGTGTATGAATCCACCCGAATTGCCGTCTCCGAAGTTATATAGGATTCGGAATCTGAGAATACAAAGAATAGGCCTGCCCCCGCCGCAAGGCAGATGACTGCGGTAGCAAGGATTCTGTGGAATGGGGGTGGCATGGTCATAACGCAATAAGGAAAGAATTGTACAGGTGGTGAAATTTTACCGATTATTTCTGTCCGGATAGACTATCGCCCTCAAACGCTTCAAGGCAACCGGAGCGAGGCTCATTTCTGCAAGCGAGCGGTAGCTTCGAGAATCTTCTGTCTCTGGGGTGGCAGTGAGGCTCCACATGGAAAGCCTCCCTACTTCCTTGCCGGATTTATCTGAAAACACCAGATAAGTAGCACCACGGAAACGAGCTAAAAATGTTCCCTTGTATCGAAGCGGGGAAACTTGGCGCAAGATATCTATTACCTCCAGTGTTTCAGTCTGGCTCAGTATGCGATTGGGAGGCCCATTCGAAAAATGAAATTCTACTGCAATTTGTGAACACTTATCCAGAGTCTGTTGCACCTGTGCAACTCTGTTACAATTTTCTGCGTAAAAATCAGAGTCAGACGCATGAACAATGTCAGACGCTAGGCAGCAGATGGCTGAGGTGGCAAGGATTTTGTGGAAAATTGTCTTCATTATTCTCTATCTCCTTTACATAAGATAATACTTCCCGGCACCGAATCCGCAACAAAAAATTGCAGAAAGTGCAGATTTTCTAATGAATAGAAGCTCGCGGCGGGCATTTTGTTGCGCATTTCCTGATTGGTCATTAGCGACCTCTGAAAATAAGGCGCCATGCAAGACGGAAAAACAAAAAGCCGGTAGTAAGGAAAAATAAGATTGCGAGAACGGCGAAGGTAATTTCTAGTCCGTCATAACCAGTAATAAGAGGAGACAGCAACAGCATAGCCAGCATGAACAGCAAGCCACAACCTATCATGATAATGGATTCTGCGACATTCATAATGTATAGGAAAATAAGTGTTTATTACGGTGTCATGTTACCAGAATCCGGGAGGCTCTGCAAGCTGTTAGTTCGGAAAAGCGCAAAAACAGGCCCGCAAGCCTAGGATTCTCCTTCGCTGGAGCCCTTGGTCTGCCGGGTGCGGGTCATGGTCTTGCGGGTGGTGTTTTGTGCGTAGATTTATCGAAGTCTGAGTGGCTTTTTATGCGTTATCGGAGACTCTTTTTACAGGAACTCCTGTTCAAGGAGACGCTTGCGATTGTTGCTTGTCGGTAAGGTGTAGTCAATCGCCTGTTTGCCGGAGTTATCGCGAGCATGGATGTCCGGTTTGGCGGCCATCAGGCGGCGCCATGCCTCATCCGCCATATAGCCTTGCACGGCATACATGAGGGGCGTGCGTCCTGCGTTGTCGCGGGCGTTGATATCGGCACCAAGGGAGGTGAGTACAGGCACCATCCAGCCGTGGTCTCCCAACATGAGCGAGAACATGAGCGGCGTGCGACCTTCATTATCACGGCTATTGATATCTGCCCCGGCTGTTATAAGCAGGCGAATGGAGGCCTCAGCATCAGCCCTGATAAAGCGCCTGTAGCAAGCAGTCATGAGAGCATTCTGCCCTGCATGATTGCAAGCCATGGCGTCTGCCCCGGCTGCCAGCAACAGCTGTGTGCAGCGAGTCATGTCATCATCTCTGCATGCGCCATCAAGGCGCATCCAGCTATCAAGGCGCATCCAGCTATCAAGGCGCATCCAGCTAAAGCAATTCAGGAAGCCGTCCCCCTCCAACTGCGCAAGAATCAAAGCGGTGTTCCCCTGCAAATCCCTCGCATGAACATCCGCCCCGGCAGCCTGCAACAGCTCCACCATTTCGGGTTGGTGTGTGTCTGCAGCCATCATCAAGGCCGTGCGGCCAAGCGCAGATGCCGCGTTTACATCCGCGCCACTTGCCAGCAAGGCCGAAACCTCCTGGGGCTTGCCCATCAGAACAGCCTGCATCAAGGGCGTAAGCTCCGCAGAAGAAGAGCCGTTGAGATGACAGTAAATCGAGGTATACGCTATTTCCTGCTCAAGAGGATATTCCTCCACTACACGTCGTCGGCTACTGCAGAACAAGTGAGTGATAAGCTCCAAGGCAGTCATACCATCCGCATTTCTGAGAGTTTTATCAGCCCCGGCAGCCAGCAACATGGCTACATGAGGCGCATTGCCGACAAAAGCAGCCCGCATCAGGGCAGTTTCTCCCTTCTTGTTGGTGTGGTTTACTTGGGCTCCGGCAGCCAGCAATATCTGCAAAGCTTCCGGATTCTTTGCTCTTGCTGCGCTGATAAGTGCCGTATCGCCATAGCCATCCGTGGCATTCACATCTGCTCCGGCGGCCAGCAGCATTCGTACATAATCCGCTCTTCCCAAAGCCGCAGCACGCCCCAAGGCGTAGTAGCCATCTTGACTGGGGGCGTTCACATCTGCACCGGCGGCCAACAGCATTTGCAGCAATCGTGGGTCTTTTTCTCCTGCGGCATATACTAAAAGAGAGTTCCCTGCGTATGTTACATCTGCTCCTTCTTCTATCAGCGTGCGCACACTATCGGCATCGCCTGTTTCTACAGCAACCTGCAAGGCTGTATATTCAACCCCGGCATGCGACACCCGCGCATTGACATCCGCCCCGCCGGCTATCAGCCGGCGCAAAACCTCCGGCGATGCCTTACATTGAATGGCGCAGAACAGAGGCGTTTCTTCCAGAGCCCAGAACCCCGCACGAGCATTAACATCTGCTCCGGCGTTTATCAGCAGTGCTACATGCTCGGCTTTGCCTGATTTAGAAGCATAGACCAGAGCATTATGGTGGTAGCGGTTATCCCTTGGGGTGATATCAGCCCCGGCTGCCAGCAGCATTTCCGCAATCTCTGTGGTCGGATTATTTCGAGAAACACACACCCCCATGAGAGCTGTCCACCCCTCGTCATCGCGAGCATTAACATTCGCCCCGGCGGCCAGCAACATACGCACTATGTCCGTATATCCATGCTGGCAGGCATGCATTAAGGGGGTATTGTTATGCCACTCCGGGATATTGGGGTCAGCCCCGGCAGCCAGCAGAGCCCGCACCTCATCCGCATTCCCTCGGCGCACGGCTTGCATCAGCGGAGTTCTCATAAACTCCCCTGCTTTGTTTATCTGTTCCGGTTCAGGCAGAACGAACGTAGAGACTTCCTCTCCGTAGGCCAAGCTTCCTACGGTAAACAGAACAACGGAACATACCAAAGGTCTCAGATTCATAGTGTGGAAAAGTTTGTATTTACTACGGTGTCATATTACCAAAATCCGGGCGCAGCTGCAAGCTGTTAGTTCCGATTCCTGATTATGGAAAATGGTTATTATTTTTTCTTCTTTTTGCGGTTCTTGCTGCGACTGCGCCGCCGTTGTTTATCTTCTTCCGCCCATTTGAGGCGCAGCCATCTGAGCCAACGGTTGACTAAGCAGTAAAGAATAATGGAGACGATAACAACCAAAGGATAGAGTAACCATGGAGGTAAGCTGATGGGTAAGAGATAAAGAATGGGCACGACTATCATTCCGCTGCAGATAAACAGCAAAATCTCCCAGATGTTGCAGTTCAACAGGTCTTCAATCTCGTATTCGCTCGACGGTGATATGGACTTCTCATCCGGATTACGTGGCTTAAAGACATCGTCATTCAGCATAGCGATAAGCAAGATACCCAAGCCCCCCACGAGCATTAAGCCAATACAGATACTCACGCTTTTCAATGTGATGTCCGAGATGAAAACGGGAAACTCCGCGCACATAAAGATATCTCCTTGCCTATATTAACACAATGCGCTTACGAGTGGCCTTGTGTTTGATTATTCCAGTTTCTCAATTCTTCACCTTGCAGCTGAGCTCCGGGACGAGATTTAATTTTCTCCACCAACGCATTCACCTTGGCTGAAAGTTGGGGAATGCTCACAGAATAGAGGTAAAAGTCCAGTTGCTTAACTTCTCCATTAGCCGGGTATATGATGAACCTTGGCAGGCCGGATTCAGGCAGCAAATCCAGATACGGCGTGTCAGGCTGAATCTGAGCTTCTAGTTTGGACAACTCACGGCATTCTTCTTCATTCAGTCGGTATACGGCAGGAAACTCGGCGGTGGCCGTTAAATGCGGCGTGAAGGTCAGATAACACCCTTCCATATCTGGAGCGGCCTCCTTCGTCTGCTGGCAGCCTATGCAAGCGCCAGCCACAAGGGAAATGGCTAAGGTAGCAACAAAATGAAAAATTAAAGGCATAAGTAACAGATGTTTATTGTTCTATAGCGCCATACCTAAGAAGAAGCTGCTCCATGCGTAACCACGCATCGCGATCTTGCAAGTCCGTACGAGCCAGCACGCGGCGGCACATGGCCAAGGGAAGGAATCTGCGGTCGCCGCGTTCGGAATACCGGGTGGGCAAGGCATTCGGGTCTGCTCCGTGTTCGAGCATCCATTCCAACTTCTGCAGAATGTCGTCCATACTCAGCCCCTCACGAATAGGTGGTGCCGCGAGAATGACCGCCTCCTGCACAGGGGTGGGCTCATATTGATTCGGAGCAACCTCCAGAGATAATTTTCCATCCTGCAGGAAACGCTGAATCAGGGGTAAGACGCCGGGAATGACCAACACATCGCGCCATTCGAGCTCTGTCAGCAGACCTTTATCACAGGCCCATTCCAATACCTCCATACCGCCGCCCTGCGCCGGAAGGAAACTTTCTTCCACCAATCTCTGACCGTGACCGTGGTGCACGATTTTCTGCGGGGTATTGCGCAGGCAGGCGGTGTGGCAGATATCTCTGCTATCGTACCAGATACGTTCTCCCCGTTGGTGGAAAAACTCCAGAAATCGAATCAACTCCTCCGTGGGTATATCGGCGTATTTCACATGGCTGATAAGTGTATTAGCAACTCCTTTGCATGGAGTTGAGGCACTACATCCCATGCGAACCAGAGCGCGGGAAAGTTCCCATTCCCGGCACAGAGCAGCCTCCAGCGCCATGTTAATGCGTTCTGCGTTTTCCCCTGTATCCACCTTGCATGTGGCCGCCAGTTGTAATAGGGCCAGACGCACAGGCGCATTTTTAGCCTTGTTGGCCAGCAGCAGGGCTGCATCGGAATAGGGAACATCGAAACCACAGGGACAAGGGACAATTTCTCCCGCTGCTATCCGTTGCTTGAGCTGCTCATTCCGGGCTACCGCTGCCTCATAACTGCCGTGGCGCAGGTAGACATCCATCCTGCGGATGGCGCGGCTCTCCTCCTCCGTCCAGCCGGAATGCAGCACCAGTTTTCTCTCAGCCCAATCATCCGGCCAGAGTGCGGCTCTTTCCTTCAGGCGTTCCAGACGGTGTTCTTCAACACTGTAAGTTGGGGGATGCTGTCCGTTTTCTTTCGCGTACAGCACTACTCCCACTCCGACGACAGCCAGAGCGAGAACTACAAAAATCAGGCTTTTGATGACCGTTTGCCTCCGCATTATCTATCTCCTTGCCTATATTAACACACCTCACAGGCGAACTCGCAGCAAAAAATGCAAAATTGGCCATTTTTCTGCTACAGCCCCCTTTTTCTAGCCGAGAGCAGGACGAACATTTGCTCTAGTGTCAATTATCGCCTTTTATGGTGCCCCGTTTCTGTAATCTTTGGGGGGAATATAGCCATTGTGTACTCAAAATCAGCGTGTTTTGCCGAATTCTCCTTAGCCGGGCATCATACAGCCCGTTCACTGGCACAATTTTTCTTTTATCCCAACATCGGCGTAAGCTGCTTACTTTTAATTCGTAAATCGTAAATTGTAATTCGTAAATCAACGTGTCCCAAATCTTTGGGACACATGTGGGTATTTTTAACATTCGGGGCTTTTGGCTTTTTTTGTGAGATTAATCATGCTATACTGCCGCTAGTTAGAAAAGGCATATGCGCAAACGATTCAAGAGTATCATTAAATGGGGTATTTTATTGGCACTGGTGGCAGGAGGTGTGTACATGTGGAAGTTTTCGCCGGTAGAAGCAGAAAGCAGGCCTGTGAAAAACTCTGAGCTACAGGTAACTGTGTTTGGCACGGGAACGCTGGAGGCCAAAACCCGAGTTTCCATAAGCCCGTATGAAACGGGGCAAATTCAGCAGCTTCATGCCGATCAGGGGGATAGCATTGCGGCAGGAACGCTTCTGGTGGAGATGAATGCTGAGGATATTCTGCAGCAGCTCTCCGTGGCAGAGGCGGATTTAGCCATATCCCGCGCGGCACTGCAGCGTTGTGATGCCGAGATTGAGGCCGCTAAGGCCACGCTGGAATATACGCGGGTCACCTTCGAGCGCATGGAAAAACTGCTGCAAACCAACTCCGTCTCGCAGACGGATTTCGACAAAAGCCGGCAGGCATATCAGGTTGCCCTGGCAAATCTGAACCAAGCTGAAAAGCGCAAGCTGGAGGTAGAGGCCGAGATTGTACGCCACGAGGCGCAGATAAGGTACTATAAGAGCAAACTGGAGGAAACGCAGTTGAAAGCGCCGTTCGATGCGCTTGTCATCCGCCGCAACCGTGAGCAAGGCAGCATCGTTAATCCCGGTGTTTCCATCATGGATATCGTTGATACCTCTCAGATATGGGCCTCCGTGTGGGTGGATGAAACAGCCATTGACAGCATACGCCCCGGTATGAAGGCGGACATCATTTTCCGCGCCCTGCCCCAGCAGAAGTTTACCGGCACCGTGTGCCGCACCTCCCGCGAAACTGACAGGGAGACCCGCGAATACCGCGTGGACATCGCCCCGGATGCCTTGCCGGAGAACTGGGTACTGGGTCAGCGGCTGGAGGTGTTCCTGCATGTGGGCCATGTGGAAAGTTGCCTAGCGGTGCCGAATAATCTGATTTGCCGCGAGCAGAACCGCACCTTCATTCTGGTAGAGGAAGATGGCCGCATTGTGGAGCGTGATGTAAAAATCGGGGTGCAAACGCGCGAGCAAACGCAGATTCTCTCCGGCCTGAGCCTGAGCGACCGCGTTATCATGCACCCCCTGAAGCACCGCGAACACGTCAACCGCCGCATCGCGCAATGATTAATCTGGCATTCAAGGATATACGCCATAATCTGGGGCGTTTCCTGCTGACCACCGCCGGCATCAGCTTGCTGCTCATTGTCGTGATGGGCATGGGCGGCATCTACCGAGGCCTCATCCAAGAGGCCACGCTCATTATTGACCGCGCCGAAGCTGATATCTGGGTGGTGCAGAAGGACACGAAGGGACCGTTTGCAGAGGTATCAAAACTGCCGCGGAATCTTGAATACCGCATCGAGGCGGTGGCGGGTGTAGCCTCCGCGGAACCCTTCGTCTCACACACGGTGCAGCGCAATAAGGACAATCGCGTGCTGCGCCTTACCATCCAAGGCGTAGCGGATGATGGCTCATGGCTTCCCATTATCCAAGGGCGCGCCCTGCAAGCCGGTCATTATGAAATGCTGGCTGATAAATCCGCCAAGTTGCCGCTGGGCGCCACACTAAAACTGGGCAAGGATGTCTATACCGTGGTCGGTATCACCGGGCGCATGAACTCCCCCTCCGGTGATGCCATGGTCTTCTTGTCGCTGAATGATGCCATGGCGGTGCAATCCGACGTACCGGCAGAAACCATCCGCCTGGAACGCCACGCGCGCCTGCAGCGTTTTGATACCATGCCCCAGGGTAATACCTCGGTGGATCATGCGGATATCCTGATGAGCGAGACGAGCCGCCCCGCGGCCCTGCCCGGCAGGCAGATAAGCGCCGGACTGGGGAAGGTGCTCCCCGGGCACAGCATTGAGGCGGTGCTGGAAAAGCTCCGCTCCATACCGGACGTAACGGCCTATACAGCTGATGAACAGCGCGAGATTATGCTCAGCGGCTTTGTGGCACGCTCCCGCAAGCAGCTACTGCTCTTCCGTACCATCCTCATCATTGTGTCTACGGTGGTTATGACGCTCATCCTTTACACGCTTACGCTGGATAAGTTGCATGACATCGCCATGCTGAAACTCATCGGCGCGCGTAACGGGGTCATTATCAGCATGATTTTGCAGCAGTCGCTGCTTATCGGCGTGCTGGCCTTTGGTATGGCGCGTTTCTGTGGTGAGTGGGTATATCCCTTCTTCCCTCGCCGAGTGGTGCTGGTCAGTTTTGATTTGTGGGTGTTATTCGGCATCGTTGTCGGCATATCCGTGCTGGCCAGCTGTGCGGGTATCATCAAAGCTATGAGAACAAACGCAGGAGAAATACTCTCATGAAACCTGTTGCCCTTTCTGCAGAAAATCTGTGCAAGACCTATGGCGCCGGTGAAACAGCGGTGCACGCGCTTAACCATGTTTCCTTCTCCATGCATGCCGGGGAAATCGTCGCTTTGCTCGGCCCCTCGGGCGCAGGTAAATCCACCCTGCTGACAGCTCTGGGGCTTATCCAGCCCCCGGATTCTGGGCGCATCACCATCGGCGGTGAGACCGTCTTTGATGATGACTACCGGGTGAATGTGCGTGATTTCCGCCGCAATAACATCGGCTTCGTATTCCAGAAGGCCAATTTGCTCCCCTTCCTTACCGCCCGCGAAAACATCCGCATTGCCTTGGAGGTGAATGACGCCTCCTCAAGGGAATCAAAACAGGCCGCGGATGAGCTCTTGGAGCATTTTGAACTGAGAGCAAGAAAAAACTTTCTCCCCAGCCAGCTTTCCGGTGGCCAGCAGCAGCGTGTTGCCATAGCCAGAGCCTTGGCAAATAAGCCTAGCCTCCTGCTGGCAGATGAGCCTACAGCTGCGCTGGATAGCCACATGGGACGCAAAGTCATGGAGCTACTCAAGAATGTGGCCCATTCACACAACACAGCCGTACTGGTTGTGACCCACGACCACCGCGCCATTGATGTCTTTGACCGCCTTTTCATCATGGAAGACGGCAAACTCCGCGAGAAGTAATCACTCTCCTCTCAAAGCCTGAAATAGAAAACGCGGAGCAGCTCATTAAAACAACGAGGCAATTACACCCCCTCTCACCCCCTTTGCGACATATATATCCGCAATGCGAACATTTAGCTTGCACCCGCTGACGCCATGTGTTAGCATGAGACTAGAAAGACTCATACCACTATGAATACCCCGCATACCGTACAGGAACTGCAAGAAATTTTCGACAGGCTCATTGCTGAAACAAAGGAGCAACTGCTCCAAGCGAAAAGCGCCGGAGAACAATACCTGAATTTCAACGATTTTAAACAACTCTGTAATAGCATCAAAAGCACCTATTGCACGATTATGGGGGGAGAGGAAGTCCCCGAATGTATCTCTGAAGCCTGCGATAAAGCACTTTCCAACATTCTGGAGTATCTCCCTCCTCTACACACGGGAGGCATCGTACCCTTCCCGTCATTAGGAAGCATGCTCAAAAAGGCCAAAAATCTCATCAAGCATGTGGCGATGCCCCCTGAAGCCATTTCCGCAGAAACGGAGAAGATATTGAAGAAGGCTCTTCATGAGGCCTTGGCTCAGCTCGGCCGTTCAACCGGAGAAAAATAACATCATAAACACGCAAAACGGATTTATTCAGCAGAAAGATTAACCCTCAACAACTCTATAAAAATATGTTAGGTGTAATGATTGGCGATGTTGTGGGCTCACTTTTTGAGCATCATAACTGCAAGAGTAAGAAGTTCGAGTTTTTTATACCAGGCAGTCGGGCAACGGATGATACCGTTATGTCCCTCGCTGTAGCGGCTGCCTTGCTTGATACAAATGGCAAAGAGGCGGATTTGACCCGGCATGCGGTGGCGCGTATGCAAGAAATGGGCCGCTGCTATCCCTCAGCCGGGTATGGCGGCAACTTCTTCCGCTGGATTTTTAAGACGAACCCCCAGCCTTATAATAGCTGGGGAAATGGCTCGGCAATGCGTGTTGCCCCCTGCGCCTATGCCGCCACAAGCATTGAGGAAGTCAAGCGGCTGTCCCAAATCGTTACGGAGGTGACGCATAATCACCCGGAAGGCATTAAAGGGGCTGAAGCTGTCGCCATAGCCATTTATCTGGCCCGCACCGGGAGCCGCAAGGAGGAGATTCGCGAAGTCATCCTCAGAGATTATTACAAAATTGATTTTACGATAGACTCCATTCGTGACTCGTACTTCTTTGATGTAAGCTGCCAAGGCTCCGTACCGCAGGCACTGCAGGCATTTTTTGAATCTACCGACTTCGAGGATGCTATCCGCAATGCAATTTCCATCGGCGGTGATTCTGATACAATTGCCGCCATAACGGGCGGTGTAGCGGAGGCGTATTATGGCGTGTCTGCAGAGCTCCGTACAAAAGTGCTGGGGTATCTGGACGCTAAGCAAATGGACATTTTCACCCGCTTTGAAGAAAAGTTCATGAAATAGACAGCTCTCCCCCATTCCGAGGAAAGCCACGAGGTACGAGCCGGTACGACGCTTGAGAAGATAAGCAAACTGGCCCCGCATGAAGTGTTTGTTTTCGGCAGCAACTTGGCCGGCCGACATGGTAGCGGAGCCGCTCGCCAGGCGATGGAACGTTTTGGCGCTGAGTGGGGGAAAGGCGTAGGGCTGCAAGGGCAAAGTTATGCTATCCCCACCATGCAAGGCGGCGTGGAAACCATTGCGCCGTACGTGGATGAGTTCATCTGCTTTGCTCAGGCTCACCCGGAGCTTCACTTCCTCGTGACCCGCATTGGCTGCGGTATCGCAGGATT
>CALABM010000161.1 GCA_937885815.1 uncultured Verrucomicrobiales bacterium | reverse complement strand
CATCGGCAGTAAGCGTTCAGTTATCCAATATCCGGCGTTAGCCGCTCATCCTTAATTCGTAATTCGTAAAGCAAAAATCGTAAATACGAGTGTCCCAAATCTTTGGGACACGTTTGATAACCCTGCATTGTTTCTGCTTTACACGCGCGCGTTGAGGGTGTATAATGTGCTCAGACGAAATTTTTCCTATAACACCATCTGACAAAGCGATATGATGACCGCAGCACAGATTCGCCAGAGCTTCCTGGACTTTTTCCACGAGAAGCAGCACGCCGTAGTACCCTCCGCCTCCCTTATGCCGCAGAGCCCCGGCCTGCTGTTCACTAACGCCGGCATGAACCAGTTCGTACCCTATTTCTTGGGTGTATGGACCCCGCCGTGGAAGCCTGCCCGTGCCACGGACACGCAGAAGTGCATCCGCGCCGGCGGTAAGCATAATGACTTGGAGGATGTGGGCCAGGACAGCTACCACCACACCATGTTCGAAATGCTGGGTAACTGGTCATTCGGTGATTACTTCAAGAAAGAAGCCATCGCATGGGCTTGGGAGCTCATCGTGGAGCGCTGGGGCTTCCCCGCAGAGCGCCTGTACGCCACTGTGTACTGCCCGGATAAGAGCAAGGGCAACCCCGGCGAGTTTGACCAGGAGGCCTATGACACCTGGGCACCCCTCTTCGAAAGCAAGGGTCTGGACCCGAAGGTACACATCGTGAACGGCGGTGTGAAGGATAACTTCTGGATGATGGGCGAGACCGGCCCCTGCGGCCCCTGCTCCGAGCTGCATGTGGACCTCACCCCTGAGGGCAACACTCAGGGCAGCCTCGTGAACCAGGACAGCCCGCTCTGCATCGAAATCTGGAACCTCGTGTTCATCCAGTACAATGCCGAGAGTGATGGCACCTTCCGCAACCTTCCCGCTTGCCATGTGGATACCGGCATGGGCTTCGAACGCGCCTGCGCCATGATTCAGTGCACCAACGGCTTCACGGATTTCTCCCGCCGCGTTTCCAACTACAGCACGGACGTCTTCCGCCCCCTGTTCCGCAGAATCGAGGAGATTTCCGGCCGCACGTATGTGGATATCTACCCGCAGGACGCCACGGAGGAGAACGCCGCCACCCTGAAGGAAAGCATCGCCTTCCGCGTGATTGCGGACCACATCCGCACCCTGAGCTTCTCCATTGCTGACGGCATTCTGCCCGGCAACAACGGCCGCAACTATGTGCTGCGCCGCATCCTGCGCCGCGCCGTGCGCTATGGCCGCACCCTGGGACTGGAGAAGCCCTTCCTGAGCGAGCTGGTAGACACTCTGGCCGCTGAAATGGGCCGCGTGTTCCCGGAGATTATCGGCCGTGCCTCCACCATCAAGGAAGTGCTGCTGCGTGAGGAAACCAGCTTCAATGAGACGCTGGACCGCGGCCTTGACCTCTTTGATAAGGAAGTGGCCGCCACCGGCACCGTGAGCGGTGACTTCGCCTTCAAGCTGTATGATACCTATGGCTTCCCCATTGACCTTACCGCCCTTATGGCCCGTGAGCGCGGCCTGACGGTGGACACGGAGCGCTTTGACGCGCTCATGGAGGAGCAGCGCCAGCGCGCCAAGGCCGCCCAGAAGAAGCAGGTGGTGCGCGCTCTGGACCTGAAGACTGAGGCTATTACGGAGTTCACCGGCTACACCGGTGACAGCATCACCGCCACTGTGACGGAGGTGCACGAGGCTGATGACATGCTCTTCATCATCACGGACAAGACCCCCTTCTATGCCGAGATGGGTGGTCAGGTGAGCGATGGCGGCACCCTGCAGGCCGGTGGCGACAGCGCTACCGTGCTGGGTGTGCAGCAGATTGGCCAGGCCCGCGCCCACCTCATTGCCGTGGCGGATGGTGTACGCCCCGCCGTGGGTGACAGCGTGGAGCTGAGCATTGATACCGAGCGCCGCCGCGCCATTGAAGGCCACCACAGTGCCACTCACCTGCTGCACAAGGCTCTGCGCCTGCTTGTGAGCGATGACATCGCCCAGCAGGGCTCCCTCGTGGACGTGGACCGCCTGCGTTTCGACGTGAACAGCGGCGCCATCTCCAAGGAAGACCTCCGCCGCGTGGAAGAGCTCGTGAACCAGTGGGTGGAGGAGGACCTCCCCATCTTCTGCCGTGAGTACCCCATGACCGAAATCCGCAAGCACCCGGAAGTATGCCAGTTCTTCGGTGATAAGTACGGCGATGTGGTGCGCCTCGTTCAGATGGGCGGTGAGGCCGGCGGTTTCAACGGCGTCTCCATGGAACTTTGCGGCGGTACGCATGCCGCCACCACCGGCAAGGTGGGATTCTTCAAAATCAAGAGCGAAGGCGCTATCGCCAGCGGTGTGCGCCGAATCGAGGCTGCTTCCGGTAAAGCCGGTCTGGATATCGTGAAGGATATCATTCAGGCCCGCATGCCTGAGGGTAAGGAAAGCCTTGAAAAGCTCAGCCTCGCTAACAGCAAGCTCCAGCAGCTCGGCCAGCCCACCATCCCCGTGCCTACCAATGATGGCCACCCCGCAGAAAAGGCTCTCCAATCACACGATATCCTCGTGGTGAACGCCCTGCTGGATGAGTACAACGCCTACTGCGATAAGCTGAAGGAAGCCGCACTGGAGGCTGATAAGCGTGTGAAGAAGGCAATCTCTGCTGCCGCTGCCGGCATGGCTGATGCTATTCTGGCTGAGCAGCTCACCGGCGGAAACGTCGTCATCAGCACGGAGGGCGGAAATGACCTGCTCACCGAGCTCTTCAACGGGCTGCGCAAGCGGCATTACGCTGCCGCCGCCTTCTTGGTGGCAGATGATGGCACCGGCCTCTCTCTGGGTGCTTACTGCGGCGAAGCCGCACAGGCAGCCGGTCTGAAAGCCGGGGACCTTATCCGCACCCTCGCCCCCATCGTGGGCGGTAAAGGCGGCGGTAAGGCAGATATGGCACGCGGCTCCGGCAAGGAGCTCAGTGCTAAGGATGAACTCCTGGCAAAAGCCACTCAGGCTCTCTCTTAATCTCACCTGAATATCTCACCCCATACTTACACATATGGCTAAGAACACACCCCCGGTTTACCCGGACGAACCCAGAATCCCCATTCTGCCGAACATGCTCACAGCAGGCAACCTGCTGTGCGGCTTCTTCGCCATCCTCACCATCTTCAAAGGCATGGCCTTTCAGGATGGTACGCCGGAAGCATTTGACTATTACCAGCAAGCCACATACCTCATCTTCGCCGCCTGCATCTTTGACCTGCTGGATGGCCGAGTAGCACGTATGTGCAAGGCAGATGGCCCCTTCGGTCGTGAGTTTGACTCCATTGCGGACGTCATCTCCTTCGGTGTGGCACCCGCCATGCTGCTGAGCCGCGCCGTGCTCTTTGACCTGCCGGACGCCTTTGGCATGGGCATTGGCGTGCTGTACCTACTGTGCGCCTCCCTGCGCCTGGCCCGCTTCAACTGCATGGCTGCAGCTCCCAAGAAGCCGAACCAGAGCATGGACTTCGTGGGCCTTCCCGTGCCCATGGCCGCTGGTGCCGTAGTAAGCACCATGTACCTCGTGATTGATGTCACCACGCACCACAATCTCGTGATTGAGCCCGTGTGGCAGTACGTCATGGGTGGCACAATGGCTCTGGTATCCCTGCTCATGATGAGCCGCGTGATTTACCCCAGCTTCAAGCACGTGAACTTCGAGAAGCGCGGTACCATCACCGCTATTCTTCTGGTGGCTGCTGCCATCTGCGCCTTCGTGTGCTTCCCCTGGATTGCTCCCGCCATCATCTTCCTGTGCTACCTCGGCTATGGCCTCATCGTACGCCCCTTCCTCACCCGCCGCATGCGCCGCGCCATTGAGGTGTATGATGATGAGGACGAAGAAGAGGAGGATTCCGACGAACCCAAAGCCTGATTCTCACATCACAAGCTTTCAGCACCCCGCATCTCGCCCCACCGGGTAGATGCGGGGCCTTTTATTTCCGGAAATCTTTATGCTCGGCGTTTTGTCACACGCCCTTTTCATCATCCCAGAGCACCACATGAAGGCGCTCACCCAGGCGCACGTGGTGGCTCAGGCACATGGCAGCCACTGCCGGGCGGGCAGCATTCAGCTCTACACGGGTAGCAGCACAGGGCATAAGAATAATTCTCTGCTGCGGCAGGTCCAAGGCCTGAATGGCAGGCCAATCCTCCTCACCGCGTACCACAAATTTGAACCAAGCCCGGCCCGTGGCGAGAAATGCCTCCAGCACCTGCGGACAAAGAGCCGCCGCGGCGTCATTCCCGGAGTGCGTAAGCTTGGGGGATACGTTCCACTGGTTCACACGGGCGGCCAGAGCCGGTGTGGGCGGCACAGTGCCATTCGTCTCCACCTCCACGTGCATATCCTCCGGCAGCAAGCTCAGCAGCCGCTCCATGGAGGCCGCCTGCAGCAGGGGCTCACCGCCCGTGATGACAAGTGAACCGCAGCCATAGCTGAGCACACGCGCCGCCACATCCACCTCCGCCAGCTCGCAGCCGGCCAGCCAGCTGTAGCGCGTATCACACCAGCTGCAGTGCAAGTTACACCCTGACAAGCGCAGAAACACAGCAGGGCAGCCCACGCGGACTCCTTCCCCCTGCAGTGAATAAAAAATCTCCGGCTCAGATTTCAGGCGTGCAATATTCATGGCTCCGTGTTATACTCAGCTGTACATAAGGCTTCATACCAGAAGTAAGCCGCCGCGTCAACCGCTTTTTCACCTCACAAGCTGATTTTCACCACCATGAGCACTCGCACCCCGTACCGCGTCCTCTTCGTCTGCCTCGGTAACATCTGCCGCAGCCCCGCCGCAGAAATCATCTTTAATGCCGTGGCTGCTCAGGAAGGCCTCTCCCACCTCGTGAAAGCGGATTCCTGCGGCACCGCCTCCTACCACACCGGCAGCAAGCCTGACCACCGCATGCTCGCTGCCTTGGAACGCGCCGGGTACAGCTATGGCGGCCACCGCGCCCGCACCTTCCGCCGCGCAGATTTCAGCGAGTTTGACCTCATCATCCCGCAGGATGAGTATAACGAGCAGGACATCCTCTCCCTCGCACGCCATGAGGAGGACCGCTCACGCGTGCGCGGCATGTGGCAGTGGTTCGCCCCGGAGGAAACGGAGCGCTCCGTGCCGGATCCCTACTATGGCGGCCCCGCCGGATTTGACGCCGTGGTGGCTCTGCTCACCCGCAGCATGCAGCGCCTTGTGGCTGAACTCAGCGCCAAACTTCAGGCCTGAAGCCGTTCTCAGCCGCTTTTTAAGCGTAAATTTCACCTTGCAAGCCGCTTTTAGCTTGCAAGGGAGAGCATAACGCGCTAGAATGCTCAGCACAGGAAAAATAATGTAATGATGAGGAAAAGCCCGATATATGCACTTCTGATTTCACTGACCGGCGGCGTACTTTTAGTAACGTGCGTGCAGCGCTATGGCTCAGTAGCACAGGAGTCCGTGGCGGAGACCCTCACGTCTGACGCCATCGCCGTCACCCCGCGCATACCCGGTTTCCTGCTGGAGCCGCACCAGATTCACCGCCTGAGCAATGCCGAAATGCAGCGGCTGCGCACCATCCTGCGCCGTGGCGAGATGCGCGTGGTATCCGAGGAGCACTACCATGATAACATCCCCGGTATGCAGGAGGATATGATTAAGGGCGTCTTCTACCTGTACGGCAGTAATTACCAGTGCTTGGGCTGCCGCGTGGAGAATAATCAAATCATCATGGATGACATCGAGCTGAATGAGGAAGACAGCCGTGAGCTGTATGCCCTGCTGCTGCCGCACCTCATCAAGGCTATCAACTATCGCCCATGAGCCCTGCCCGCCGTCTGATTGCTGCGGGTCTGCTGGCCTGCACACTGAGTTGCTGCCAGCAGCAGCCTACTCCTCCCGCGGGTATATACCCCGAACCTGATACCTCCTTCATCGGCCGCCGCCTCCAAGAACGCCTCACCACGGAGAAGGCGGATGTGGCCGTCATCTTCATCGGCGGATTCACCGAGCAAGTGCTCACCCACCTGCGCAGCGTGTATGAAACCACCCCACCCATCCCCTGCCCCGGCAAACAGGTGCGCGCCTTCTACGCTTGGGACGGCGGCCGCGGCTGCCTCTTCTGGCACAGCACACGCCTCATCCAGCGTGACCTCCGCGCCTTCCTCACCGCTAACCCCGGCGCTGACCTCATCTTCATTGGCCACAGCTACGGCGGCTCCGCCATCATGGATGTGCTGCGCCACCTGAATACCCCCCACGGGCGCGTCCTCGTCGTCACGCTGGATCCTGTCAGCTGCCGGGAGCGTTCCCACCCGCGTGAACGTGCCGAAGGCGTGGACTACTGGGTAAACGCCTACTGCCGCCCCTACCGCCACTTCAAGGATTTAGCAGCCAGCATTGGCGGCCCTTGGCGCGAATGCCCGCAGGCGGATGTCAATATCGTCTTCAGTGGTGATGAGCGTGATGATTCCGGCCGCCGCTACCAGCACGCCCAGCCCGGCCCCCTCTTCCAAGACCGCGCCCCCGGCCAAAACCACTCCGCCCATGAGCTGCTCATCAGCGCGGCCCAGCGCCTCATAACCGGCAGCTCCTCACAAAGCACAACCAGTTCCACACCATGAGCACGGATACACCCCCTTGGCAGCGCCTGCAGGAAAACACCGCAGAGCTCTCTAACCTCACCCCCTCCAGCAAGGGCAGCGTACACCCCCTCGCCGTGGTGGATGGCGTGCTGGAGCTCGCAGAAGGCTCCTGCGTGAAAGCCGGCACCGTTATTGAAGGCCACGTGCGCATCGGTAAAAACTGCACCATCGGCCCGAATGCCTTCCTGCGCGGCCACGTCAGCATAGGTGACAACTGCGTCATTGGTAACGCCGTGGAAATCAAAAGCAGCATCATTGGCAACGGCGTCTTCATCTCACACCTCACCTATGTGGGGGACTCCGTCATTGAGGATGATGTGAACGTGGGCGGTGGCTGCATCTTCAGCAACTTCAGGCATGACGCCGCTGAAATCCGCATGCCCTGGCAGGGCGAGCTCTGCCACACCGGCCTGAACAAACTCGGCTGCCACATCGGCCCCCATTCCCGCATCGGCGCCAAATGCGTTATCCTCCCCGGCCGTGTCCTCCCACCTCACTCCCAAACCTACCCCGGCACCGTCTATACCGGTAAGGAGTAATCTACCATTCTAAACTCCCCAACACAACTTAGTTTGTGGCGCACAGTTTATTAAAACCTAAACACAAAAAAGCCGCTAAACTCTTATTTTAAGACGTTTAGCGGCTTTTCTTTATCCAGAGCCGGATGTCAGGGTCGAACTGACGACCGTCCGATTACAAATCGGGTGCTCTACCACTGAGCTAATCCGGCGAGGTGGGCGTATTCTACATGATTCCGCCTGCTTTGGCAAGCCTTTTTTTTCATAAAGTCAAATTTTAAGGTGTCAATCTGAGAAAATTAATTATATAATGGTAAATAATTCAACATATAGAGGTGATTCAGCATCTCATAACACATAGAAATACACCGGATCTCCATGAGGAACATGCAGGCAATATTGAGCAGAGCGCATCATTCCCGTTCATTATCATAAAGACCGGAGAAACGTTTTTTCATCCCGCAGCAGTAAGTGGAGCTCTCAATTTTCGAACTATTAAACCAAGCTTGTTAACACACCATGCCAGATATTCATGATATTTCATCCCACCCATTCGCTCTGCAGCCAGGCACAATACTTCATCAATACGTCATCACAAGAGCTATAGGTAGGGGTGGATTCACAATCACCTACCTGGGACAAGATGAGTATACAAAAAATCAAGTTGTCATCAAGGAAAACTTTCCGAGCGCATTGTGCATCCGTGGTAAGGATTATCTGAATGTAGCTCCTTTGGACAAACGCGTAGCAGCAGCTTATCATATATCGCTGCACTACTTTATGGATAGAGCTACTGCATACTCAAAACTGGCACACCCGAATATTGTTCCGATTTGCAGATGCTTTATCGAAAACGGCACTGGCTACTATGTGATGCCACACATCGAAGGTCAACCCCTGAACAGGGTTGCCCGTAGACAAGATACCCCAAGCGGAGAATGGCTGATGAGGCAGTTGAAGACGTTGCTCTCAGCACTGGAATATCTGCACCGTAACGAATTCCTACATCGAAACATTAAACCCGACAGCATTATAATAAATCATGCAGGCGACCCTGTTCTCATCGAAATGAGATTGTACGGCCGACTGGACAAACTGCAGATTTGCGGCTATGTCGAAGCCACGCCATACGAGGCAATTGAGGAAGTAGAAAACCATGATAAGCTCGGGCCGTGGACGGACTTGTACTCGCTGGGTGCCACATTTTACACAATCATCACCGGCGAGCATCCGCCGATTGCAATGGATCGCATCATAGAAGATTGTTACTCCCCCCTCGCCGAAAATAGTTCCTATACTTCCCGCTATCCTCTGGAACTTCTCAGCAGTATCGACAAAGCTCTCAATCTGCATCAAAAAAATCGCTGGCAAAGTGCACAGGAATGGCTGGATGCTCTGAACACGCCTCCTCGAAAATGCTCACAAGGGAGAGAGAAGGTCGCAAGCCAGAGCAGCCCACTTCGCGCATTTTTTGAGAAAATACTCTCTGCTCTCACCAAGAAAAAAGAGAAGAAGTCATAAGACCTCATTAGTCTCCGGCGCCCGAAGGAGGGTTGAACACATCAAATAGCCCCTCGCGTACAGCTTTACATATCAAAGTTTCTATATGTTTCCCCTTCCCTTCAGGCGGAATGTATGATATCATTCCCGTACGTTTCAAAAGATTCTTTCCGCCATGCATGAAGATCTCTCAGCACCTACAGTCCCTATTCCACACGGAAATCCCATCGCACCGGTTTTACCGGTGGGCTTCGTGCTGCGTGATTACAAGATTATTCAAACGATAGGGCGCGGTGGCTTCGGCATCACCTATCTGGCCGAGGAAGAAATCACGGAAAGACTCGTTGTGGTTAAGGAAAATTATCCGGCAGAAGTCTCCTTCCGCGATATGATTTCCTATGAGGTGACCCCCTCCGGCCGCGATCGTAAAGAATCCTATGATTGGGCTCTCACGCGCTTTTTGGATGAAGCAAAGGTGCTTGCTCGCCTCAACCATCCGAATATCGTACCCATACGCACTGCCTTTAAGGCCCTCGGCACGGCGTACTACGTGATGCCCCATGTGGAGGGCACGGAGCTTCATAAAGCAGCTCCGGCCCGGGATACCATCACGGCCGAATGGCTACAGCCCGTGCTGGAAAAGCTCCTTTCTGCTCTGGATTATCTGCACGCCCAAGGACTCATCCACCGCGATATCAAGCCGACCAACATTCTGGTGACGAAAAGCGGCGAGCCCATCCTCATCGATTTCGGAACCGCCCGCGCTCAGGAAAGCACCCACACCCATACCAAAATAGGCACGCCCGGTTTCATGCCTTTCGAGCAATTTTCTGCCAAAGGCAAGCGCGGCCCTTGGACGGATTTGTACGCTCTCGGTGCCACCTGTTACCGCCTCATCACCGGCCAAGTTCCTCCGGATGCTATCGAGCGCATGATGGATGATGAATACCTCCCGCTCGCCGGAATGGCCGAGCTCAGCACACGCTTCCCTCAATCCCTGCTCAGCAGCATTGATAAGGCTCTAAACATGCCCGCACGTGAGCGCTGGCAAAACGCACAAGAGTGGCTCACCGCGCTGCATGTACAAGAGCCTGCTGCACAGGAACTCGCCCCCCAGCTGGCACAAGAAGAGCCTGCTGCACAGAAACTCGCCCCCCAGCTGGCACAAGAAGAGCTCCTCCGCCTCGGCATCTCATCTGATAAATATAATACTGCACTTCTCTCGACTGCCGAGAAGGGTGAGCTCCAAAAAATCCAACTGCTCATCACTGCCGGAGCTGATGTCAACAAGGTAAACCAATACGGCAACTCTCCTCTCATCTTGGCTGCCTTCAATGGCCATACTGAGTGCGTGAAGCTACTGCTCACTGCGCCCGGAATTGATGTCAACAAGGTAAACCAATACGGCGACTCTCCTCTCTGCTTGGCTGCCTTCAAGGGCCATACCGAGTGCGTGAAGCTACTGCTCGATGCTCCGGGGATTGATGTTAATTTAGCAAATCAAGACGACGACTCTCCTCTCTGCTTGGCTGCCGAAAATGGCCATACCGAGTGCGTGAAGCTACTGCTCGACGCTTCAGACATCAATCTCACCGCTTATACCCCCCTGCACTTCGCAGTCATGACGAATGACTCAGCGGAATTGCATAAGCTTATTACTTCACACAAATGGGATATTAACCAAGCAGATCACAGAGGTGATACCCCTCTCATCTGGACTGCTATAGCAGGCCATACCGAGTGCATGAAACTACTGCTCGACGCTCCGGGGGTTGATGTTAATTTAGCAAATCAAGACGGCTTATCTCCTCTCAGCTTCGCTGCCATAATAGGCCATACCGAGTGCATGAAACTACTGCTCGACGCTCCGAGGATTGATGTTAATTTAGCAAATCAATACGGCGTATCTCCTCTCTTCTGGGCTGCCGAAAAAGGCCATACCGAGTGCGTGAAGCTACTGCTCGCCGCTCCGGGGATTGATGTTAACAAGAAAAACAAAAATGGAGATACAGCGCTCAGACTAGCCAAAGAAAATGGCCACGGAGAATGCTCTGAGCTCATCCGACAAGCGGGCGGAAAAACAGGTTTTCTGTGGTTTTAATAAATAGAGCCGAGCTAGGACGTAGATAGGAGCCGAGAGCTGGGCGTGGAATACATCGCGGCAAAATTGTTCCACGTGAAACAAAATGCGAAATAGCAGATAGAGATAGTGCGTGAGTAAATATACTTACCCTCGGGTCACATGTGTCCCAAAGTTTGGTGGAATATAGCCATTGTGTACTCAAAATCAGCTTATTTTGCCGAATTCTCCTTGGCTGGGGTATCATACAGCCCGTTCATTGGCACAATTTTTTTATCCCAATATCGGCGTGAGCCGCTTACTTTTAATTCGTAAATCAACGTGTCCCAAATCTTTGGGACACGTATGC
>CALABM010000160.1 GCA_937885815.1 uncultured Verrucomicrobiales bacterium | reverse complement strand
CGGGCGGCAGTGTCCGTGGCGGGAATGGCAGCCAGCTCAGCAGCCTTGGCCTCCAGCTCAGCCACGCGGTCAGTTGCACCCACGGTGGTCAGGTTCTTGCTGAGGAGCTCCACGGAAGAAGCGGCGGAGTCTTCGCGCACCAGACGGCTGGCGGAGATGTCATAAATCACCTTCTTGCCGCTTTCCTCTGCCTTCTGCACGATTGCCGCCATATTGTTGTCAGCCTTAGCGGCCAAATCATCGCGGAACAGGTTGTAGGCCAGAATGCCGGGGATGATAACAACGAAGGGAATGAGCAGTTTCAGGAAAGCTGCAAATACGATACCCAGCTGGCCTTCTTCCAAGCTCTTGGAAGCCAGCGTACGCTGCATGATGTACTGGTTCAGACCCCAGTAGAAGAAGTTCGGAATCCACAGGCCCAGCAGGTAAACCGTCCAGGGCATTACGGGGTCGTTCTGCTCGCGCATCATGTGGAGCTTGCCACCGATGCCGTTTGTGGCACCGCTGACGTCGCCGGCGTTCAGGTCCATCATGCGGGAGAGACCATCGCAGAACTGGGAACCGGTAGAAGCCATGGCGTCAGCGCCGGTGTTGGCGGTGCTCACTGCGGTGGCCATGACGTTCTCGGGGATGGGGTTCATGCCACCCAGAGCCATAATGGCATAGTAAGCTACCACGCCACCGCCCACGATGAGGGCCGCACCCCAGATGAGGTCAGTCCATGCGCAAGCCTTCAGGCCACCCACATATACGTATACAGTAGCAGCACCGGCGATGATAAGGCAGCCGGTCACCACAGAAAGGTCAAAGTAAACGGATACCACGCTGGCACCGGCATAAATCACGGCAGCAGTGGGTACACCCACGAGGATGAGCAGGTTTACCAGAGCCATGGCTACTCGGGCAATGCCGTTGTAGCGCTCCTCAAGGAACTGAGGGATGGTGAATACGCCGCGCTTCAGCAGCATGGGAAGGAAGGTGAAGGCCACGATGACCAGTACGATGGCGGCAAGCCATTCGTAGCCGGCGATTGCCAGCCCCAACCAGTCAGCAGACTGGCCGCTCATGCCCACGAACTGCTCCGTGGAGATGTTAGCTGCCAGCAGGGAGAAGCCCACCAGCCACCAGCTCAGGCCACGGCCGGCCAAGAAGTAGTCGGCGGCACCTTTTTCCTTCTTCTCGCCCTCGGTATCCTCGCCGGAATCACCGGACTTCCAGATACCCAGACCGATGACGCCCACCACCACGAGGCAGAAGACGATCATTTCCCAGAGCGGCAGTGCCTCAGGCTCTGCTGCTACGGCTGCCTCAGTGGCCTCCTGGGCATTGGCGCCCATGGCCAGGAGCGCCAGAGCGCTCAGTGTGGTCAGAATATGTTTCATAAGTTTATCGTTGCGTTATGCTTTGTAAAGCACGCGGGCGCCTTCGCCCGGGCGGGTTACGAGGTAGGATGTCTCGATGCCGAGAGCCTCGCGGTAGGCATCCAGCATTTCCTGCCCCACCTTCTCCACATCCTCGCTCTTCACCAGAGCCACGATGCAGCCACCGAAGCCGCCACCCGTCATGCGGGCGCCGTATACGGAGGCAGCGGAGGGGATGGAATCCGTGAGACTTACCAGAGTGTCCACCTCAGCGCAGGATACCTCGAAATCATTCTTCAGAGAGTCATGGGAACCACGCATGGCCACACCGGCGGCGTCCCAGTCGCCCTTCTGCAGAGCAGCGGCGAAGGCATCCACGCGAAGGTTCTCGCCGATGACGTGGCGGGAGCGGCGGTAGCACAGGTCACCCAGCTCGGCCTTCTTCTCTTCCAGCATCTCCAAAGTGGCTTCACGCAGGGAGGGAACCCCGAGGATAGCGCAGGCGTCCTCACAGTTCTTGCGGCGGGCGGCATATCCGCCATCAGCCAAGGAGTGCTTCACGGCGGAGTCAATCACGAGCACGCTCACGTTCGGATCCGTCATGGGAATGTGCTTGTAGGAGAGGTCCTTGCAGTCCAGCATGAGGGCGTGGTCCTTCTTGCCGTTGGCAGAGATGAACTGGTCCATGATGCCGCAGGGTACGTTCACGAACTCGTGTTCAGTAGCCTGACCGATGAGGGCACGATCCGTGGGAGAAATGTCCACGCCGCAGAGGGCTGCCAGAGCGGTGCAGGCGGATACCTCGAATGCTGCGCTGGAGGAGAGGCCGCCGCCGCGCGGTACGTTCGAGTCAATGAGCATATCAACGGCAGGTACCTTCACGCCGCGGCGCTCCAGCATGCAAATGACGCCGCGTACATAGTTGCTCCAGAAGGGGTCCCCAGGCTTGGTGACGTCCTCAGGATCAATTTCAATCATTGTATCGCCCAGAGAGCCAATCCAGCGGTGCTTGCCGGTGGGAGAGGGAGCCACGGCCACAACATTCACATTGTTGAGGGCCATGGGCAGTACAAAGCCGTTGTTATAGTCTGTGTGCTCACCAATCAGGTTCACGCGCCCCGGAGAAGCGGCCACCACGGTGGGTTTCTGGCCGAAGTACTTCTCGAAGTACGGGCTGATGGTTGCTGCACTGATTTCGCGTTGCTCTAAATCCATAGCGGGACAATTTTATCAGTTTTGAAACGCAAAGTAAAGTACCAAGTACGTAGCCGCGGAAAAATATAGGCGTTTGAGGCAGCTTTTCTGCGTGAGCCCGTTATGTTCAGTATGATAGCCTCCGCCTTCCAAGGGGAGAAAATAGGTATTCTGTAGGCCCGTTTGCGATGCTCTGGGAGTGCTGCCGCCTGCGGTGAAAATCAGTTCTCCGCGGCAAGCGTCAGCACGTCCTCTCCTGCGTAAAAACGCTTGCTCATGGCAATGGGGACGAGCGGGCGATGGTATCTGGCAATATCCACAGCAAGAGCGTCTTCTGTAAACTTCAGAAGCAGGAGGTCCGGGTACCAGCGCATGTTGTCGTAGGCGTAATCATTTTCAATTATCTCCACTTCTTCCCCTCGCTTTATCAGCCATTCTGGTAGATGGATGTCTCTCAGGTCAAATGAGTTTTCATAGCCACACCAAGCGAATGGTTCTGTTGCTGGGTCAAAGTGCATGTACCCATAGCTGTATTCGAGGTCTATTCCGCCCATGAATCCCTCCGCGGGAAGGGGCGAGTGATTCTTTTCTGCATGCTGAATCAGGCGGTGGAGATGTCCGTTAGGCTGCACTCCATCCGGCAGGGGAGAATGTTCTCTTCTGGGGATATTGTGAGGCACTTTATATGCCGATATGCTGTTTTTGCTCACGTGCTGGCACAGCGCAAAGTCGTCATGAACGGGTAGGCCGCAGTAGTCTACGGGGCGCTCGGGGCAGGCGCGGGAAATGCAGATGGCAATGTCCGCTGCGTATGCCTCCAGCCCATAGAGGGAAGGGGTATATTCGTATTCGTGCTCCAGCGCGTAGCTTGCCCAGCGGTTCCAGAAGTTGATGCGCTCTATGAGGTAGGCGGGCAGGGGCAGCGTGAGTAAATCTACCACGCCGTGCTTGTCGCGCAGCTGTAGGCGAGCGCCTTCCGGTATTTCGGCGCAATAGAGGGTGAGAGCCTGCTCCTCGTCTTTCTGAAAAGGCGGGGTGTAGACACGGGAATTACTGCAGCCGCTGAAGCGGTCTGCACGGAATAGGGCTCGTAGTTGCATGGTTTGTTATTCGCCGCCGCGGTAACGTGTGACGGCTTGGATGGGGAAGGGTATGTTGATGCCTTTTTCGGCAAAGGCGTTGAGGATGGCTGTGGCGAACTCGTAACGCACGGCATGATAATCTTCCGTGCGGCACCAAGCGCCGATGTGTAAATCCAGCGAGCTGGCGCCGAAGCCCTTGAAGGTGACGGAGGGTGCAGGTTCCTTCAGTAGACCCGTCTGAGCGGAGATGATGCTCATGATGAGCTCCTTCACTTCGCTGAGATTGCTGGAGTAGTCCACGCCTAAATCAAAATCAATCCGGCGGAGGCTCTCTCCGGTCAGGTTGCGAACGGGGGTTTTGATGAGAGTTTCGCAGGGTACGCGTACTAGCGTATTGTCCGCGCGGCGCAGGTAGACGGAGAGCAGGTTAATGCTTTCCACGGTGCCTTCTTCGCCGCCCACTTGAATGTAATCACCCATGCGGAAACTGCGTTCACTCACAAGGAAGGCTCCGCTGATGAGGTTGCTAAGCGCCGTCTGTGAGGCAAAGCCGATGGCGACACCGGCCACACCGGCTGCGCCCAGTATGCTCACCACGTCCACGCCCACGCTGCGCAGACCTTGCACCAAGACCAGCGCCCAAATGATTCCCTTGCCGATTTTGCAGAGTAGGGTATAAATCTGCCGCTGTTCACTGTCGCTGTGAATTTTGAGTTGCAATCTGCTTACTCCAGTGGCAGCTATCCAACCGATGATGATATACACGGCAAATGCGAGCCAGCCCGGACCAACCAAGCTGCTTATATTTCCGAATGTTGTGCTGAACCACTCTGCCATGCCGCCACTATAGCGCAACTTACCCCGCGGCGTCAATCTAATTTGAGCAAAAGTCCGCCAAAAAGAATGTTTTATCCGCTGAATATGCGGGCGCTGAGTGCTTCTGTTCTTCTGCAAGTGGGGAAGCGCTGTTTTCTGATTAATGAGCGCAGGAAATCCTGTGTTTTGGGCGCACTTTAGCCCTCATGGCGGAGATACGACACAATAATTTTTCTCCGTGCTTGACAATCCCCCACGCGGGCGTATAATACCGGCCTCATGAACGCCGAAGAATCAATCAAGAGCACGCCCCTGTGCGACAAGCACGTGGCACTCGGAGCCAAGATGGTGCCCTTCGCCGGCTGGAACATGCCGGTGCAGTACGCAGGTATTTTAGCTGAGCACAACGCCGTACGTACTGATTGCGGCGTGTTTGACATCTCCCACATGGGCCAGTTCCTTGTGAGCGGAGAGGGTGCTACTGAGTGGCTTAACAGCATGTTCACCAATAACCTGAATAAGCTTGTGGACGGCATGGGCCAGTACTCCATGATGCTTAATGAGAAGGGTGGCGTGATTGATGACCTTATTATCTATCAGGTGGCCAAGGATAACTTCTTCGTGGTGGTGAACGCCAGCATGATTGATGAGGACTACGCTTGGCTTTCTGCCCGCAAGCCTGAGGGTATCTCCCTCGTGAATAAGAGTGATGCTTACGTGGGTCTGGCTATTCAGGGCCCGAACAGCGAGGAGGTATTCGCCAAGATGTGCCCCGGCGTGGAGCTTCCCGTGCGCAACGGTATCCTCATGTTCGAGGCTGATGGCGATGCCTGCGTGGTATGCCGCACCGGTTACACCGGCGAGAATGGTTTCGAGTTCTTCTGCCCCGCTGAGCAGGGTGTGAAGTGGTTTGAGAAGAGCATCGCTTCCGGCTCTCAGCCCTGCGGCCTTGGCGCTCGTGACAGCCTCCGTCTGGAGATGTGCTACTCCCTGAATGGTTCTGACCTCTCCCCTGAGAAGACCCCCTTGGAGGCTGGTCTCTCTTGGTGCTGCGATTTGACCAAGGATTTCATCGGCGTGGAAGTCCTGCGTGAGCAGAAGGCTGCCGGCCGCCCCACCGCTCTGGTGGCCATCGAGTACACCGGTAAGGGCGCTCCCCCCCGCCACGGCTATGAAGTTCAGCTGCCTGACGGCACTCCCCTCGGCGAAATCTGCAGCGGTGTGCTTTCTCCCTCTCTGGGTAAGGGCATCGCCATGCTGTACGTACCTGCCGCTCACAGCAAGGTGGGCACGGAGGTGAACGTCATCGTGCGTAACAAGGCCGTTCCCGCCATCATCGTTAAGAAACCTTTCCTTAAAAAATAACCCCTGAACCAAACACATACTATGAGCAATCCCGCTGAATACAAGTACTCCTCTGAGCACGAGTGGATCAGCCCCGCCGTGGACGGCGTGGTGACCCTCGGTATCACCGACTTCGCCCAGGCTGAGCTGGGTGAGGTGGTTTACGTAGACCTTCCCTCCGTGGGTGACACCTTCTCCAAGGAGGACAGCATCGGCGCCGTGGAGTCCACCAAGGCCGCTTCCGACATCTACACCCCCGTTTCTGGTGAAATCGTGGAGGTGAACGAGGCTCTGGACGCTGAGCCCAACACCGTGAACAGCGATGCCTTCGGCGCCGGCTGGATCTGCAAGATTAAGCTGGACGACGCTTCCGAGCTCGACGAGCTCATGGACGCCGCCGCCTACACCGACTTCTGCAACAAGTAATTAACCCCGCAAAGCCTTGCAGGTGGTGCAGAGCAGGGGTGTGATAACCCCTCCTCAAAGCCCCCGCAAGGCTTTGGCCTTTTACTGCAGAGCCCGCGGCCTAGCCGCGGAAACTTTCCTTCGCAGATTGTAAATTGTAGATAAAGTTATGCTTTCCGCCCAGACTTCTTTCATCCCCCGCCATATCGGCCCGAATGAGGCTGATACCGCTGCCATGCTGGCCACCATCGGCTTCGACTCTCTTGATGCCATGACTGAGGCCATCGTGCCCGCTGACATCCGCCTGAAGGCCCCGCTTGACCTGCCCGCCCCCATGGCTGAGCAGGAGGCCCTCGCTGCCCTTCAGCAGCTGCTTTCCGCTAACAAGCCCGTGCGCAGCCTCATCGGCCAGGGCTACTACGGCACCTTCCTGCCCGCCGTTATTCAGCGCAATGTGTATGAGAACCCTAGCTGGTACACCGCTTACACTCCCTATCAGCCTGAAATCGCTCAGGGCCGTCTGGAGATGCTCATGAACTTCCAGACGATGATTGCCGGCCTCACTGGCCTGCCCATCGCTAATGCCTCCATGCTTGACGAAGGTACTGCCGCTGCTGAGGCCGTGCACCTTTGTGTGTGCGAGAAGCGCAAGAGTGATACCTTCTTCGTGGCTGATACCTGTTTCCCGCAGACCATCGATGTTATCCGCACCCGCTGCGAGACCACCGGTGTGAAGCTCATCGTGGGAGACTGGAAGAGCTTTGACCCCGCCTCCGTGCCCACCCTTGCCGGCGTGCTCGTGCAGTACCCGGATAACCTCGGTGCTGTGGAGGATTATGCCGCCTTCTTTGAGAAGTGCCACGCGGCCAAGGTGCTCTGCTGCGTTGCCGCAGACCTGCTGGCCCTCACCGTACTGAAGGAGCCCGGTTCCTTCGGTGCTGACGTTTGCGTGGGTACCACCCAGCGCTTCGGTATCCCCATGGGCTATGGTGGTCCTGCCGCCGCTTACATGGCTTGCACGGACGCCCTTAAGCGCAAGCTTCCCGGCCGCTACATCGGTAAGTCCATTGACCGTGACGGCAAGCCCTCTTACCGCCTCGCTCTGCAGACCCGTGAGCAGCACATCCGCCGTGAGAAGGCTACTTCCAACATCTGCACCGCTCAGGTGCTCACCGCGCTTCTCTGCACCTTCTACGCCATGTATCAGGGCCCCGAGGGTCTGAAGAACGTGGCTACCACCGCACACCGCCTCGCTGCCGGCTTTGCCGCCGCTGCTACAGCCGCCGGTTACAGCCTGCCCGCCGCCACTTACTTTGATACCGTGGCTGTGAGCGCTCCCGGCAAGGCTGCCGACCTCGTGGCTGCTGCTCTCAGCGCCGGTTACAACATCCGTCTGGTGGATGCTGATACCATCTCCGTCTCCTTCGACGAGACCACCACGGAGGCTGACCTCATCGCCCTGTGCGGCGCTCTGGGCCTGCCCACCGCTGAGGTTCCCGCCGCCCCCGTATGGGCCGCTGAGTGGAACCGCACCAGCACCTTCTGCGTTGAGACTTGCTTCAACTCCTTCCACTCTGAGACGGAGATGATGCGCTACATCCACACGCTGGAGTGCAAGGACCTCGCTCTGAACGAGGCTATGATTCCGCTGGGCTCCTGCACCATGAAGGCCAACTGCGCCGCTATCATGATGCCCATCACTTGGGCTGGTGTCACCGAGCTGCACCCCTTTGCCCCCATCGACCAGTGCGCCGGCATGCGCGCCATGCTTGAGCAGCTCAAGCAGTGGCTCGCCGTTGTTACCGGTTTCCATGGCGTATCCCTGCAGCCGAACTCCGGTGCAGCAGGTGAGTTCGCCGGTCTGCTCACCATCCACCGCTATCAGGTGGCTCAGGGTGAAGGCCACCGCAATGTGTGCCTCATTCCGAACTCCGCTCACGGCACAAACCCCGCCTCTGCCGCTATGGCCGGCTTCACCTGCGTGCCTGTGAAGTGTGATGATAAGGGCAATATCGACGCCGAAGACCTCAAGGCTCAGGCTGAGAAGCACCGCGACAACCTCGCCGCCCTCATGGTTACCTATCCCTCCACCCACGGCGTGTATGAAAGCGGCGTAGCAGAGCTCTGCCGCATCGTTCACGAGAACGGTGGTCAGGTGTACATGGATGGCGCTAACATGAACGCTCAGTGCGGTCTCACGAACCCCGGCACCATCGGTGCTGACGTTTGCCACCTGAACCTGCACAAGACCTTTGCTATGCCTCACGGCGGTGGCGGTCCCGGCGTGGGTCCCATCTGCTGCGCAGAGCACCTCACTCCCTATCTGCCCGGCCACATCATTAATGATGGTCAGACGCAGTCCGCCGTTTCCTCCGCTGAGTACGGCTCCGCTGCTATCTGCCCCATCACTTGGATGTACCTCGCTATGATGGGCTTTGAGGGCCTCAAGAAAGCTTCCCAGATGGCCATCCTGAATGCTAACTACATCGCCAAGCGTCTCGAGAATCACTTCCCGACTCTCTACTCCGGCGCCAACGGCCTTGTGGCTCACGAATGCATTCTGGACACCACCATCATGCTCCGCAAGAGCCACCTCTCTGTGGATGACATGGCCAAGCGCCTCATGGACTACGGCTTCCACGCCCCCACCATGAGCTTCCCCGTGCATGATACCCTCATGGTGGAGCCCACGGAGTCCGAGAGCAAGTATGAGCTGGACCGCTTCATTGATGCCATGATTGGCATTCACTCTGAAATGGAGGCCGTTGCTAATGGCAGCGTGCCTGCTGATGACAATGTGATGGTGAACGCTCCGCACACCGCTCTTGCCGTTACCGCAGACGAGTGGAACCACTCCTACACCCGCGCTCAGGCTGCATATCCCGCTGCCTGTCAGCGCCTGCACAAGTTCTGGCCGTCCTGCTCCCGCGTGGAGAACGCTTGGGGCGACCGCAACTTCTGCTGCACCTGCGATACCCTCGCTGAGCAGCAGGGCTGATAACGCCTTCTGCATCTTATCCCCGAGCCCCGCACACCATCCGGTGTGCGGGGCTCCTTGCCGTCCGCCTCTGTCTCTATCAAAAAATCGTATTTCTACCCGCGTTTGTTGTACTTTTTTCTTTACGTTTCCTTAAATATATAGTAGACTTCATACTATGGACGCCACCTCTCTTCTTGCTACTGAAATTGATTACTCTCTCTACGAGGACGATGATGCCTACATCTCCGCCTATACCGAGCTTATAGATAAACTCCGCACCTGCGCCAAGGCCCATGCTCAGGGCACGGATGGTTGCCCGCAGGACCTTCAGACTGCCATCGCTTGCTGGCAGAAGGCCGCTGAGCTTGAGGACCCCGAATCCCTTTGCGCCCTCGCGGATTACTATCTCTCCGCCGGTGATGATGATCAGGCTATTAGCTGGCTCCACAAAGTTGTGAACGTCTACGATTTAGAGCAGCCCCTTTGCACTCTCATTACTCTTCTTAAAAAGCGTGGCACCGAAGAGGACAGAGCTGAGCTGGATGCTCTCTATCGCTCCCTTGTCTCCGGCTTCCCCAGTGCTGAGCACCACTATGATTACGCCTCTTATCTCCTCTCCGTGGATTCCTCTCTCCACTCCCTCACTCGCCGCAAGGCCGTACGCTTCCTCGAGCTTGCTGCCGCCACCGGCCATGCTGACGCCTCCGCCTTGTTTGAGCGCCTTGGCAAGCGCTAAAGCATTGCCTCTCCCCTCTTTTTCATATTCTGGTTTGTTGTTGCAAAAAGCCCGCGCTGCTTCCGGCAGCGCGGGCTTTATACGTACTAAAGTTGCTGAGCCCAGAATATCATGTTTATATTTTCTCGTCAAGATCAGGCCTAGTTACGGATTTTAAGAAATTGAAAAACAACCCGCGCGCATCCTGAGAGGACGAGCGCGGGGATGAAAAGTGGCTGTGGCGTGAATCAGTGATAGGTGATTCTGACGCGAGTGCCGGCGGGGATATTAATGGGTGTGATGCTTCCGGGGGCGGCATTGATGCCGATGAGAGCATCTGCTGAGCGGACTTCGGCATCGAGGGCAATGATTCGGCCGTGAGCGTCATTCTGGCGCGAGATGACTTCCATGCTGTTAATGGTAATCTGAATTTGCATGGTTTCGGCACCGGTAGTGCCGTAGTAGGTGAAACTCAGGTCACGCATGAGGTTATTGGTGCTGGGTAAGCCATTGTACCAGTTACCGAGGGTTGTGCCTTGTATGTCACGCGTGGTGCCTTCCGGTGTGGTGATGGTGAGTGTGCAAGAGGTGATGTTGCCTGAGACCATGCCGGGTGTTTCAGCGGTGCAGGTGAAGCGTACTGCGTATGTGCAATCTGCCACAACGTCATCAAAGGCAGCAATGGTGATATCACAGCCGGTTAGTTCTTTGGGGGGAGATGACGAGTCTGTAGACGGTGCCTCGTTTTCTCCGCTGCCTGTCAGCGGTTTATCTGAGAGGAGCGTTTCCGGGGCTTTATTTTCAGGGGTATCCTGAGAATCACCGCTGCCGCCGCCGCCACCGCAACTGAGGAATGAGAGAGAGAGGATAGGCAGACAAATTGTTGCCAGTAGGCGAGATGATGTTTTCATGAGTGTAAGTGAATATGTGCCTTCTAATCTAACACGTTTGAAGGCAGAGGCAAGCAAAATCTTCAAATTCATGATTTTTATGACTTCAGGAGCGGGGGCGAGGTGAGAAAAGAGAAATCCGATGGGGCCTGTCGGAATCACCCATCGGATTATATGAACATTTATTCCCGGTGTAAGTAGCTCAGAGAATGAGCATGCAGTCACCGTATGAGAAGAAGCGGTAACGCATCTCCACTGCCTGACGGTAGGCCTCCATGATGAGCTCTTTGCCGGCAAAGGCGCATACGAGCATGATGAGGGTACTCTGCGGCAGGTGGAAGTTCGTGAGCAGCCCACCCACTACCTTGTATTCATAGCC
>CALABM010000159.1 GCA_937885815.1 uncultured Verrucomicrobiales bacterium | reverse complement strand
CACCTTTTTTGTCATCAAAGGGCTACTTGGGCATCAGCAAATCTGAAACAGACCCCTTTTTCTTTCGATATCGGATATGCTTCTATTGGGTGGAGTGTCATTGAGTACTCTGATTTTATGCAGCCAGCCGTAAAAGGAGCAGGTGTAGTACTTTTCGAAGCAGATTCCTGTCTTGCCTCGAAACGCAGAGAATATCGAAGAATGAGGCGAACGATTCGCTCTCGTCGCAAGAGAATTGATCGTATTGGTGCAATATTGGAACATCATGGTGTTATCACTCACGAGGAGCGTATGGGCGGCGGGCATCCGGCTTCGTTCTTTTTAGCCGCTCGAGCTTTGAGGGGGAAGATTGTTCTCAAAGGGGTAGAAATATGGCATGTGCTGAGATGGTATGCACATAATAGAGGGTATGATGGAAATGCAGGGTGGAGAAGTGCGGATGAATCTAGTGAAGATACTGCACGCGAAGAAGCTGCAAAGGCCGCGATGCAGAAGTGCGGCACGTCTACAATGGCTGAAACGGTTACCACTTTGCTGGGCTTGGATTGTGATGCCGCTGAACCCGCTTTCAAGGTTGATAGCCCTAAATATCGAAATCTCAATTTGGCGTTTCCTCGCAAGGTAGTTGAGGCTGAAGTTGAACAGTTGCTCAGAAATCATGCCGACATCTCAGACTCTGTAGTGAATCTCATATTAAGCCCGGCAGACGCTCAGAAAGAAGAGCTGCTTGGGTGTGGAGTTATGTTCCCCAAGCGTTACCGCGGCTCGATTCTTTTTGGGCAGCTGCATCCGCGTTTTGACAATCGTATCATTGCCAGATGTCCGATAACCTGGGCCCATGTATACAGAGATGCTTTGAACGAGGGCGCCTCAGAAGAGGTGGCAAAAAAGAAGGCTGATAAGTTTGCAAAAGTGCCCAAGGCGGACTGTGTGGAGTTTTATGAGTACCGCTTCTCTCGCATATTGGCCAACATTAGGATAAATGGCATGCCGCTCTCTGCTGATACAAGGCAGGAACTGATGCGGCTCGCAAAAGAAAAGGGGCGGTTTACTAAGGGTGAATTCTCCAAAATTGTGAGCGAGCTGACGGATGGTGCGAATAATAACCTGAAAAATTATTTCCACATGGTGCCGGATGCTGATAAGGCTTTGATTTTGGTGCCTCAGAAAGACGAACAAAAAGCTAGTGGCCGTGCCCCGTATGCCAGACCTATTCTGAAACAGGTTACAGAGGAGGTGCTGAGGGGAGAGGACCCAACTAAACCGGCTTACTCGTTAGGTCATTTGAATGGGGAGCCGAAGGCACAAGATGGTGTCTTGTATTGTCTTTCCAATCCTGAGTCTGAGGTTAGCATTATCCAAGCAGGTCGACCGATTGAACAGCAGACTAATAATCATCTCGTTCGGCATAGAATGTTGATTTTTTCTCGTTTGCTGAGGGATATGATAGCCCATTATGCTGGTGGAGATGCTCAAAGAGTTACCCACTGCTGTATAGAGGTAAATAGGGAGTTAAAAGAATTTTCTGGCTTGTCTGCCAAGGAAATAGACAAAAAGCTGAAAGAAAAATTGGCAAACTTTAAGGCTGCTAAGGCTTACTTGGCGAAGCATGCTCCATCTTTGCCGCTAACCGGTGGTTTGATTAGAAAATGCAGAATCGCCATGGATATGAATTGGACATGTCCGTATACCGAAATGAAGTACAGCGCGATTGACTTGCCTAAGATGGATAGAGAACATATTGTTCCTTTTGCAAGTAGGCACACAAACTCCATGTCTGCTTTGGTACTAACGTTCCCGGAAGTGAATGCCATGAAAGGTAAACGCACGGCTCTTGAATTTATTAGAGAGTTTCAGGGAAAGACTGTTGCAAACAGGGAAAACCTGTCAGTCACAACTGAAACTCGTTTTAAAAAGCTGGTTGAGAAGCTCGATACAAAGGGTGGTCCTGATGATCGTAAACGAAAAGCCCAGCGTAAGAAACTTTTGTTGCTTGAAAAAGCTCCGGAGAAAAAAGATGGAGACCAATTGGGCTTTACTGAGGGCCAGTTGACTCAGAGCTCACAGTTAATGAAATTGGGAGCCCAAGTCGCTAAGAAGCAATTGCCCTCCGCTAGAATGGTATCTATCCCCGGGCAGGTGACGGCAGAGGTGCGTAAATCTTGGAAACTTATGGGCACGTTGGCTAAAAGTACTCCAACTATTCTGGATTCTGATGGTAGAGTGCTGGAAAAAGATGCAATTCGTGGTATTACGCACTTGCATCATGCCGTCGATGCTTGTACATTAGGCCTGATTTTGCATTTAATTCCAAGTGGCGATAATGGAAAAATATGGCGTATGCTGTTACAGAGAAGCCTCCATTCAGATGAGGTTGCCATAATTTCTTCTACTGCTTCTTTATCAACGATTAAAATTGTTGATGGTAAGCGTTTCATGATATCTGATGTCCCGCCCTCTATAAAAAATAACATATCTGATGCGTTAGCGGAAAATAGAGTGGTGAAACATGTCCCTGCCGATATGAGTGGGGCTAAACTAGCAGAGCAGTATAAAGGAATTATCAAAGAAAACGGAAAACCTGTTATTAAAAATGGCAGAGTATTAGTGAGAGACAAAAAAGAAAAAACAAAATCTTTTGCTCTTTCTAAGATAATGGGATTACAGTCTGATAAGCTTTCTTTCATAAGTGCCGCATTATTGATTGATGCGAATTATGGTGTTGCTTTAGAACCTGTACCTTCTATTATTAGACACGCGTCCGTTTATAAACAGCTTCAGGAACTGAAAAAGAAAAATAATGGGAATCCCGTATCTGTTCTTAAGACTGGCCAGTATATAAAACTTACTAAGCATAAAGATCCTAAAAGAAATAGGACTTGGTGTATTACTTCAATAAAAGATAATGAAAGAGGCTTGGCCTTGGATTTACAATGTCCTGGTTCGGCTGTTGGTGCCAGCGTGACACATCCGGCGAACTGGATTAACGTAAGTTTAGAGTCTTTGCTTAAGAGCGGAATGATTTTATTGAAGTCTTCATACATCTCCAATAGTTAATGTCGCATCATATCGTATCAATAGACGCGCCTAAGTGTAAGGTGTATGTGCAAAAAGGGCAACTCTTTGTTGCTACTGAGGCTTCCATTAACTCGATTCCACTAGAAGATGTCGCGTCAATAGTGATAACCTCATTTAAGTGTGATATTGCCCACAGTGTATTTGTTTATGCTGCAAAACTAAAAATAGGTGTGGTCTTTTGTGAAGCGTATAGTCCGGTATCCGTTCTCTTGCCTGTAGACCGAGCAACTGATACGGAGCTTATTAGAAATCTTGCTGGCCTTTCTATGCAGACTAGGCGTAGATTGTGGAAGAAAACGGTAGACGCAAAGTGCGTGAATCAATTTTCGCTTGCTTTGAAATGGTGTTCTGATGTGAAGCGGTTAGGAGATATGGAGAATATAGCGTATTCAGAAAAAGAAAGTAAAGAATCTGAATGCGCTAAGTATTATTGGTCAATTTTTTCAGAAAAATTTACTGGTGGTGAGTTTAAGCGTGATAAAAATATGGGTGATTACAATTCGTTTTTTAATTACGCATATGCAATATTACTTTCCTCTGTGCTAAGAAACTTGTTGGCCTTGGGGGTAGACCCGATTTTTGGTATTTTTCATACCACCCGGGCTCACTCTGCTCCGTTAGCGTATGATTTAATGGAGCCATTTCGGCCCATTTTTGATGAAAGAATATCTCGGTGGATTGTAACTTTGCCTAGTTCTGTAGAATCGGAGAATAATTCACTTATAAGTAAAGAATATAAACAATATATTGCTTCTACTCTTTCTTTGCCTTTTCCTTATTTAGGGGAGAATGTTTCTCTTAAGCTAATCATTGAAAAGGTGATAAGGTCTTTTCGTAGTGCTGTTATTGCTCAGAAAGTTGGTATGTATGAACCATGGAAAACTTCAATTACAAAATGGGATGGTTAGTCGTATTTTTTGATTTGCCAACAAAAACTGATGATGAAAAGAAAAGTTATGTGAACTTTAGAAAATCATTACTGTTGGATGGTTATCAAATGATTCAATATAGTGTTTATGCTAGAGCTTGTGTGACCGGTGATCGGGTACAAACGCATGCGAGGCGCTTAAAAAGTTTTTTGCCGTCAAAAGGGGCGGTGCGTTGTATGTTTGTTACAAATATTCAATGGGAGAAAACTTTTGTGTTTTATGGACCTGATACAATATTGACTGAACCTCCAGAGAAAATGCCGGAGCAATTGTTATTGTGGTGATTTTGTTTTCCTGATATATTAAGTAATGTTTTGAAAATAAAACACAGGCATGGTACCTATTGTACCATGCCTGTGTTTGGATTCAAGGCAAAACGAGCTTCGTCGTTACGCGCAAGAAGGCTTGATTGTACCATGCCTGTGTTTGGATTCAAGGCAAAACTATTCCGGCAGTCCAATAATCTATGAGTTTATTGTACCATGCCTGTGTTTGGATTCAAGGCAAAACCAAATACGTCTCTCCTCACCCACAGCGCCAATTGTACCATGCCTGTGTTTGGATTCAAGGCAAAACTTGCCAATGTTCTACCCGTCCAGCGGCATGATTGTACCATGCCTGTGTTTGGATTCAAGGCAAAACATGCCCGTGATGCCCGTGTGAAGCTGTAAAATTGTACCATGCCTGTGTTTGGATTCAAGGCAAAACAAATATTTCTTGTGATTGTGCTGCAACTCGATTGTACCATGCCTGTGTTTGGATTCAAGGCAAAACTATAATGGGGCAGATTTCGAGGATGAGGCATTGTACCATGCCTGTGTTTGGATTCAAGGCAAAACAATTCCCTCCTCGTCACAGTCGGCAACGATATTGTACCATGCCTGTGTTTGGATTCAAGGCAAAACTAAAGCCATGACACTCTCCAAATTTATAGCATTGTACCATGCCTGTGTTTGGATTCAAGGCAAAACATAGGAAAGCGCGTGACAGACGCTCTTCAATTGTACCATGCCTGTGTTTGGATTCAAGGCAAAACGGCTTGATGGGGTGTCCCGGGACGGCTCAATTGTACCATGCCTGTGTTTGGATTCAAGGCAAAACACCTCCAGCGTCTCAGTGCCCAACGTGGAGATTGTACCATGCCTGTGTTTGGATTCAAGGCAAAACAACATTGAAGCCTATTTATCGGACATAGCATTGTACCATGCCTGTGTTTGGATTCAAGGCAAAACCGCGTCTGCGCGGTCGGGTGAGGCCACGCCATTGTACCATGCCTGTGTTTGGATTCAAGGCAAAACAATGCAGGACTTGACCGACATGCGCAATGCATTGTACCATGCCTGTGTTTGGATTCAAGGCAAAACACCGGCAACGCTGAGGCTTACGCTTACGAATTGTACCATGCCTGTGTTTGGATTCAAGGCAAAACTGAGGCGGATATTAGCTTGTTAGGGGCTTTATTGTACCATGCCTGTGTTTGGATTCAAGGCAAAACACTTGGCTCACCTCCGTGCAGTTCGCTTAATTGTACCATGCCCGTGTTTGGATTCAAGGCAAAACGTTCGGAACAGTTTATCTGGCTTCGGTATATCTAAGCACGAGCGGGCAAAAAGTGGCAGAATAATTAGGCGTATATTCCACTTACAGGGAAGGAAGATTAATGGCGGGGGCGATTATTCCGCCCTGTAACACGTTTTTTCGGATTTTGCTGTGTGAGGGAGGCATTTCTTTCGTATTTCTTAGGCGAAATTTCGTGTTTTTCGAAAAAGTGCCAAAAAAGTGATTTTTGAAATCATTGATTTTTCAATGTTTTTGAATTTTTCTTGCAAAAAAGTGCAAAATTTTTCAAAAATGTGCTTGACGTGCGGCGATGATTCGTGTATACTTCTCGGCACACCGACA
>CALABM010000158.1 GCA_937885815.1 uncultured Verrucomicrobiales bacterium | reverse complement strand
CGGAACGGCGACTGACAACAATAGGATTACGCCACCCCTGATGACGGATGATTTTAGCCAAGGCTATAATCTGGTCTTCCGGGTGGCGGTTCGGGTTGCGAGGATTCTCAATCAAGGAATCCGTAGCAACAACATCGGTATGTGCGCAGTAAATCTTACTCATGCCCATAGGGGCATGTCAAAAACTATTTTTTAGAGTATACTTGTCTCGGTTCCCATATTTTAATCGAACATTGTTTGGACAGCGTTTTAAAGGTCTTCTCGTAAAAGTCAACGTAATCAGTTCTCTGGCTTACGTTCAAATAGTAGAGTCCATATCGTATTAAGTTGGTTAATTCTGGGTGCTTAAACACTTCTTTCAATTGTTCGTCCGAAAGATTGTCATTTTTATATGCTGCCACTATTCGCCGACAATAATCGAAAATGGGTTTACAATCATCATCAAACGTGTCATTCCTTTGTTCTAGCCTTTGCATCATAAAATAGTCTATAATGCCGGATTTTTCATCATTGGAAGCTTTATCGGACTCGTCGGCAACAGTAAATGCATTTTCTATATCCGCGACATGAATCCCGTCTCCAGCAAAATAGTATTCACTTAAGAACCGCCAGCGTTTTAAAGATTTTGCTAATAACTCCTGCTCCAGTTCCTTTTCAAAATCATTGTATTGGAGACTCTTTGCTTGGGCATGGTCTTTTTTTGATAATCTACCGGACTCATATAGGGACAAAAATGAAAGGAGGATGGGTACGACCATCGCGCTATATTCCATTTTTCCTCTTATATATAATTCTACAAGAAAGCACACAGCTGCCCCACATAAATACACCCAAAATGAACATTGATGCCACAACTTTATCATGCGGGCATCCTACTCTTTTCTACCTAAATGTCAAGTTATTCCCTCACCTCCTACCAATTTCAGCATAATTGCCCCACAGACCTGCATGGCTTCGCAATCGAGGTAGTGGTTATCACGGTCGCCTATCTGCTTCCAGACCCAATGCCCATTATCGAACTTGCGGCATTCGGATTCCAGCATATCTAGGTAATCCTGGGGCGCATCGCCGGGAATTTCCCAGAGCGGAGCGGATGTGTTACGCCTGAGTCGGAAGAGCGCATCCTTGACGTTCAGGTTGCTCCAGAAGTACATCTCTGCCACTTTCTGATGCCCAAGATTTATCCTGCGCTTCGGGGAGTAGAAGCGCTCCACCTGCTTGCCATCTTTCTGGCGGTGGGTAAAGGTGGCTCGTTTATCGCCCATGAGGGCAGTCCAGCCATTTTCAGCACAATGCCCATAGACCTCGTAGCTCTGATAGCCACAGTCGATAAACACCAGATTATTCTGTACTCCAAAGCGAGCAGCAAGCACGGCAATGTCATCCCATGAATGCAGCTTGTCGCAGTACATCAGGCGTGAGCTACCATCCAGACCCCAGGCTCGTACTACCGCATAGAAACACTCGCGCTGAACATCCACCGTCAGGAAGCGCAACGGCACACCGCCGATGTTGCCCTCATCTGCCCAGAAATCACCCAGGCGATAGTCAGAAAGCGGAGTCTCCACATGGAAATCCTCGTGAAACTCGTTCCATGCCTCGGCAAGGCGTTTCTGGTAGAACTGCTGCAGCTGGGTATAATCACCTTTCCGGGCTGCGCTCTTGGCGCGGAGGTAAAGCTCTGCCAACATACCCCAGCTCATCGTGGCAAGCGCATTCCAATGGAAGCCCACATACTCCGTAGCCGCATTCGGATTCTGTGGGACAAAGCGTGACCGGGCATTGAGGTCGCGCCGCACATCGTCCCTGTCCTCAAACATCGCCTGACAATGAGCGCAGCGCATGTAAGTCGTAGCCCGGACTTTGCGAAAGTCGTAGTTACCCTCGGCATCCTTGCAATCGCTTCCCCACTCCACGCATGACCAGGAGTATGCCTGTTCCTTGCCGCAATGAGGACAGGTAAACATCCATTCCCGCTGGTCGGTCGTCTCGAACTTGTTGTGCGTATCATCTCCGGCAAATCCTCCCTGTGAACAGAAGATGCACTTGC
>CALABM010000157.1 GCA_937885815.1 uncultured Verrucomicrobiales bacterium | reverse complement strand
CCCGCCGTAAAGCTGCTCGCCCATCTGGGTGACAAGGTCGTCCAGATGCAATTGAATGCGGCTGAGTTTGGCGCTGTCAAGCTCACCAACCGATGCATAAAGCATCACATTTTCAGTACCCTTGCCATACAGCACGCCGGCACCATTGCCCTGCACCTCGCTGCCACCGGTGTTAGTTGCGCCCGCACCACTGAACAACAGCGTGGAATTCCAATTCTCCAGGTAAGTCTTTTCAGCCCAATAACCGTTACCTGTCATCGTGAGCTGGGTATCAGACTCGGACGCCGCAGAAGCAGCGCCAACATAAACACTACCCTCGATGGAGTTGGTCGTGGGAGCAGCAATAGTGGTGTGCACACCGTTGTTGAAATGCAGGTGCGAGTTCTTCCACGTCACCACGCGGGCAGATTCGTCACCGGAAGCCGTGGCACCCAGCGCTGTATCATCCTCCACATACACATGGCTGCGCGTCACCACCGTGCCACCGCTGTAGGTGTTCGCCCCAGTAAGAGTCAGCGTACCATTACCAGAATGCAGCAGGTTGCCTTCGCCACTCAGCAAACCGGAAATCGTGAAGTTCACGCCAGCCCCAACATCGGAAATGAGAGCGGCTGTCTCACCGTCGGTGAAATCCTCGCGCGTCTCATCCTCCCACGAGGGAGTCCAACCGGTCTCGGCATTCCAGCGCACGTCGCCGCGACCGACAAGCTCCAGGTCTTCCGAGAGTTCCGTGTCTTCATTCACGGTGCCGGTCATGGAAATCTCACCCGTTTGGGCGTACTTCTCGACATCCATACCTCCATCGGTATAACTGCCGTCAAAGGAAAGCATGAGGGAGCTGCCCTCGACCATCGAGAATTTGCCGCTCTCGGTAATGTGGTTCGGGTCAACCCAGCCTTTCAGGCGCAGTGTACCACCATTCAACGAAGTAGAGCCTGTGTAGGAGGTTTGCTGGTCGAGCACCAGAGTACCGGCGCCCTCCTTCACCAGATTGGAGGAAACTTGCTGTCCGTCAATAGTTTCATCATGCAGCAAGCCACTCCAGGTAGCCTCATTGTAACAGGCTGTTCCCAGCCCCGTTACGGTGGCAGCGATTTCACCGGTCTTCACCTTCTCCCAATCAGAGGCCGAGATGAGCAGCATCTTGTTGCGGTCGATGGTATCGCCAGCCGAGTAAGCCGTACCATCAAGGTAGATACCGCTCACGCCGTTGAGCGAGGAGAGGTTGTGCGTGTCGATACGCACATAGTCCACACCGCCGAGTGTAATATAACCGGTGTGCTCAGCCTTGCCGTCCGTGTTGGTGGAGGGAGCGCCATCAGCCTGATCAATCAGGAAGATATAGCCACCGGCATCGGTCGCGTTCAGAGCCGTGCCGTTGGGCGCGGCCTCCACACCGATAATCATATTCTTCTACTCCGGGTGCATCTCAACCGGCAGCTGGGGGTTGAGGTAATAGGAGCCGGGGTTGGTAATACGCACACCGTCACTCAGGTACACCTTACCTTCATGCAGCTTGCCCTGGGCATCCTTATAGCTGGTCCAGTACATGTCGCCGGAGCCGAATACACCCACATCCACGCGGGTCATACCATCGGTGAAGGAATCCGCCTCCGTCTTGCCGAAAGAAGATGTGCCGATAGCGTACAGAATACCGCCGGAAACATAGGTACCACCCAGGCGCCCGGCTGTCATGAACGAACCGTATGTGCTCTCAGAGCCGGAGAAATACTGCACGCCGTCACCGGATTTGGATACAGAGGAGTCAAGGTCGCCCAAGATGGCGCCGCTGTATACGGCATAGGCGTAGCCATTGCTGTTCCAGTAGGTCTGAGTTTCATCCAGATACTCCGTATAGTACTGGTCGCGGTTGACGATAAGTTCGATACCATTGAGGCCGTAGTCACCGAGATCAGTTGTACCCTGACCGGAAAGCGAGGCAAACTTATAGGACTGCAGACCGCTGCCGAGCGGCTCGCTGAGGTGGTCTGAGCCGTTGTTGAGGTCGGTGTGCAAGCGGCCTACATTGCTCAGTACGATATCAGTCGTCTTGGCAATGGATACGTGACGGGCATCATTCTCTGACGACAGGCCGTACTTCTCCCAATCCTGCACGCGGTGGTCAGGTGTATTCACGGCGCGCAGCACACCCTCTTCCACATAAATCGTGCCACCCACATTATCCAGCACCGTGGTATTCACCATGGCAAATGTACCGCCGCCGGTGATGGTGAGCGTGTGGTCGTTGAGCTTCAGGGTAGACTGGTTGTAGTCGCCCAGGTAATCACTCTCGACATAGTTCACACCATCGGCTCCCAGTACATTATCGTACACATTATCTGCGCCATACATGTAGATGGGGGACGAACCGGCAGCAATCCCGATAGAGGAGTTATCCATCAGGCTGATATAGGGGAACTGGAAGGAATAAGCCGTATCGGCATCTGAATCAGACACGCCTTTGTAAATCGCACCCAGCCCATCCGTGCCATGTCCGGCCATAAAGATATCCACCAGCGTGGAACCGCCGCCGTTATCTTTCAAACGGTCGGTAATATCCATCGTCGTTCCGGCGTTGATGGTGATGTTGGAGCGATTGTTACCGGTATAGCCACTGCTCGTATCATCCCCCTTCAAGTTCGGGTCATAATACTGACTCCAGTTTTTACTGATGGCAATCTTCTCAGCATCTGACTTACCTTGCGTGAGAGCTTCCCAGCCGGAATTAGCATTCCATGCGGTGAGGGAATCCGTCGACAGCTTCAAACGGGCTCCATTCTCAAGAATAATCGCACGATTGGAGAACGGCACGGAGCGAATCTGCTCCGAATCCTTCTCACAGAAGGGGGAAAGCGGAATACCATATTCATTCAGCTGGAACACC
>CALABM010000156.1 GCA_937885815.1 uncultured Verrucomicrobiales bacterium | reverse complement strand
TATGGTAGCATAGGATTCCGAGGGGGGCAGGGTGCCATGTGCATCCTGCCCCTTGGGTCTGCACAGTTTGTGTGTATGCTATGTACTTTATTCTGTACAGTAATAAGAATGTTTGCTAGACTGAACGGCGTACTTGTTTAAGTGGATATGAAACAATATATATATGCAGATGGAATGGCTAAGGTCTCTTTGTCCGGTGGCATGGTGAGGCTGGATATGTTCCACTACACCGGGGGCGCGGAGGATGGACAAGCCGAGCTGCCCAAAGATGAAGATTTGCAGCTGGTTATTCCGCCTGCGGCATTTATGAGAGCTTTTGATTCCATGCAGCGTTTTGTGGCTGAGCTGGAAAAGAAGGGGCTGGTTCAGCGGGGGCCGGCAGTGCGCCTGCAGCCTTTACCTCAGGAATCAACGGTATCCCCTAATTTTGAATAATGGGTATGGAACAAGCTGAATCTGAAAAGACGGCGCTTGCATGCTTGGAGGAGATAGTCAAGCTGGTGCCGGAAGCCGGTAACCTGGAGGCTCTTCTGGGCGGGCAGGGCGCGTCTACTCCGGAGCGCATGCAGGAGGTGCTCTCCTCGCTGCGTCTTAAGCCTGAGTGGCGAGAGGACGCCACGGTGGATGAATTGGCCACCCACTTCGGCTCGCCGGTGGTGCTGCAGCTGGGGAACGGGAATTGGGTCATCTTCCTGGGCTGCCGCCGCGGGGCGGAGGGTGAGGAAGAGCAATACGCCGTATTTGACCCGCTGAGCCGTGAGAGCGGTAAGGTGATTTTCCTGAAGAAAGCCGCCGTGGAGAAGGCATGGAATGGCAAGGCCGTGTTCCTGAAGAACTTTGCTAACCGCCATTATGCGGCGGATGGTCGCCACACGTTCCTGTACTGCTTGGTGAGCATATGCCTTCACCATAATTTGGATGCGGATGTGCGCCGCCTCCTGCATGAATACGCGGTGGAAGAGGAGCCCAGCCTGAACTTGCTGCGTAAGATGGCGGATGACTTGGGGCTCAAAACCAGCCGCGGTAAGATGAAATGGAGCGCGCTGGAAGAACGCGAGCATATTTACCCCTCCATTGCTGTGAAGAAAGATGGCAAGGGTGCTGTGCTCTGCGGCATGAGAGAGGCCGCCGCTCCTCCCGGCCAACCGGAGCTGGAGGATCCGCCTTCTCTCATTGGCGTATGGGACCCCGTACCGCCGGCACAGGGCAAGGCACCGGAAATCCAGTGGCTTACCCAAGAGCAGTACGAGGAGCTGTTCACCGGTGAAGTTGTGCTCTGCAAGCGCGTGTTCTCCCTGCTGGATGAAGAAAGGCCCTTTGGCTTATTGTGGTTTATCCCTGAGTTTGCCCGCCAGCGGAAGCTGCTGTTTGAGGTAGCCACGGCGGTGCTTGCCATCAGCGCCATTGGCTTGGCCACGCCCTTGTTCTTCCAGCTCGTGGTGGATAAAGTTTTGGTGCACCAAAGTTACACCACGCTTACCGTGCTGGGTGTGGCTGTGTGTACGGCGCTTCTGTTCAATGCTCTGCTGGAGTTTTTACAGAACTACCTGCTTATCTATGCCACGAACCGCATTGATATTCGCTTGGCCACCAAGACCTTCCGCAAGCTGCTGAACCTGCCGGTGGATTTCTACGAGCGAATCTCCAGCGGTGTGCTCATTAAGCACATGCAGCAGACGGAGAAAATCCGTCAGTTCCTCTCCGGTAGCCTGTTTTTCACGCTGTTGGAGCTGATTTCCCTGCTGGTGTTCCTGCCGGTGCTCTTCTGGTACAGCGGCAAGCTGACCGCCGTGGTGCTGCTCTTCACCTTCTTAATGGCGCTGGTGATTGCCACGCTCATTAAGCCGTTCCAGCGCAGGCTGGAAGAGCTGTACCAAGCTGAGGGACGCCGCCAAGGTATGCTGGTGGAGACCATTCACGGCGTGCGTACCGTTAAGTCCCTGGCCTTGGAGCCGGTGTTGCAGCGCAAGTGGAATGATACGGCGGCCTATGCCATTTCCCGCTATTTTAACGTGGCGAAGATATCGATGACCGCCCGCACCCTCAGCCATTGGCTGGAGCGTTTGATGGGCGTGGCCATCATATGGGTGGGTGCTCTGGCCGTGTTTGACGGCGAGCTTTCCGTGGGTGCGCTCATTGCCTTCAACATGTTGGCCGGGCGAGTCACCGGGCCGCTCGTGCGTATCGTCGGCCTCGTGCATGAGTACCAGCAGACCTCGCTTTCCGTACGCATGCTCGGTGTGGTGATGAATGCCCGTGACGAACAGGTGGGTGGCGGAATCCGCCAGCCGCTCAGGGGTGAGATTTCATTTGAAAACATCCGCTTCCAGTACCTGCCGGACGCCCCGCCTGCCATTCGTGATTTCACCTATCGTATTCAGCCCGGCACGACCGTGGGCCTTGTGGGGCGCAGTGGTTCCGGTAAGACGACTGTTACCAAGCTCATGCAGGGGCTTTACCCCTTGCAGCAGGGCGTGATTAAATATGATGGTATTGATTTGCGTGAGATAGATCGCTCGCACCTGCGCTCGCATATCGGTGTTGTGCTGCAGGATAACTACTTCTTCCACGGCACCATCCGTGAAAACCTGACCCTCACGAAAAAGGACGCCACCATGGAGGAGGTTATCTATGCCGCACGTGTGGCCGGTGCTGAAGAGTTTATTCAGAACCTGCCCCGCGGGTATGACTCCATGCTGGAGGAGAACGCCAGCAACCTCTCCGGCGGTCAGCGCCAGCGCTTGGCCATTGCCCGCGCGCTCCTGCCGAACCCGCGTATTCTTATCTTTGATGAGGCCACCAGCGCCCTTGACCCTGAGAGCGAAACCCTCATCCGCAAGAACCTCAAGCAAATTGCACGTAACAGAACAGTGTTCATTATCTCGCACCGCCTTTCCATCCTCTGCCGCGCGGATGATATCGTCGTGCTGGAGAAGGGCGCTATTCTGGAGCACGGTACTCACCGCCAATTGGTAGCTGCGGGCGGTCTGTATGCAAACTTCTGGCAGCAGCAAATGGGAACAGATGAAGACTGATACTTGCCATGAGCCGTAAAAAGAAAAAATTAAAAGAGCTGACAGATGCTGACATCGCAGCATGTGAGCCGGAGTCCATTTGGCTTGAAACCCGTAAATGCCCCCTGCCGGCACATAGTGTACTGTGGGTCATTATCACGCTGTTGGTGTGCGGAATTATCTGGGCCTGCGTGGCCAAGGTGGATAAAGTGGTGACCGCTGAGGGTAAATTAGTGACCACACGCCCGAACATCATCATGAAGCCGCTGGAGCGCACCACCATCCGGCGTGTGCTCGTGCGTGTGGGCCAAGTGGTGGAGCAAAATGAGGTGCTCGTGGAGCTGGATTCCACAGTGAATGAGGCTGAACTCGCCTCCCTGAAGGAGCAGCTGGCTTATTACCAGTGCCGCGTGGCGCGCCTCCGCGCTGAGCAGAGTGGGGCTACTGCGTTCGAGCTGCCCGCTGAGCTTGCCGGCTGCCCGGCCGCTGCCCAGCAGCTCGCTCACTTCCGGTCCCGCCGCGAGTTTTTTGAAAAGCGCAGCGCCTACCTTCAGGCCTGTGTTGACAAGTACACCGCCACCTCACAGTCCGTGCTCCAGTCTTTGGCTAAGTATGATGAAATGATGGTGCCGCTCAAACGCATTGAATCCACCTATGTCAATTTGGCAGAGCGGGGGATTGCACCGCGCATTGAGATGATGCAGACCACCATTCAGCGTATGGGCAATGAAATCGAGGTGGAAAACCAGCGCACCCGCTTGGTGGAAGATGAACAGATGCGTAACACCGCCGCCGCTGAACTTCAATCCTTTGAGGCGGAGTGGAAACAGCAGATAGATGAGCAACTGGCCGATGATGAGCAGCAGGTGCTCGCCCTGCGTGAGAAAATCCGCCAGACGGAGTACTTGGCCTCTCAGGAGAGCCTGCGCGCGCCTTGCCGCGCCGTGGTGCATGAAATCGCCCCGTACCAAGAGGGCTCCGCTGTGCGTGAGGCGGAGGCCTTCATTACCCTCATTCCCATGGATGAGCCCTTGGAAGCGGAGGTGGATATCTTGCCGAAGGACGTAGGCCTGCTGCGCACCGGGGACATCGCCCGCCTGAAGCTGGATGCCTTCCCCTTCCAGAAATATGGCACCTTGGATGGTACGATTTCCTTTATTTCGGCGGATACGTATGAGTCCACCTCCAACTTGGAGCAGGATGAAGGCATGTCTGCCGCCGCCACCGGTGGCAAGCGTCCGCAGTTCCGCGCCCGCATGCGTGTGAGCGGTGCGCTTGACGGCGTGCCCGCTGAGCTGTGGCAGAGCGCCGGCATGCGCCTCCGGGCCGAGATTAAGGTCGGCGAGCGCACCGTCATATCATACCTCATGCATCCCTTCCTCAAGGCGATGGATGAATCCATCCGCGAGCCCTGATTCTCGCGCGAAGCAAAAGATTTCCGGCAGCCGTACTTGGGTATCACCCGTGCGGCTGCTGTTTGTTTTTACCCTGCGAGCGCAGAAAAAAAAGCCCTTCTCACGCTTGCCAAGGAGGGGCACCCGCAAAGCTCCGTATAACTCACAGCCTGCGGCCCAGTGGGGGAGGGAGCAGCGGGGATATCTTACTGAATCACTGGCTTTTTCTTGAATTGGGGGGATGAAAATGGTAGAATGCGGTCATGGCAAAGCGCTCTACGAAGAAAGCAAAAGATAATACTCCTCTCCCGTTTGAAAAGCAGATATGGGATGCAGCCTGCGTACTCTGGGGGCATATTCCCGCCGCCGACTATCGCAAAGTCATTATCGGTTTGATTTTCTTGCGCTATGTATCTTCTCGCTTTGAAGCTCGCTACCAACAGCTTGTTGAGGAAGGATACGGTTTCGAGGATGACCGCGATTTCTATTCCGAAGAGAATATTTTCTGGGTACCGCAGGAAGCTCGCTGGGATACTATCGCAGCAGCCGCGCATACTCCCGAAATCGGTATGACGATAGACAACGCCATGCGTGCCATCGAGCGAGAGAACGATACGCTCAAGGACGTGCTGCCCAAGGACTACGCCAAGCCGGAGCTGGATAAACGAGTACTTGGTGAGGTGGTGGACCTCTTCACCAATCTGGATATGGGCTCGGCGCAGGAAAGCACAGACCTGTTGGGGCGCACATACGAGTATTGCATCGCCAACTTTGCCGCATACGAAGGTACCAAGGGCGGTGAGTTCTATACCCCCGCCAGCGTGGTGAAAACGCTTGTTGCCATCCTGAAACCTTTTGAAAACTGCCGTGTGTATGACCCTTGCTGCGGTTCCGGCGGCATGTTTGTGCAAAGCGCTCGCTTTATCGAGGAGCATAGCGGTCGCCGCGATGCTATCTCTGTCTATGGGCAGGAGTCCAACTCCGATACGTGGAAGATGGCTAAAATCAACATGGCTATTCGTGGTATTTCGGCGGATTTCGGGAAACACCATGCCGATACCTTCCACAACGACCTCCACAAGACGCTTAAGGCTGATTTCATTCTCGCCAATCCTCCGTTCAATCTTTCCGGTTGGGGACAAGAAAAACTACAGGAGGACGTACGCTGGAAATACGGCACCCCACCTGCAGGTAATGCCAACTTTGCATGGATTCAGCACATGATTCATCATCTTGCGCCCAACGGCAAGATTGGTCTTGTGCTGGCCAATGGTGCTGTTTCCTCCCAGCAAAGCGGCGAGGGTGACATCCGCCGCAACATCATTGAGGCTGACCTCGTGGAAGGCATTGTGGCTCTGCCCCCCCAACTCTTCTATAGCGTTACCATCCCGGTTACGCTCTGGTTCATTTCGAAGAACAAGAAGCAAAAAGGTAAAACTCTCTTCATTGATGCCCGCAAAATGGGCACCATGATTGACCGAAAACACCGCGATTTCTCGGATGAAGATATTGCCCGCCTGGCGGACACCTTTACGGCTTTCCAAAACGGCACCTTGGAGGAAGTCAGGGGATTCTGCGCAATCGCTACTACAGACGACATCGCCAAGCAGGATTACATCCTTACCCCCGGTCGATATGTCGGTATCGAAGAGCAGGAAGAGGACGGCGAGCCGTTCGATGAGAAAATGAAACGCCTCACTACTGAGCTTTCTTCTCTTTTCTCTCGTTCTCACGAGCTGGAAGAACAGATTAAAAATAACCTGAAAGAATTGGGGTATGAAATCTGAATGGGAAAGAAAGCGTATAAGTAAGTTCTCTGACTTATGCTCAATAATTGGTGGTGGTACCCCTAAAACATCTGTCCCTGAATATTGGGGAGGAAACATTCCTTGGCTTTCTGTTAAAGACTTTTGCGGAGATAGGAAATTTGTATATAGCGCAGAAAAAAGTATCACACCATTGGGTCTAGACAATAGTTCAACAAAACTACTACAAGAAGGTGATATTATAGTTTCAGCCCGTGGCACAGTCGGTGAATTAGCTATGTTGGGAACAACTATGGCCTTTAATCAATCCTGTTTTGGACTTAGAGCAAAAGATGGTATAGATTCACATTATCTCTATTATCTTACAAAAACAAAGATTAATGAGTTGAAAAAGTTGTCACATGGTTGCGTGTTCGATACTATAACGAAAGAGACCTTCGATAAAGTGGCGTGCGATGTCCCCTCTCTCCCCATTCAGCGCAAAATAGCATCGATTCTCTCCGCCTTGGACGATAAAATCGAAACTAATAACGCCATCTGCCGGAATCAGGAAGAACAGGCTCGAGCTTTGTATGAGCTGTGGCTCTCTAAAAGAAAAAATGAGTGTGAATGGTTATCATTGGAAGCTATAGCAGACCTTAATCCGGAAGCTTACTCGATAAAAGAGAAGTGGGGATACATTAACTACTTGGATACGGGCAATATTACCGATGGTGTCATTTCCTCAATTCAGAAAATAGATTTGGAGCAAGATGAATTGCCTAGCCGTGCCCGAAGAAAGGTAAAGGCGGGCGATGTTGTTTTTTCTACAGTTCGCCCAAATCAACGACACTTTGGTATCCTCCATTCACCATTGCCCAACATGCTAGTATCGACAGGTTTTACAGTCATAAGAAGCAACAAGACAGATATTAGCAATGAACTAATCTATCTACTTCTTTCGGATTCCTCATTTGTAGAAAAGATGCAGCAAATTGGGGAGCAAAGTGTTTCGGCATATCCATCGGTTAAGCCTACAGATATTGCAACCTGTCAAATTCCTTTTATGGATTCAATGGATTACTTCCAAATGCAAAAAGTCATTTGTTCTATGTTTTCTCAGAGTGCGGTTTTGAAAGATGTAAACCGATACCTTTCAGACATGAGGGACACCTTACTACCTAAACTGATGGATGGGGAGATTGATTTGGGTAAACTTGGAAAATTAGCTTGAGTATGGATATCGAGCGCAAGGCAGTAACAAAAATAGAAGATGTAATATCAAGCTGCGATTATTTGGAGTCGCAAATTTCGTCCAACGATAAAGGTATTTCGTGGGATGGATTTATATATGTGTACAAGAAAAGAGGTGATGTTCATGAGAAAAAGGATTTGTACAAGAGTGTTCGAGTTCAGATAAAGGGACAGAAGAAAAATGTTGTTAAATCTAAGAGCATAAAATATCGAGTACAAATAGCTGATTTAAGAAACTATTTAACTGAAGGCGGCACGGTCTTTTTTGTCGTATACATCAACAATGAAAGAAATGAGTATCAAATTTATTTTAAATCATTACTGCCTGTTGATATAAAGCCAATCCTGAAAAAATATGGTAAACAAAAAAGCAGAATGTTGGAGTTTGTCCCACTTCCATCAGACGCTGATGAGGTTTCTGAATTATTTGTTAATATAGCAGCCAATATGAAGAAACAAATGCCGTTTGCAGGAGATGAAGAAATTATCACATTAGAAGAATTAGAAAAGGAAGCCAAACCTATAAATTTAACTTTTAGTTATGCAACTATATCGAAGCATGTAAACACAACAACAAGTGTATTCTTTGACTACGATCAGTACATATATATAAAAAATAGCAAAGGGACTGAAATCCCTGTAGGAAATCGTAAAATTTATCATAGAGACTCCATTATTAGTATTCCTATTTATGTTAAAGACCAGAAGTTCTATGATAGGTTTACTTTAAGAAATACAAAAGATGAAATAATTTATAAAATCGGGAAAGGGGTATTTTTTAGAACTAAATGTTGTGATAAACTTCGAGCAAAATTCGAGTTTAATTTTTCCGGAAATTTGAACGAGAGATTAAAAGATGGAGAATTTGTTTATGCGTTTTTAAATCAGGGAAGTCTAGTAATTGGTGATGTGGTTATCGTTGATTCACTAGATAGTATGAAAGATGAAAATATAGATAAAAATGGATTATTTCATCATATTTGCTACCTTCGAGATGTGAAACAAATGTTAACCATGATTTCCTTTAAAGGCAAATTTGAATATGATAAGGTTACTAGTGAGGACGAAGGAATTCTGCGAGAATTAGTCGATTATTTTGTTTATAGTAAACGTATAAAATTAACTTCTGATGGTATCGGCTTTACTAATATATTGATTGCTGGTTATTGTTTTAAATTATTCGTTACTACCACTTCTTCAGGAAGAGTTGATTTGTACAATTTTAATACGTTTAAAGCAAAGTATGAAAAAAAGGACGCTGATGGAAATTTATATTCCATATCAGTATATTGCACATTAACAAAGAATGATTTATTGACATGCTCAAATATAGATCATGATGAATTACTGAAGCGAACAAAACAAGTTCCTATGACAGAATGCTTCGCTAGAGCATTAATCCGCTTGTTGCTAGATATGATTTCAACGTGGGATGAATCAGAGGGAATCAGAGATGATTTGTTAAATGCCGGGTATAATTTGGCTGAGTGGCTTAGAAATAGTGTGGAGTTGATTCCGAAAGAGATATCGACCCTAAATTTTTACCAAGTCGTAAAGCGTAGCCGGCCATTAAATGATGCCGAGTCTGCGGAATTGACCCAACTATTGGATAGGCCTGATTTGACTATGGATTGTCGCATGGCTGCGCATTTGTTGCTGGATGAACATTATTCAGCTCGACATTGTTTTTGCAAACTTACGCCAGAACAACAGGAAAATTATAGACAAATGCCAATTTTTCGATTCTGGAAAGGTGAAAGCTGACATAAAATGCCTCTTAAAAGCTCAAAATAGAATTAGCTCCCCCGATGCCGACTTGCAATTGGCAAAATTGCTTGCTATAATAGCGCGGCATGAAATTACGCGTCGACAACTTTGCTCTAATTAAACACGCCGAAATCGATATTGATGGCATCACCGTGATTGCTGGTAACAATAACTCCGGCAAGAGTACGGTTGGTAAGATTTTGTTTTCAATGTTTAATGCACTAAACAATTTGGATGATAAAATCAAACAACAGAGGGAGGAGCTTGTTACGGACGCCGTGCGGTTCTCTTTTTATGAATCTGAAAAATCGGAACACTTGGCGAGTCGATATTCTGTTGTGCGCTATATTGTGAAGCAGGTTCTTGACGATATTAGTAAAGGTGAAATTATGTGGCCAACTCTTTTTTCGGGTCTTGAATCAAACTATGACCTTGCATTGAGTGAAGAAACTAAGGTCAAAATTCAAAAAGAAGTAGAGAATGTTTGCAATTGGCCTAAAGAAAGGCTCCTTATGGATTCTCTTAGAGCTTCGTATCTGGGAGTTTTTAATAATCAACTGAATTCTCTGTACCATTTGGAAAATGAGGCTACTGTAGATTTATTCATTAAGGATACTCGAACCTCTATAGCATTTCGCAACAACGATGTGGTGCGCTATTCATCAGACATTACGCTTATTAACAAAGCTATATACTATAGTACACCATTAGTCATTGATGCCATCGGAAGCTGGAGATATTCAGAAGTTCAGATCAAGCATCTTAGCAGATTATTGTCAGATTATGGATATGCCGTTACTGATGATGAAAACCTTTATGCCCAATCGTTGCAATTAGGACGATTGGAGAATGTTATTTCCAAGATAAAATCAGTTGTTCCCGGGCAGCTTGTAAAAGATGGTCATGGATATGCTTTGAAACTTCCAAATTGCGGAGAACCCATCGTGCTCAAAAATCTGTCTACTGGCATCAAGGCCTTCATGGTTCTGAGAATGCTCATAGAAGCGAGTCTAATAAAAAAACGAGATATACTTATTCTCGATGAGCCGGAAATTCATTTGCATCCTACATGGCAGTTGATTTATGCAGAACTTATAGTTCTTCTACAGAAAGAGTTTGATTTGTCTGTGGTGGTCACCACTCATAGTCATTTCTTCCTTAATGCTATAGAGACATATAGCCGTAAATACGCTACGCGCGACAAGCTGAACCTTTACCTTGCAGAGGTTGAAGAAGGTGGCGCTATTATTAAAAATGTGACGAATGATTCTGAGCAGATTTATAAAAAAATGGCTGAGGCCGTAGCAACGCTCCGCTCTGAGCGTATAGAATTAGCCGATTGAAGGAGGAGATTAAGATATGGTTGAAACATTTCTTTCGTCATATTCCGGTTGTTGCAAAACTGATGGTTGGGTTGTATCTTTCCAAAAAGTCTCAAAAGACAAGAGGGAATACATGAGTAACTCTTTGCGGAATGTTATCAGCTTTGATAAGGTGGCTGAAAGACATAATAAAATTCATCGGTATTGTGAAAGGCTTGCCTCAAATGATGCATTGTATGTGACAGAACAGGGCGATTGCTACTTCATCGAATTTAAAAATGGGGCGTTAACACATTCTCGAAATGACCAACGAAGAGATGAGTATAAGGAAGAAAATCTAAAGAGTAAGGTCTATTGTAGTTTGGCAATGGCTCTGGATTTGAAATTGTCTGATAGCTTTGACTCGTTTAAGGATAAATTTCGCTATATTCTGGTATACAACAAGGATAGATTAGGTTCATCAAGCAATACAGTTATAGAAGATGATTTGCAAGTTCTCTCTAAGGCTAATCTACAATTACCTATCGTAAAAGAATTCGAATGGATTTTTAAGGAGGCCATTTCATACACTAAGGAAGAATTTGAGCGCGAGTTCATTCAGAAAATTGTTGAACCGGAGTATCTATCTGCTGAGTTGTAGTATATGTCTCTCTCCTATACAGAAGCTTCCTATGAAAACTCGCTCATTGAGCTATTTTGCGAGATGGGGTATCGGCGTGTCTACGGTCCGGATATAGAGCGCGATTACTATTGTCCTCTGTATGAAGCAGAGCTGGAAGAATCCCTTTGTCGATTGAATCCGAGCTTACCGTATGAGGCGATAGAAGAAGCCATTCGCAAATTGAAAGATTTGGGCTTAGGTGATTTGGCTCAGAAAAATGCTGTGTTTATGGAATACCTGCAACACGGCGTAGAAGTCACCTACTCGGAGTGGGGCGAAAATCGCTCTGCTTTGGTGTATCTGGTGGATTACAGCAACGCCGATAATAACTCCTTCATTATCGCGAACCAATGGACGTATGTAGAATACAGCAATAAGCGCCCGGATTTGCTGGTATTCCTGAATGGCCTGCCAGTGGTGTTGATGGAGCTGAAGAGCCCCAGCCGCGAGGAAACGGATGCCAGCGAAGCATACGCTCAAATACGCAACTACATGCAGGAAATACCTGCGATGTTCCACTACAACGCCATCTGTGTGATGAGCGACATGCTCACCTCTAAAGCGGGCACGATTACGTCCGGCGAAGACCGCTACATGGAGTGGAAGACCAAGGATGGTAACTACGAAAACACTCAGCAAGCGGGATTTGACACTTTCTTCGAAGGCATGTTCCAGCGGAAGCGGTTGCTGGACATCCTGAAAAACTTCATTTGCTTCTCTGATGATGGCTCCACGAGTTTCAAGATTCTGGCGGCATATCACCAATATTTTGCGGTGAAGAAAGCGGTTGATTCGACAGCCAAGGCCACATGTGGTGATGGTAAGGCAGGTGTATTTTGGCATACACAGGGCAGTGGCAAATCGCTTTCCATGGTGTTTTATGCTCATCTTTTGCAGGATGCTTTGGATAGCCCCACCATCGTGGTGTTGACTGACCGCAATGACTTGGATGACCAGTTGTTCGGGCAGTTCTCCAAGTGCCGCCGCTTTTTGCGTCAGGAACCTGTGCAGGCAGAGGACAGAGAGCACTTGGTAAAGCTGCTGGAGGGGCGCAAGGCTAACGGCATCATCTTCACCACCATGCAGAAGTTTACGGAAAGCGCCGAGCCGCTTTCGGAACGCCGCAATATCATTGTGATGGCAGATGAAGCTCACCGCAGCCAGTATGGCCTGAGCGAGCGCATCCGCATGACGAAAAATGAAGACGGCGAGACTGTGGCGAAGCGAGTGGTAGGCGCAGCTCGATTGATTCGCAATGCGTTACCCAATGCCACCTTCATCGGCTTTACCGGCACCCCCGTTTCCTCTCGTGACCGCAACACGGAAGAGGTTTTCGGCCATACCATCGATATCTACGACATGACCCAGGCGGTGGAAGATGGGGCTACGCGCCCGGTGTACTACGAAAGCCGAGTGGTAAAGCTGAATCTGGATGATACTACGCTGCAGCTCATCGATAAGGAATATGAGGTGATGGCAGAAAATGCCGACCCGGAGGTCATCGCCCGCAGTAAACAGATGCTGGGACAGATGGAGGCTGTGCTGGGCAATCCCAACACCATCAATTCTTTGGTTACCGATATACTGGAGCATTACGAGGATAACCGAGAATACCTGCTGACGGGTAAGGCTATGATAGTGGCTTATTCTCGCAATATCGCTTTGCAGATATTCCACCGCATACTGGAGCTGAGGCCGGATTGGACGGAAAAGGTTGCCGTAGTCATGACGGAGAGCAACAAAGATCCCGAGGAATGGCGCGAGATTATCGGCAATAAGAAACATCGAGAGGAGCTTGCCAAGAAGTTCAAAGATAATGCATCCCCTCTGAAAATTGCCATTGTGGTGGATATGTGGCTGACCGGGTTTGATGTTCCTTCGCTGGCGACCATGTACGTGTACAAGCCCATGAGCGGGCACAACCTCATGCAAGCCATCGCACGTGTGAATCGCGTCTTTAAGGACAAAGAGGGCGGCCTGATTGTAGACTATGTGGGCATAGCTGCTGCCTTGAAGAAAGCGATGAGTGATTACTCTGCGCGAGACCGCAAGAACTATGGCGATACCGATGTAGCTCGTGTAGCCTACCCGAAGTTCTTTGAAAAGCTGGAAGTGTGCCGCGATTTGTTCCATGGCTACGATTACTCCATTTTTCGAAACGCCTCGGATTTACAAAAGGGTAAGTGCATCACCGGGGCTGTTAATTACCTGCTCGCTAGGGACAAAGAGGAGACGCGCACCTCATTTATGAAAGAAGCCCTGATGCTTCATCAGGCCCTTTCATTGTGCTCATCCATAGCGGAGGAACATGACCGCATGGAAGCGGCCTTCATGGAAGCGGTGCGCGTGTTGTTGGTGCGTTTGGAAAACACCGGAGGCAAACGCAAGCTGTCGTTACAGGAAATCAATCAGCGTATCAACGAGCTTCTGAAGCAGAGTATCATGAGTGATGGAGTTATCAACCTGTTCTCTGATGCTAAGACGGAGTTCTCGCTATTTGACCCGAAATTCCTGGCGGAAATAGCCAAGCTGGATAGTAAGAACTTAGCGTTGGAATTACTGCGCAAGCTCATTCTGGAGCAAGTAAGGGTATACAAGCGAACGAACGTGGTGAAGTCTGACAAGTTCAGCGATATCATCAAGCAATTGATGAACAAATACCTCAATGGGCTGTTAACCAATGAGCAGGTTATTGAGGAACTGCTGAAATTGGCCAAGCAGATTACTACTGAACACAAAGAGGGTGAAAAGTACGGTCTGACACCGGAGGAGTTTGCATTCTACGATGCTTTGACCAAGCCGGAAAATGTCAAGGACTTCTACGAGAACGACCAACTGATAGCACTCACCCGCGAATTGACGGACACCTTGCGCCGCAACAAGACGATTGATTGGCAACGCCGCAGCAGCGCACGCGCCAAAATGCGCACTATTGTCAAACGCCTGCTTAAGATTCACAAGTACCCGCCTGAAGGTATGGAGGATGCCGTGCAGACCGTAATGCAGCAATGCGAGCTTTGGGCTGATAATATCGTCCCTACCTCATACGATTACTACGACACAGAGGAAAAGGTGCTGAACGCAGCCGAGGAAGATATATAAAACTATCTAATACAAGTTAATTTGTTAAGATGTTTTTTGAAGAGCGAAATCACCGAGCATACGAAAAAACTCAACAGGTTAAAACTGCCGGCAATCGTGAGTTGCTGATTAGTCGAAGCCAACTCATACAAAGCGATTTTTCTAATTTTATTCTGCAAATAGAGTTGCCTATGGATTGCGCTGCCGCTGATTTGGCTGGAGCGGAGTTTTTATGCTATTACGGGGACGTATTAGTAAGGGCTCAAATAGGAGGGGTGCGTTCTTCTTCTTTTTCCTCATCAGTTGATGGTTCCGTTTATAGGTTTGGATTTGTTTGCAAGAAACTTGTTTTTGTTAATAATAGTACTCTTCCTCATGGTGGAGATTGTGTAGATTATATAATTCCGTTTTCTAAAATAGAATTGTTCGACAATTTTACTGAATGCTTAAACGGATACCTGATACGAGATTCTATATCTATCACTGGTAAAAAGGCATCTTGGAACTTAAAGAATCTTATTAGTGTAGGGGAGGGCGGATTTTCTGTTTCACCTTACATATTGGGGAAAGATTATTCTTTTTCTAACCACTTAATACTGAGTGTTAACGAGACGTTTTCTTCTGATTTTAATGATGAGGCATACAATATTGCCTCTCTATTGCAACTTGCTTTGGGAAGTTTAGCCCTGCCTGCCTGCAGGGTTATTCGCCGGGGAGAACAGATAATCGAACTGAAAGCATTGCATACACCTAATAAAATCCCTTGTTTTTGGTCGCCATTGGGCCGTCCTCGTGGGGATAAAAGAGGGCGAATAAAACAGTACATAGAAACCGCGTTGGGCAGTATTAATAAAGGTAAGCTCGGAAAAAGAGGCACATGGAGAGCAATCTTAGCTACTTATGCTACAATGAATATGCGCCATGTTCATTTAGAACACAGACTGCTTTTTTCTTATCAGCTGCTTGATACTCTACACATGACGTATGTAAGTCAAAAAAATCCACAAGTTGTAAAGAATCATCAGACGTTACAAGTTGATACATCTGAACTCGAGCGAGATATAGTTGATGTTTTTCATAAACACAATATATCAAAAGCAGAAAAAGCTGCAAAACTGGTTATCGAGAACTTGGGCAAACGTGGGCAGCAACAAGGAAATGTCCCATCGTTTAAAAATAGGGTTAAACAGCTTTATGAAAAATATTCATGTCCCTTACCGATAGCTGACGATTTGGAACACAGAAATGATATTGTGCACGAAGGCTGTTTGAAAATAGAAGACACAGGAGAAGGATTAAGGTTAATGACTAGGGTTTTTAATTCTGTAACTAGCCTGTTATTTAAAATATTTCAATATGAAGACTCGTTAGATCTCTTCCCTGAAGATGAATGGCAAGTAGTCGAAGCTTAACACTTTATTATAGTTTTGTAAAAGTTAAATAACTAATTTTAAGTGTTTAAGGTGCCTTTGCTATTAAAATGGATGAGGCCTATGGGCATGAAGTGATTGAAATAAACTATAAAACAAGAACTCTAATGAATTTGTTAAAACTTCCAGCGTATATACGAGGATTTAAAGAGTACTTTAACCAAAAATTGGCACCGCGAATCTTTAGGTTGTACTATTATACAAAAGCTGAGCACCTAGAGTCCATTTTACGTACAGGTAATTTAAAAGTTACGCAACTAGGGCATTCAAATGACCCCTTTGAATATCGCCCTGTATTTAAAGACGCAGAAGAGGAAAGCAAGTGGGAGCTTTTGATGCCCACAATGGCACCATGCACAGTTTGCCTCAGCGCAAGAATGTCTTCGCCTGTTATGTGGGGACACTATGCAGAACATGGTGCGGGAATATGTCTAGTATTTGATTTACCTCTTTGTACCATAAGAGAAGATCTCAAGCAACAGTATGCTAATGACGACAACTATAAGGTATACTTGTGTCAGTCTCGAGAAGGAAAAACATTCTTTCTTCACGAGGTTGTGTATACCGATGAGAGACTGAGACTAAATAAGGTTCGTGATTACTTACAATCTCAAACAAAAAGAGTAAGCAATTTTTTCAAATTCTTTGCGACAAAATCAACAGATTGGTCTTATGAAAAAGAATTCAGGGTTCAGGTTCACGAAGATGACTTACATGCAGAAAAGGGATTACTATTTACAAATATCTTAAAGGAATATCTTACTGGAATAATCCTAGGACATCAGTGTACATACAGTTATACGTATGTGAAAACCTTGCTTAAGGAAACAAATAATGAAGCCATACGCGTTTCAAAAGCAAAACTATCGCCTACACACTATAAGATATCGGCAATGTCGATGGACTTTGTGTTGTTCGAGGACTCGAGCATAGAGGACCTACATGCATTTTATTATAAGAAAGGCATAACGTGGGAAGGCTCCCTCATTAAATTAAAATACGACCTTTGGTGTCAATATTTACAAGAGAATAAGCTATAACCAACAAATAACGGGAGGGGCGTGTGATAATACCTCTAGCTCTGTCTTTATAAGGGGACTCCTTCAGGAGCCCTCAGCGTATACTTGACAAAAAAGCCGCCCTGATTGGCGGCCGGTGTATGTGGGGAAAATGAGTCGGGGCGACAGGATTCGAACCTGCGACATCCAGCTCCCAAAGCTGGCGCTCTAC
>CALABM010000155.1 GCA_937885815.1 uncultured Verrucomicrobiales bacterium | reverse complement strand
GGCGAACAGTCAGTTGGTGTTTGATGGTATCGGTACCGTGGTAAACAGCAATGTACATCTGGATGTAGCAAGTACTGAGCTCCACGTCAATACTGACAAGAGCGGCACTATCGGCGGGAATATAACCGGTAATTCACTCATCAAATATGGCGGTGGTAACCTGACTGTTGGTGGTAATATGAAGCTTAATGGTATGTTATCAACCCAGGCCGGTGAGGTCATCCTCACCGGTGCGGATAACTCCATCGCTAATCTCGATGGCGCCATGTCCGAAGGAAATACCGCTGAAGGTAAGCTACACTTGGCTCAGGATGCTCGCTTGCAGATTACAGGTAAGATTTGGGGTAGAAACAACACCGGTATACTCTTGGATTCCGGCGCTGAGTTGAATATCTCCAGCCAGAATATTTCCATCGCTAACCACGCGGATGAGGGCTCTGCTTCACTGTCCGCTACAACAAGTAAAGGCCCTGGCCCATACGGAATTGATAGAGCGGATTATCAGATTAGTAATGCCCATGTGGCCTACACCGGCGGCGATGCTACTATTGGCAATAAGCTCGTTTCCTCCTCTGTGGAAAATGCCGGTGGCGGCTTGCTGACGGTGAATAACAGCCAGAACTCTCTCGAGGAGCTGCATGCTGTAAACGGTAGTATCGTAGTGCTGAATCAGGAAGAAGTGAACCTGAGGGAACTTGAAATCGCAAACAGCTTCTCCATAAGTGCATATGATGCTGAAATTCAGGCTGCAGCTCATGAAGCCCGTATCAACGTGAGCGAAATCGCCACCTTCGGTACAGGCGTCACGCTGAATGCTGACCTTGTGATGAAGACAGGTTCATCCCTCAACATGGCGGGTTCTGTGCAGATGGGCAGTGACGTGCGCCTGGAAACCGGCCTGAACCTGACGGGCTCTCTGTATGATGAGGTGAAGTCCATGAAAGCAGGGGAGAGCGTGACTCTCTTCACCGGCGTGGATTCCCTCTATCTGGGCTCCTCTGAGGAGGCTGCTTCCTCCATCACTCTGAGTGATGGCGTACTGGCTAAGGACTACTTCATGAACCTCTCGGACAATTACTTCCTCGTTTACGATACCTCTCTCGGGGCCGGGCAAGGCACGCTGAGCATCGGAATGGTAGTGCCCGAACCCACTACGGCGACCCTGAGCCTTGTAGCACTGGCTGCTCTGGCTATGCGCCGCAGACGCAAGTAAGCCTCCCGCCGCAGAATATAAACCTGCCTAACAGCTGTAAAACGAAGGGCGCCGATTGTTTCGGCGCCCTTCTTGCATGCAGAGACGGAGCAGGGTATACGGATTTGGCTAGATTTGCCATTCGTTCATGCTGAAGCCCCCTCATTATTTGCCTTAGCCGTGAATCTTATGGCTTTACAGGGCGCCGCCATTGTGTTATTCTCACGTTCACATGAAAACGCATCAACTCTTTTACACGCTTCTCATCACCATGCTGATGGCTTGCGGGCTTGTCTCTTGCCAGCTGCAGAATGCGCCTTTCCAGCAGATTCCCCGTAATGGCTTCATCACCCACTTTGAAGAGAGTGATGGTTCTCGCATGCCCTTTGCTTCCTACTGGGATATCTCTGATAATGATGACTGGAATGAACGCGTGCGTGGAGATAATAACAAATCTCAGGCCGTTTATGTAAAACCCATTACCTTGGATTACTTCCAGCCCGGCCCCACTCTCCATGCCAATTCTCCGGAGGTTATCCGTCTGAGGGACTACTTCCAGACAACTCTCACGGAGGAACTCGAGCGCCAAGACGCCTCCACCAATACCTTCCACTTGGTCAATACCCCCACCGCTGATTCCTACACCGTGGAGATTGCTCTGCTTTCTGCCTCCCCCACTCGCATTGTTAATAATGTTGCCTCCGTGGCTGCCGGCGTTGCCATGAGGGGCGGTAGCTTGCTCGTGTCGCGCGCCAAGGATAAAGGCACCCTGAGTATGGGTATTCGCTTCTACAACCCGCAAGGCCAGCTCGTGGCTGAGACGGCTGACTTTGAATACGGTCTCCGCTCCGTACCCGGTATGATTTTGGCGGACACCAAGGACTTCCGTCCCTACGTCTACCACCAGCGCATCATTGACGAATGGGTAAAGGAAATCTCCACCATCTTTACCACCGTGCATGAGCACCGCATCAAGCGCCCCTGGTTCTCCCTGAACCCCTTCTGATAGCGTTTCCTTTTCTCAAAAAGACTGCCCCGTGGTGTTCACCGCACCCACGGGGCTTTTCCTTTCAAGCCCGCCGCAAGGAGCAGGGGGCGGCTTGATTCTCCTTTGCAGCTGCGGCGCTTATTTTAACTCTTTGCCCTTCCTCTGCAAATCTTTCATGCAGAGCAGATAATCCTTCTCCACGTTGCTGAGGGTTCTGGCCTTGTACTTCTTGTACTCCTCTGTCGCTTTTTGCATGGCCTGCTCGTGGCTGATGCTGCCGGCATCCAGTAGCAACTGCTCTCCGCTCATCGTCAACATACGGTCAAGGTGCGCTGCCCAGTCCTGCATGGTCATCGGCTGCTCTCGCTCTGCCTGGCGTTCTGCAAAGTCCAGATACCCGGAAACAATCTGCCCCATGGCGCGCAGTTCCTTTTCGTTCAGGTAATTCTTCGCCACCTTAGCCTCTACCAGAGTAGGCTGGCTACCAGCGAAGGTCATCAGTCCCATGAACTCCTTCTCGGCATCCGCACGGTGATAAATCACCTCTGCTGCCGTTTCTCCATGCACGGCGTAGTGAATCTTGTTCTGCACCTTCTTGAAGAACTCCATGGATATCTCAGCCCTAGGGTCATAATCAATGCTCGTGGCGTAAATCTCCAGCACCTGTCGGTAGAACACCTTCTCCGACGCGCGGATATCCCGGATACGCGCCAGCAGCTCCTTGAAATAGCCACCACCGCCCAGCTCTTTCATGCGGGCATCATCCATAGTAAAGCCCTTGCGGATATACTCCTTCAGAATCTTGTTGGCCCAGATGCGGAACTGGGTGCCTCGCAACGATTTGACTCGATAACCGACAGATATGATAACATCCAGACTATAAAAGGCTACAGGGCGGTCTGAATTTGCAATGTGCAAATTTTGCACATTGCTTTCCTTTTCTAGTTCCCCTTCTTCAAATACATTTTTAACGTGCTTGCTAATGACCGAACGCTCGCGTTGAAATAACTCGGCCATTTCAGCTACGCTCAACCATACAGATTCTCCGTCAATGTGAACGTCTAAGCGGATTTCTCCATCCGTCGACTTGTACATCAATACAGGCAAGTTATTCATCGAAATGCACAATATTACTAGATTAAATTACTTGTTGGCGTTTCTTCCCGTTATTCGGCGTTAGTAGAATCAATGTCACTCGTATCTCTATCAATCGTTGGCTGTGAGCAGTCTAGCACAAAAGTAGCTCGTAGTAAAGAAAATACAAGCTAATCTCTTAGACCATGGCGCTTTCTCCCAGCGGTGGCGCTAAAGGTTACAAATTTTAGAAGAGGCAGCGGTCAAGTTACTATGCCATGGAGAGCGCTCTGCGTTCCGCGGCCCCATCCTGCTTCTTACCGCTGGGTACGAGCAACGAACCACGGGCGGGCCCGTTCCGTGTTGCTTAAAAAACGATTATGTTATCTCTTGCTTCTGTAAAATCTTGACAAAACGCGTAAAAATTTGTATATTTTTCACACTTCCTGCTTAGTCGGTTTACAAAAAACGAATGAGCGTTTAGACTCTAAATCATCATGCTCCAAGGTACCTATGACTCACAACTATCTGGCTGTAAAGGGTGCAAGTAGCCCTTACTGTGGAGTCATTACTCAGGAGCAGTTCTTGTTTTACGAGATGCGGGCCACTGCCAAGCTGCTGGTTGAGGGCGGAACTGATGATGAAATCCTTTCACGTATCATTGGGGAAAATTTGTACCAGTACCCCACGGAACGCTCGTTGCGCAAGATTGCTCCGGGTTGCATCCGCCGGCTTCGGGTCTTGAATGACATGTCGCTGGTACAGGCCATAGCCTCGCAGCCTTTTGATGTAGCCAAACAAATCTGCCTGTACGCCATGATGAAGCAGAATCGCTTGGTTTGTGACTTCATGGTCACCGTTATCGGCGAGAAATACCGTACCCACGACACTTCTTTTGGTAAGGTTGATTTGAATGCCTTTTTCCTGCGACTGCAAGAACAGGATGATAAGGTGGCCAGTTGGAGTGATAGCACTATCACCAAAATTAAGCAGGTCCTTAAACGCCTGCTGCTGGAGAACGGCTACTTGGAAAAAGTCAAGGCGGACACCCTTTGCCCGGTCTTGCTGCATTACGTGCTGGAAAACGCCATTCGCAGCAATGGGGATGAGCGCATGTTGCCCGCTTTCAACCAATTCTCATAATCTTTTGGCTGTATGGAATCTATTGGAGAAAGTTTGGATAAATTACGGTGCCACATGCAAGAGCCTGATTTCCTTGAAGGGAAGGGGCTGAGCAATGAGGTGAACATCCGCATGTTCTGCTACAATCCTAAGGATGAAATGACTGTTCGGCGCTTTGTTGAACGTGTTTCGGCGGATTCTACCTTAGCCTGCCGAATTATCGAGCGTAATCTTTACAATATCTTCCTTTCTCTCTGCGAAGAACAGGACATTATGGACGGGATTCTGGAAATGGAAGAATCCGACGGTTCAGATTTCCTCCTGGAGCAGCTTCAAATGTCCTTCGGTGTGGATGAATACATCGAGAAAATCCAATACGCCCCTCATCAGAAGGGAGATATCCTGATGCTCACAGGCGTAGGCGATGTTTTCCCTTTCATGCGAGTACATTCCCTGCTTGAGGCCATACAACCCCATTTTGAGGACATCCCCATTCTGGTGATGTATCCGGGGACGTTTGATGGCAACTCCTTGCGACTTTTTAATACCTTGGCACCTAACTCTTACTATCGAGCTTTCAACGAAATTTAACACCTATGAAAATACAAAACATATTCCAAGAGGACATCAACCGCTCTATCAACGGAGTTATTAAGGTTGACCAGTCCGCGGCAGATGTCATTGAGCAGGAAGTGCGCGAGTACGTTATCACCAAGGAGCTCAGAAAACACTTTGCGTCATTCTTTAATTTCTACAGCGAATCGTTTGATACCCCCACGCATGATATCGGCGTCTGGATTTCCGGTTTCTTCGGCAGTGGTAAGTCCCACTTCCTGAAGATGCTTTCCTACATTCTGGAAAACAAACCCGTGGGTGCGTCCACCACGGTGGATATGTTCCGCCAAAAGTTCGCGGATGATCCGGCCTCATTCATGGCCATTGATCGCTCGACTAAGGGCACTACGGAAACGATTCTTTTCAATATCGATGTGGCCGGCCTGAACAAGGACAAGGACGCCGTGAAGCGCGTCTTTGCCAAGATGTTCTACAACCATCTCGGTTACTACGGTGAAAATCTGGAGGTTGTGCAGCTGGAGCAATACCTCGCAAGTACGGGCAAGACCGAGGCTTTCAAAGCTGCCTTCGCTCAGTCCTCCGGCAAGAGCTGGGAGGACTCCCGCCGCAACTACAAGTTTGTTGCCAAACATGTCCGTACAGCCTTGGTGCAAGCTGTCGGTATGAGTGAGGATGATGCCGTCCGCTGTACTCAGGGTAAGCAAACGATTGAACTCTCTGTCGAGGGCCTCGTTCAGGACATCAAAAACTTTGTGGATTCCAAGCCTGCTGACTATCGCCTTCTGTTCATGATTGACGAGGTGGGGCAGTACGTCGGTGATGATAAGAACTTGCTGCTCAATCTGCAATCTCTTGCCGAGAATATCGGCAGCGTGTGTGAGGGCAAGGTTTGGATTGCCTGCACAGGGCAGGAAGCGATTGATGATATCATTAAGGTTCAGTCAGATGCGTTCTCCCGAATTCAGGCACGTTTTAAGACCCGCCTTTCTCTTTCCTCCTCCTCGGTGGATGAGGTGATTCAGAAGCGCGTGCTCAAAAAGACGCCTTCCGCAGAACAAGCACTGGAAGCTGTTTACGGCGACAATTCTTCCACCTTACGTAACCTCTTTACTTTCAAAGATGCTCAGGCGGATATTAAGGGCTTTGCTTCAGCTGCGGACTTCGCTACTAATTTCCCCTTTATTCCGTACCAGTTCATCATCATGCAGAAGGTCTTTGCGGAGATTCGCCGCCACGGCAATTCCGGTAAACACCTTTCCGGTGGTGAGCGTTCCATGCTGTCCGGCTTCCAAGAAGCAGCCCAGAAGGTGCAGCAGGGGGATGAGAATACCCTCGTGCCTTTCTTCCGCTTCTACGATACCGTGCATTCCTTCCTGGATAGCTCCATTCGTCAGGTAATCGAGCGTGCGGACAAAGCCGCGCAGTCAGAAGCGGTCCTCACGCCTTATGATGTAGATATCCTGAAGCTCCTGTACCTCATCCGCTACATTGATAATGACATCCCTGCCAACATTGACAATATCGTCATCCTCATGGCAAATGATATCCGCGTGGATAAAATCACCATGCGCCAGCAGGTGCGTGAGTCGCTTGACCGCTTGCATTCCCAGAACTACATTGGCCGTAGCGGTGAGAATTACAACTTCCTGACCGATGAAGAGCAGGATATCCAGCGAGCCATCCGCAATGATACCTCGGTTGATACGGCTACCATCGTAGACCGTATTGCACAGATTATCTACGCGGATATATATTCCACCCGCAAGTTCCGCTACAGCAAGGATTACGATTTCGAGTTCGATCGTTATGTGGATGGCTGTGCCGTGGGCTCTACTTCCGGGGGCATGTGCCTGCGTTTCCTCTCCGTGGCTACTGATGCTGAAGAGAAAAATCCCATGAAGCTCATGAGCGATTCTGTCAATCAGGCGATTGCCGTGCTGCCGGAGTCGGATTATTTCTCCTCTCTGGAGCAGGCGGAAAAGATTCGTAAGTACATCAAGCAGCGCAATGTGGCCGCCTTGGCACAATCTACGCGGGATATCATCCGGGGGCTACAGGAGGAAGCCACACGCTTGGATGCTGCTGCTCAGGAGGAGCTGATGAAGGCTATCCTCGCCGCGGATTTCTACGTGGCGGGTGAACGAATCTCTGAGCGTGCCTCAGATGCCAAAGCCAAGATTGAGAATGCGCTGCGCTACCTCGTGGATAATCTCTACCGCGAGCTTAATCAGGTAGAAGTCCTGGCATCCTCTGAAACGGACATCGCCACCATCCTTTCCGGTAATGCCGGTAATCTGCAGGGACTGGAGGATAACAAGGGCGCACTTGTCTTGCTGGAGGAGTTCCTCACCATTCAGCAAGCCAAAAACTTGCCCTCTTCCATGCATGATATTCGCAGCCGTTTCTCCGCCATTCCTTACGGTTGGCGAGAAATGGATATCGCGGCTCTTGTGGCCAGATTGGTTGTTTCCCAAAAGGCCACGGTCAAATATATGGGAACCACCATTCCTGCGTCTCATCCCAAGTTGACGGACATGCTGCTCAAGAAGTCAGAAATCGGCAAGACCCTGATTTCCAAGCGTGAGGTGATTTCCGCCAGCAAAATAAGGGATACCCGTGAGTTCCTGCGCGAGTATCTGGACGTCATGGACGTACCCGCCAAGGAGGATGATTTGGTGGCTTTCATCATTGAGCGCTTCTCCGCCCGGCGCGAGGAGTTGAAGAGGATGGAGGCGCTCTATGCCGGACAGCCTTACCCGGACCGTCCTTTGGTCGCGGCTGCCATGCAGCTGGTGGAGGAGACCCTTGAGCAGAAGGCTGACAACATCGCTCTGATTAACTTCATCGTTAAAAAGCAGGATTCCATGCTGGATAACAAGGATTGCCTCCAGCGCGTGGAGGAGTTCTTCCTGAAACAGCGCCCCATCTTTGACTCCTCGGTCAAGCTCCTGTTCAGCCTGAAATATGATGCCGATTATCTCAAGGCGCATTCTGATGCCTCTGCTGCATTGGGCACCATTCAGGATATTTGCTTCATCCAACCCGGGCAGAAGTTTAACTACCAGCGCATTCCGGAGCTGAACGGCCTCTGCGCTACGGTGCGTTCTGCCCATGAAGAAATGCTCGCCGCTAAGCGTGAAGAACTGCTCGAAATTGTGCGCCAATGCATGAGTGAGGTTCATTCTGCTGCCGGTACGGATACTCGCTTCCGTGATGTCGTTTCTCAGGCAGACCGCTATTATCAGCAGAAAAAACTGGATATCGAAGGCTATTCTACGCTCTCTTTGCTGGATGGTCTTACCTCTCAGCTGGCCAAGGTGAAGGACGAGTCTCTGGAGCGTATCGAAGAAATCTCACGCCCGCTTCCTCCCAAGCCGGAGCCTCCCAAGCCTGAGCAGCCCAAGCCAGCTCCGACTCCCGGTGGCGGAGCTCCTAATCCCACACCTGTTCCTAAGTCCCCCCAGAAGAAATACCGCCTTGTCAACCGCACGGTGATTTTCCCCTCCCGTAAGCTGGAGACGGAGGCGGATGTGGATGCCTATGTGGAAAATATGCGTATCGCCCTGAAGAAGCAGCTGAAAGGGACTGATGGAGTAGTGATTAAGTAACATTGTTAAAATGGATAAAAACGCCATTAAAAAGTTTGCCGTCTGGGCTCGTCGTGAGTTGATTGAGCGCGTGGCGCAGAAAGCGCTTCAATTCGGTATCTCGGCCCACTCTGCTGAACCCGCGGAGGCTGCCAGCATTCATGGTAAGGTGCTTTCTGCTGACGAGTTACAGCAGCGCAAGGCCTTGCTGCAGCAGGTTCAGAGCAAGGGCTACCAGCAGGTCATGGAGGAAGTGGCCTACACCTGGTTCAATCGCTTCTGCGCTCTGCGCTTCATGGAGGTGAACCAGTACCTCCCCTCGCGCATTCGCGTTTTTACCAATGAAGAGGACGCCTTCAAACCGCAAATCATTGATGAAGCGCTGAATCTGGAGCTGGACGGCCTTTCCATGGATGCCGTCTATGCCTTCAAAGAGGCGAATGATAAGGAAGGCCTGTTCAAGTATCTGCTCATCACCCAATGCAATGCCCTGAGTGCCATTCTGCCGGGCCTGTTCCAGCGCATTGCGGACTACACGGAGCTGCTCTTCCCGGATAACCTGCTGCGTGACGGCAGCGTGATTCACCAGATGGTCACCACCATCCCTACCGAGGATTGGCAGGACGCTGTGCAGATTATCGGCTGGCTGTACCAGTTCTATATCAGCGAAAGAAAAGATGTTGTTTTTGCTCAGAAAGGAAAAGTCAGCAAGGAAGATGTACCTGCGCGTACTCAGCTTTTCACGCCTGATTGGATTGTGCGTTACATGGTGGAGAACTCTCTCGGCCGCCTGTGGGTGGAGAGCCACCCCAATGAGGAGCTGAAGCAGCAATGGCGTTACTTCCTGGAAGAAGCTGAGCAAGAGCAGGCGGTGCAGGCGCAGCTGGCTGACATTCGCAAGGAATATGCCGCCATACATCCGGAGAATATCAAGTGTATAGACCCCTGCATGGGCAGCGGCCATATCCTTGCCTACATGTTTGATGTGCTGGTGCAGATTTATGAATCCTGCGGTTACTCTTCTCGCGATGCCGTGCGCTATATTGTGGAGAAGAATATCTACGGCCTTGATATTGATGACCGCGCCGCTCAGCTGGCCTACTTTGCCGTGATGATGAAAGCCCGGCAGTATGACCGCCGATTCCTGACCCGCCGTGATGAGGCGGATAAGCCGGATGTACCGCAGCCCAAGGTCTACGCGATTCAGGAAAGCAATGCTGTTTCAGAACAGTCATTGGAATACTTTGCCAATGGTGATGCCGGGATGAGCTTCGCTTTGCAAACCATTGTCCGTGAGCTCCACGATGCCAAGGAATACGGCTCTCTGCTGAAATGCACGGCGCTGGATTACGCTGCACTTTATAGCCGTGCTGAGGAAATCCGTACCTGCGGAGACCTGCAGGGTAGTTCTGTGTGGCAAGAGCTGTTACCGCTCATTCAGGAGGCTGAGATTTTGTCGCAGTCGTATGATATAGCTGTTACGAATCCTCCTTATATGGAGTCTTCTGTCATGAGTGCAGAGCTCCAGAAATTCGTCAATAAGGCGTACCCTGACTCCAAGCGAGACCTTTTTGCTGTGTTCATTGAGCGTTGTGCAGAGTGGTTGCATCCTCATGGCAAAATGGCAATGATTACTCAGCATTCTTGGATGTTTTTGAGCAGTTTTGAAAAACTACGCGCCAAATTGTTGGAAAATCAACTTGTCAATATGGCGCATTTGGGGGCTCGTGCCTTTGAGGAAATTGGCGGTGAAGTTGTGCAAACTACTGTATTTGTGCAATGTAAAGGCATTGTGCCTGAGTATAAGGGAACATATTGCCGTTTGGTTGATCCTACGACCCAGAACGGTAAGGAACAAATGTTCCTTGCTGGAGAAAATCGTTTCTGTGCGCAACAAGAATCTTTTTCCAAAATCCCCGGTAGTCCGATTGCGTACTGGATTTCTACTAATGCACAACGAGTGTTTGAATCCGGCACCTCACTAAAAGAAATAGCCGTACCTCGTGTTGGTATAATAACCGGAAATAATGATTTGTTTATCAAACAATGGTGGGAAGTTTTAATCGGTAATATTTGTTTTGATAATTACGGATATGACGAAGTTCATAACAAAAAACAGAAATGGTATCCATATAACAAAGGGGGTAGTGTCCGAAAATGGTATGGTAACAGGGAATTGATAGTAGATTTTTATAAGGGTGGACAGCATATAATCGCTCACGCTAAACAGAGTGGCTGTTTTCACTTTCTAGGAGCAAAGGATGTTTTCTTTAAAGAGGGAATAACATGGACAGGCTTAACATCTGCGCAAAATACATTCCGTTATTCTCCGAAAGGAACATTGTTTGATAGTAATAAGGGGCCCATGCTTTTTCTCGAGGATGAAGCTCAAATGTTTTATCTGCTTGGACTTTTTAACTCCTCCATAACGCCTAACTTCATAGCCATATTGAATCCATCCGTATCTTTGCAAGCTGGAGACTTTGAAAAAATGCCAGTGATTTGTCCATCTACTCCTTCTATGGGAGTTGATATTTGTAAATCAAATATTGAGCAATCACGCATCGACTGGGACTCGTTCGAGATTTCGTGGGATTTTATAAAGCACCCCTTGCTGCGAGGTCTGAGTTGCGTACAGGCGTCTTATGCGGCTTGGGAAGCGGAAGCAAGCGAGCGCTTCTACCAACTCAAAGCCAATGAGGAAGAACTCAACCGCATTTTCATCGACATCTACGGCTTGCAGGATGAGCTGACGCCGGAAGTGGAGGAAAAGGATGTGACGGTACGCAAGGCAGATTTGGGTCGGGATATCCGTAGCCTCATTAGCTATGCCGTGGGCTGTATGTTCGGTCGTTATTCTCTGGATGTGGAAGGGCTGGCGTATGCCGGCGGTGAGTGGGATGAAAGCAAGTACAACACCTTCCCGGCGGACAAGGACAACATCATTCCCATCTGTGATGATGAATACTTTGAGGATGACATCGTGGGGCGCTTTGTGAAGTTTATCGAGGTGGCATACGGTGCGGACACACTGGAGGAGAACCTGCGCTTCATTGCTGATGCGCTGGGCGGGAAGGGGAGCTCACGCGACGTTATCCGCAAATACTTCCGGGATGACTTCTATGCTGATCACCTGAAAATCTACCAAAAGCGCCCCATCTACTGGCAGTTTGACAGCGGTAAGAAGGGTGGTTTCCGCGCCTTGGTCTATATGCACCGCTACGCTCCGGACACGATTGCCCGCATGCGCACCGACTATGTGCACGAGCAACAGAGCCGCTTCCGCACGGAGCTGGAAAGCCTTGCCCAGCGCATGGAAAGCGCTGCCACGGGCGAGCGCGTGAAGCTGGGCAAGAAGCAGAAAAAGCTACAGGAGCAGGAGAAGGAACTGCTTGATTATGAAGAAAAGATACACCACTTGGCAGACCAGTTCATCAGCATCGATTTGGATGACGGCGTAAAGAAGAACTACGCTCTCTTTAGTGATGTGCTGACGAAAATCAAGTAAAGATGTAAGAATATGAGTGAATGGGGAGAGATTACAGATAAATTGAACCGCCGCTTTGCCGAGCCCTTGGCAGATTTCTACAAGCGCCGCATTATCTTTTGGTATGATGAAGACCGCGAGTTTGAGGACAAAGTCGCGGAGCTGACATTGGCGGATGCGAAGCTGCTCATACTGGATGGGAAAAACAACTTTGCGGCCAAGAAACTGCTGGCAGCAGACGACACGGAAAGCAATTATCTTGTTTATTGCCCGCTGCGTTTCCAGAAGGAGGATGACAACTGGCTGCTGAATATCTCCCTGTACAGCGAGGAATACCGTGCTGACCGCAATTCCATGTGGATGGATGAGATGGGGCTGCCTCATCAAACCCACTTGCGCCAGAAGATTAAGGAGTACCGCAAGTTCTTCAATGTGGCGGAACACCGCGCGCGCATTAAACACATGGCGGGTAACATAACCACTGCATCACAGCTGCATTTGGCCGTGATGGCTACCCTGTGCGGTATACGGGAAATGCAGCCGCCCGCGATACTCCGTGCCGTGCTGGCGCAGGGGACAGATGCGGAGGAAAACCGCTCGTACTGTAAATTGGTAAAATACGGGGCTGTAACGGCTTTCTGGATTCTGGTGCAGCAGTTAACCGGGTATAACGGAGGCGGAGAACCGCAACTGAGAAAGCTGGCTGCACACGTTCTTCTTACTGCGGCTTCACGCACATTACGCGAGGAGCGGCTGGCGGGATTAGATGCGTACATATCCTCCGGTCACCAAGCGCATTGTTATGACTTGGTGGCAGATTGGTTACAGGCGGATAAGGACAGCTTGTATGATGTGGCTGTTCAGGTGGAGGATGATTTACGGCTGTACGAGCGCTTCTGTAAGGTGGACGCCGAGGACCTTGCGGAAACGGAGTGTTTCCCCTGCATTCATGAGTGTATTCTCGCAACGCTGATGCAGGAAGTGAATGATGGGCTTATCCGCGAGGATGCGATACGCTTTTTGGTGACGGCGCGGCGCACAAAGGCTTGGTATGATGCTCATGTGCCTTACTATGAAGGCCTGATGCAGGTGGCCAATATGCATGAGTTTTGCCAAGAACACCATGAGGGCTTCCATTTGGCGAAACCTCAGGAGATATGGCGTGCCTATGAGAGAGACTATTACCGTATGGATAGTTACTACCGCCGTTTCCATTTGTGCTTTAACCGCAGTCTTACCATGTGTCACGATGGGCTGGATGATGGCTTTAAGCATGTGGTGGATGTGGTTGAGGGCATGTATTCCCGGTACCTGACTCAGCTGGGCAGTAACTGGACGGCGGTGAGCGCTGAGGCTTTTGCCACACAAGGGTACATACCGGATGTTAACCGGCAGCGCAGCTTCTATTGTAATAAAGTGGAGGCCAGGGATAGGAGGCTGTATGTGATTATATCCGATGCGTTGCGCTATGAGATAGCCGCAGAGCTGAAGGAACAACTGCAACGCGAAAATCAATGCAAGGTGCAGTTGGAGAGCATGCAGGGGATTTTTCCCACCATCACGAAGTTCGGCATGGCCGCGCTGCTGCCGCACCGCCAGCTGGACGTGGTGCCAAAGGCCGGTGGCGGTGTGACTGTGCTGGCTGATGGAGCTTCCACCGAAATGCCGAACCGGGATAATGTGCTGAAAGCCGCGCATCCGGCCAGCGTGGCCTTGCAATACAAAAATATCATTGGGCTGAAACGTGATGCGCGTAAGGCATTAGTGAAGGATATGGATGTGGTATACATTTACCACGATAAGATTGATGAGGCCAGTCATTCTTCTGATTCACAGGTGTTTACTGCTTGTGAGGAGGCTATTCTGGAGTTAAAGCACTTGGTGCGGATGATTTGTAATGACTTTAGCGGCACGCGCATTTGCATTACATCCGACCATGGATTCATGTATACCTATAGTCCGTTGCGGGAAGATGGTAAGGCGGACAAGAGCGAGTTCAGGAAAGAGCTTGTGGAGTATGGCCGCCGCTATGCTATCACGCAGTCCGGTGCCAAAGCGGAGTACCTGATGCCCGTTAAGTTCACGGCTGAGCTGGACGCGCTGACGCCGCGTGAAAATGTGCGTATTAAGATGAGCGGAGGCGGGCTCAACTTTGTGCACGGCGGTATCAGCTTGCAGGAAATGGTGGTTCCGGTGATTGACTTCCGCTATCTGCGCAACGACAGTGCTCAGTATAAACGGAATCGTGAAAAATATGATACCAAGCCTGTGGCCATTTCCTTGCTCACGGCTAGCCGTAAGATAACGAACCTCTTGTTCTCCCTGAGCTTTCATCAGTTAGAGGCTGTAGGTGACAACCGCATAGCATGCCCGTATAAGCTGTATTTTGAGAATGCGGAAGGCAAGCAGATTAGCGACACGGTGAAGCTGATAGCAGATAAGGATAATGCTAACGCGCAGGAACGGGTATACCGCCATAATTTCAGCCTTAAGAGTATGAAATATAATAACTGGGATACCTATTACCTTATCATTGAGGATGAGAGCGGTGTGCAGTTGCCGCAGCGTGAGGCGTTCCAGATAGATATTGCCATGGCTATTGATGAGTTTAACTTCTTTGATTGATAAGACAATGAGTGCAAACAGACGAGATGTGATAAAAACAAAGTTGCGGGAACATTTCGGCGGTAAGGTTGTTCGCAAGGACCTGACCAAGAAAATCAAGGAGGGCGCGAACGTTCCGGTGTATGTGCTGGAGTTCTTGCTGGGGCAGTACTGCTGCTCTGATGACGAGTCCATTATTCTGCAGGGGGTAGAGAAGGTGAAGCGCATTCTGGCTGATAACTTTGTGCGGCCTGATGAAGCTCAGAAGATTTTATCGGTCTTGCGCCGGAATGGCTCACATACTGTGATTGACCGTGTGACGGTGCGTCTGGATATCAAGAGTGATAAATACTTGGCCGAGTTTTCTAATCTCGGGCAGGTGAATATACCGATAGATGACTCCTACCCTGAAAAGTTTGATAGGTTGCTTTGCGGCGGTATCTGGTGCATTGTGCAGCTTTCTTACGAGTACAACGAAGAGGATAAAAAGAATGGGCATCCTATCCTGATAAGCAAGCTTACGCCCATTCAGATGCCGCGCGTGGATATTGAAGAGTTGAAGCGCGGGCGAGCGGCGTTCTCCAAGGAAGAATGGATGGATGTACTGCTGCGTTCCGTGGGTATGGAGCCGGATTCTTTGTCCGTGCGCGAGAAGTGGCTGTTAATCACCCGCATGCTTCCCTTGGTGGAAAATAATTTTAACCTCTGCGAATTGGGGCCGAGAAGTACGGGCAAATCCCACTTGTACAAGGAGATATCACCGAACAGTATTCTGGTGTCCGGTGGGCAGACAACGGTGGCAAACCTGTTCTACAACATGGGCCGCAAGTCCGTGGGCCTTGTGGGGCTTTGGGACTGTGTGGCCTTTGATGAGGTGGCAGGTATTCGCTTTAAGGACAAGGACGGCGTGCAGATTATGAAGGACTACATGGCCTCCGGTTCCTTTGCTCGCGGTAAGGAGGAAAAAGCGGCATCTGCTTCCATGGTGTTTGTGGGCAATATCAACCAGAGCGTGGATGTGCTGCAGAAGACCTCCAGCTTGTTTGATCCGTTCCCACCGGAGATGGGGACGGACACGGCATTCCTTGACCGCATGCACTGCTACCTTCCGGGCTGGGAGATACCCAAGTTCCGCCCGGAACACTTCACGGATGACATGGGCTTCATCACGGATTATCTCTCCGAGTTTATCCGCGAGCTGCGAAAGGAGCAGTATGGTGATGCCCTCGATAGGTATTTCCGCCTGGGCAAGAACTTGAACCAGCGTGATACCATCGCAGTGCGTCGCATGGTGGATGCCTATCTGAAGCTGCTGTACCCTGATGGCAAGTTTGGTAAGCCTGAGGTGGAGGAGGTGCTGCGCCTCGCGTTGGAGATGCGCCGCCGTGTGAAAGAGCAGCTCAAAAAGCTGGGTGGTATGGAGTTCTATGATGTGAACTTCTCCTACATTGATAACGAGTCCTTTGAGGAGCGTTATGTCTCCGTGCCGGAACATGGCGGAGGCAAGCTTATTCCCGAGGGTATGAGTAATCCCGGTCAGGTGTACACAATCGCCCGGGGTAAATCCGGCATGCTCGGCGCGTTCCGACTGGAATCTCAAATGCTGCCGGGCAATGGAAAGCTCACTCTCACCGGCATTGGCTCCGAACGCGAAAGCAAGGAAGCCGCTAATACCGCTTTCAATTTCCTTAAGGCGAATGGCAAGCACATCAGCAGTAGCATCAGCACCACGCTGAAGGACTACATCGTAAACTATCAGGATTTGCAGGGTATCGGCATGACCTCCACGCTGGCCCTACCGACCTTGATTGCCCTGAGTTCCATCGCCCTGGGGAAGCCCACGCTCAGCTCACTGGCCGTGCTGGGCGAAATCAGCATCAGCGGCACCTTGATAAAGGTGGAAGATATTGCCAATGCTCTGCAGGTCTGTGCTGACAGCGGTGCTAAGAAGGTACTGCTGCCCTCAACTTCTACTGTGGATTTTGCTTCCGTTCCCTCTGATTTAATAGGCTGCTTTAGTCTCATCTTCTACAGTAGTGCAGAGGAAGCCGTGTTCAAAGCTTTGGGGGTTGAATAAAGCGCCCTCATAATGATGAGCTTACAAAAACATCCGCAAGCCTAGGAAGCTTCTCTTCTTGGGCTTGCGGTCTAATCTATTTGCCTTGTGGAGCAGGTGGCTACCGGGGCTTTAGCATATAATAGCGGCTTGGCCGAAGCCTTGGTATAAATG